>CANQUI010000023.1 GCA_947626995.1 uncultured Eisenbergiella sp. | reverse complement strand
GTGGAGCCGCCAAAGAAGACGGAACGAAAAAAGCGCTGGTTTTGGCTTTTGCCGGCCGCTCTTTTGGGACTCATTGCGGGGATTGTCATCGCGCTGCATTATGTGCCGGGATATCAGTATAACCGGGGCGTGGCCTGCCTGGAAAGACAGCAGTATCAGGAGGCCGAAAAACGGCTGCTCAGAGCCGTGTCCCTTTCTCCCAACAACGTCTCTTATCTGAACCGTCTTTCCGGCTGTTATTATCTGATGGGAGAATGGGAGAAGGCAAAGGAGGTCTGCCTTAAGACCATTGAACTGGAGGGCTCCAATGAAGAGGCCTATCGGCGGCTTGTCCTTCTCTATGAGAAAAACAAGGATTACGAAGCGATCAACACCCTGATCCAATCCTGCAGCGACCGTGAGATCCGCAGCCGGTATGGGGACTATTTGGCCGACCCGCCCACCTTTGATCCGGCCGGGGGGCTCTATTATCAGAAGCAGAATGTAAAACTTATCGGCAATGCGGCAGGCACCGTCTATTATACGCTGGACGGCGCGACGCCCACGGAGGAAAGCGACGTTTATACGGCCCCTGTCGCCATGGAATCGGGCTCCCATGTGCTGAAGGCTTTTTTTGTCAATGCGTATGGGGTAAAGAGCGATGTGGTGACGGAAAACTATTATATTGACGTTACGGTTCCCACGGCCCCTACCGTCACGCCGGCATCGGGCGAATATGCTTATCCGACCCAGATTGAGGTGGACCTGCCGGAGGAGGGAACGGTATATTATACCACGGACGGATCGCAGCCGGACGCCAACAGTCAGGTCTATGAAAATCCGATCTGGATGCCGGTGGGATATTCCAAGTTTCGCTTTGTGGTGGTTTCCCCGGGCGGGATTACCGGGGAAGAAACAAAGATGCAGTATACGCTGAACCTGCATCCGGTGCTGAATACGGAAGCCGCGCAGAACCGTCTTTTGCTGAATTTAAAGGACGCCGGCATCCTTTCAGACATTCAGGGCAGCATCGAAGGGAAAAACGGTCAGAACCGCTATTTGTATCGTTATCCTTTGACCGTAAACGAAAACCACTATTATCTGTATCGGGAGTACTACGAAGAGGCGGACGGCAGTACCACCGCCACGCCAAACCGGTATGTGGTAAATTATATTTCCGGCGAGTGCTATCGGATCGAGCAGCAGCCGGACGGGACATACAAACTCTATCACATCGATCCGAAAGAAAAAACCGATGAAACAACGCCGGAAAGCCGGTCCGGAAACAATCCATAACAAGGCCCAAAGGGCGGAAAGGTGAAAGGAACATGTATCAGATCTTAGAAGCGAAGGAACTTGCCGCAAACATCTACCTGATGGAAGTGGAAGCTGCGCGCATTGCAAAGTCCTGTCTGCCGGGACAGTTTGTGATCGTGCGCGTAGGAAAGGACGGGGAGCGCATCCCGTTAACCATTTGCGATTACGACGCAAAAAAGGGGACGATCACCATCGTGTTTCAGGTGGTGGGCGCCAGCACCTATTACATGAAGAATTTAAAGGCGGGCGACGCATTCCATGATGTAGCGGGACCGCTGGGACGGCCCTCCGATCTGACCGGGGAATCTGCAGAGGAGCTGAAAAAGAAACGCATCCTGTTTGTGGCGGGCGGCGTGGGCAGCGCGCCGGTGTACCCGCAGGTAAAATATCTGCATGAGCGGGGCGTCATGGCCGATGTGATTGTGGGCGCCAAGACGAAGGATCTGCTCATTTTGGAGGAAGAGATGAAAGCGGTGGCGGGAAACCTTTATATCACCACCGACGACGGCTCCTATGGCAGAAGCGGAATGGTGACAAAGACCATTCAGGATCTGGTCACCCGGGAGGGAAAGACCTATGACGTCTGTATCGCCATCGGCCCAATGATCATGATGAAATTCGTTTGCAAAATGACGGAAGAATTACATATTCCCACCGTGGTCAGCCTCAATCCGATCATGGTGGACGGCACGGGGATGTGCGGCGCCTGCCGCGTAACCGTCGGCGGTCAGGTGAAGTTCGCCTGTGTGGACGGCCCGGAGTTTGACGGACATCTGGTAAACTTTGACGAGGCAATGAAACGTCAGCTGATTTATAAAACCGAAGAGGGAAGAGCATATCTGGCCGCACAGGAAGGCGACACCCATCATGGCGGATGCGGCGTATGCCGGGAATGAGAAAGGAAGGACGATCATGGGAGATATTTTAAAGAAGGTTCCGGTAAAGGAGCAGGACGCGGCCGTTCGGGCAAAGAATTTTGACGAGGTCTGTCTTGGTTATCAGAAAGAGGAAGCGATGGAGGAAGCGGCCCGCTGCATCGGCTGTAAAAACGCGCAGTGCATCAAGGGCTGTCCGGTATCCATTGATATCCCTAGCTTCATTGACCAGGTGAAAAAGGGAAATATCGCGGAGGCCTATCAGATCATCAGCCGTTCCAGCGCGCTGCCGGCGGTCTGCGGCCGCGTCTGCCCGCAGGAGACCCAGTGCGAGGGCAAGTGCATCCGCGGCATCAAGGGAGAGCCCATCTCCATCGGAAAGCTGGAACGCTTTGTGGCGGATTGGGCGAAGGAGGCCGGCATCCGGCCGGAAGGCGCGCCGGAAAAGAACGGGAAAAAGGTGGCCGTGATCGGTTCGGGCCCCGCAGGACTGACCTGTGCCGGCGATCTTGCCAAAATGGGATACGACGTGACCATCTTTGAGGCGCTGCACGAGCCCGGCGGCGTTTTGGTATACGGGATCCCGGAATTCCGTCTTCCCAAGGAAACGGTGGTGCAAAAGGAGATCGAAAACGTCAAGGCCCTTGGCGTCAGGATCGAGACCAATGTGATCGTAGGAAAATCGGTTACCATCGACCAGTTATTGAACGAAGAGGGCTTTTTGGCGGTGTTTATCGGTTCCGGAGCGGGACTGCCCAAATTTATGGGAATCCCCGGGGAAAACGCCAACGGCGTCTTTTCCGCCAATGAATACCTGACCAGAAGCAATCTGATGAAGGCGTTTCAGACCAAGATGCCTACGCCGATCATGCACAGTAAGAAAGTGGCTGTGGTAGGAGGCGGCAATGTGGCCATGGACGCCGCCAGAACCGCGCTCCGTCTGGGAGCCGAGGTGCATATTGTTTACCGCAGGAGCGAGGAAGAGCTTCCCGCCCGTGTGGAAGAAGTGCATCATGCAAAGGAAGAGGGGATCATTTTTGATCTTTTGACCAATCCGGTCGAAATTTTGACCGATGAGAACGGATGGGTAAAGGGAATGGTCTGCGTACGGATGCAGCTGGGCGAACCCGACGCCTCCGGCAGGAGACGTCCGATCCAGGTGGAGGGCTCTGAATTTACGCTGGATCTGGATACGGTAATCATGGCGCTGGGCACTTCCCCCAATCCCCTGATTTCTTCCACCACCAAGGGACTGGAGGTCAACAAGTGGCAGTGTATCGTTGCGGATGAAGAAAACGGAATGACCAGCAAGGAGGGCGTATACGCCGGAGGCGACGCCGTGACCGGCGCGGCCACGGTCATTCTAGCCATGGGCGCGGGAAAGGCCGGCGCGAAAGGGATCCATGAATACCTTTCCGGCAAAGGGGGAAACTGAACATGCCCTGGTGTCCCAACTGTAAGAACGAATATGTGGAAGGGATTCGCGTCTGTGCAGACTGCGGCTGCGAACTGGTGGAATCGCTTGACGAACCCCAAAAAACGGAAGAAGAGACCGACGATGTGGTTGTCTCTGCGCCCGTAAATGAGGATGAGGACGATGCCGATCTGCCGTCCCAAAAGGCCCCAAAAGACGCCCGGTTGAAAGGCGTCTATGAGGAGGCGTCCCAAAAGGCCGCGGAATATAAGTCCGGCGCCTTTACGCTGATCGCGGTGGGCGTCGCGGGTATCGCGCTGCTGTTGCTGCTTTTGTCCGGGATTTTGCCGGTGCAGTTAAGCTGGCGCAGCCAGCCTTTTCTCTGTCTTGTCATGGGAGCGCTGTTTTTGCTGTTTCTGGCGCTGGGCGCTGCCTCTTTGCGTTCCGGTAAAAAACTGGAGAAAAAGGCGGGAGAGGAAAAGGCCTGGAAGGAAGAGCTGTGGCGGTATAGCCTGGAGCATCTGAGCGCGGAACAAATCGACGAAACCTGCGGCAGGGAAACGGAGGATACGGAAGAACTTTTATACTTTAAGCGTATGGAACGGATCCGGGAGACGCTTTTTGCCCGTTTTGGCGACCTGGAAGAAGGCTATGTGGATCATTTCGCGGAAGAGCTCTATGGAAAGCTCTTTGATGAACAATGAAAATTACGGTTCTTTGCGTAGGCAAGCTCAAGGAAAAATTTTACCGGGAGGCCGTGGGAGAGTTTCAGAAACGGCTGAGCCGATACTGCCGGCTGGAGCTGATTGAGGTGGCGGACGAAAGGACGCAGGAGGGATGTCAAAAGGCGCAGGAAGAGATCGGAAAGGAAAAGGAAGCCCTTCGCCTGTTATCCCATATCCGTCCGGACAGTTATTGCATTGCGCTGGCCATTGACGGCAAAAAGACGGACAGCGTGGGGTTTGCCAGGCACCTGGAACAGCTGGGGATTTCCGGAAAGAGCGACGTGGTGTTTGTCATCGGCGGTTCTTTGGGCCTGCACCGGAGCGTACTGGACCGGGCGCAGGAAACGATCAGCTTCTCCGACATGACGTTTCCCCATCAGCTTATGCGCGTCATTTTGCTGGAACAGGTCTACCGCGCTTTCCGCATTGTGCATCACGAACCGTATCACAAATGACATAAAAGCGCCCTGCGGTTCATATATTGGAGCATGGGCAGAAAGAAACGCGTAAAAACAACGGAAAAGAGCGCCAGAGAGCTGCTTTCGGATTCTCTGAAGCTGCCCCGGGACATGATGCTGGGAGCCTGCATCGTAACGGTGATCGGCAGCGATCAGATGCTGGTGGAGAACTATCGCGGAATTCTGGAATATACGGACTGTTGTATCATGCTCCAGGGCAAGACCTGTCGGATCCGCGTCCGCGGGCAATGTCTGAAGATTTCCTATTATACCAATGAAGATATGAAAATTGAGGGAAAAATCGCCGATATCAGTTATCTTTAGCGGAGGCAATATGATAGGGATCCTGCGATATCTGAAAGGATATTTGAAAATCAAGGTATGGGGCTATTCCCCCGAACGGTTTATGAATCTTTGCACCAACAGGGGGATCATCCTGTGGGGATTGTCAGGATACGGCGGCTATTACGTCATGTATATCGGCCTGTCCGATTTTTTCCTGCTAAAGGACATCGTGAAAAAAACGAAAACAAAGGTGGCCGTGCTGGAAAGGCACGGGCTGCCTTTTTTCGTGCGGGATATGAGACGCAGAAAGATGTTTGTGGCCGGGGTTGGCCTGTGCCTTCTCTTTTTGGTCGTCATGTCGCAATTTGTCTGGGCCATCGAATTTACGGGAAACGAACGGATCACCGAAGATGAATTATACGCTTTTCTTTCTTCGGAGGGTGTGGGATACGGCGTGAAAAAAAAGGGGCTCGATCTGGAAGCGCTGGAGGATGCGCTGCGGGAATCCTTTGCGCAGGTCACCTGGACCTCCCTGCGGCTGAACGGGACGAAGCTGACGGTGGCCATCAAGGAGAATGAACTGCCCACGAAAGAGGAACAACAGGAACGGGCAGAGCGTTTTGAAAACGGGGCGGATCTGGTAGCGGCCCGTTCCGGGATCGTCGCCGATATTCTGACCCGTTCCGGGGTCCCCCAGGTGAAAATCGGCGATTTTGTGGAAAAGGGGGATATTCTGATCAGCGGATGTATTCCGGTGGCCAACGACGACGGGACGGTACGGGAATGGGATACCGCCGTGGCGGACGGGGACGTGGTGCTGGAGTATGAAGAAGCGCTGCGGGTCTTTCAGCCTTTTTCCTATACGTACAAAAATTATACCGGACGGGAAAAGGAATACCGCTTTTTTTCCCTGTTTGGGAAACGCTACCGATTTCCCTTCACCCGGTGCCGGTATGTGAAGTACGACGAGCTGATGCAGGAAAAGCGGCTTTGTCTCTTCGGTCAGATCGATCTGCCCGTTTATACGGGACGGATCGTGTGCCGCGAGTATCTGCCGGTGGATGCGGTGTATGACGCGGACAATGCGCGCGCGCTGCTGGAAGATAAATTTGAAAAAATAATTGATGGTTTTGAAGAAAAAGGGGTACACATTATACAAAAAGATGTTAAAATAGGAAAAGGGGAAAACGGGCTTGTTTTGTCCGGGACCCTGAAGGTGCATCAGCAGGCGGTCTGGCAAAAGGCGGCCGTATTGCCGGAGGAGGCAAATCCCGATCCGGATGCGCCTTAAAGCGATGCGGGAGATTGCGGAATGATTGAAATGAGAGCGGGAGCGCGCTATGGCATATAAAGAAGAACATTTGGATATGGAGACCGTCCATATCCGTAATTTGTTCGGAGAGTTCGACAGCTATGTAAAAAAGCTGGAGCGCGCTTTTTCTGTGAATATCGTGGATCGGGACGGTTCCGTCAGGATCAGCGGCAGCGACGTTCAGGTGGACCGCGCGTTTGATGTCCTGCGTCAGCTCTATGAGATTTCAAAGAGAGGAAACCAGATTCAGGAACAGAATGTGGATTATGCCATTGCAATGAGCATGGAGAATCGTACGGATGCGCTGCTTACGGTGGAAGAGGATCTGATCTGCCATACGGCAAACGGCAGGCCTGTCCGGCCCAAAACGCTGGGGCAGAAAGAATATGTGGACGCCATGCGTCACAACATGATTGTATTTGGTCTGGGTCCTGCCGGCACCGGCAAGACCTACCTTGCCATGGCCATGGCGATCACCGCCTTTAAGAGCAACGAGGTGGAGCGCATTATCCTCACCAGACCGGCGATTGAGGCGGGAGAGAAACTGGGGTTTTTGCCCGGGGATCTGCAAAGCAAGGTGGATCCTTATCTGCGTCCGCTCTATGACGCGCTGTATCAGATCATGGGGGCAGAAAGCTTCTCCAAAAATATGGAAAAAGGACTGATCGAAGTGGCGCCTCTGGCCTATATGCGGGGCAGGACGCTGGACAACGCCTATATCATCCTGGACGAAGCCCAGAATACCACGCCGGCGCAGATGAAAATGTTTCTGACCCGAATCGGATTCGGTTCCAAAGTGGTGGTCACGGGCGACGCCTCGCAAAAGGATCTGGCCCCCGGCGTGACCTCCGGGCTGGACGTGGCGGTCAGAGTACTTTCCCACATCGAAGAGATCGCGTTTTGCCGTCTGACAAGCCGCGATGTGGTCCGGCATCCGCTGGTGCAAAAGATCGTAACGGCTTATGAGGCCTACGAAGAAAAAGAGGCGTACCGGCAAAGCAGGCGTGGAGGCAGACATGACAGTATGCGTAGAAAATGAGACCGGGACCGCGTTTCCTTTTTCTCCGGAAGCGCTGGCAAAGACGGTAGTGGGGGCGGTTCTGGACGAAGAAAACTGCCCGTATGAGACGGAAGTCAATGTGCTGATTACGGATCTGGACGGGATCCGCTCCTATAACAAAAACTACAGAGGGATCGACAGGGAGACGGACGTGCTCAGTTTCCCCAATATTCCGTTTGAGAGGGAATCGGATTTTTCCATTGTAGAACAAAACGAGGCCGATTATTTTCATCCCGACAGCGGAGAGCTGATCCTGGGCGACATCATCCTGTGCGCCCCCAAAATTTACAGCCAGGCGGAGAACTACGCGCACAGCGTCAGACGGGAATTTGCGTTTCTGGTCGCCCACAGCATGCTTCATCTTTGCGGATACGATCATGAGACAAAAGAAGAGGCGGCCGTCATGGAAGAAAAGCAGGAACGGATCCTGAATTTACTGAGGATAACCAGAGACAGGGAGTAAAAATGTGAAAACACGAAGGAAAAGAAGCAGGACTTTTGTATTGCCTGAGAATCTCGTCGGGACGCTTTGCTATCTGGCCGCGCTGGCGGCCGGCCTGAGAAGAATCGGGCTTGCGGGGATTTACAAAGCGGACGGCAGCGCCTATTACGGCGCGGCGTTTGACTGGTTTGCGCTGCTGGCCCTTCCGCTGGCGGCCGGTCTTTCGGACGCGGTGTCCGCTCTGGTGGTCACCCGGCTGGAGAGAGGAAGAAGCAGGGACGCCAGGCGGGTGGTTTTTACCGCGCTGGGAAGCGGCATCGTACTGGCTCTGTTTTTGGGAGGGGGATTCTTTTTTGGCGCAGATTTTCTGGCGCAGCGGTTCCTTCATCTGAATCTGTCCTCCATGGCGCTTCGGGCAATGCTTCCGGCGCTGCTTTTGATCGTCGTCCTTTCGGTCTTATCGGGAGGGCTGGACGGCTTCGGATGTCTGTCCGCCTCCGGCCTGATCCGGATCGTTTTTTTTGGCGCGCTGTTTCTGGGAGGACCGCTTCTGACAGAACCTCTGATGCAATACGGGCAAAAGGTGGGCGCGCTGCTGCAAAATGAGCAGTACGGTCCGGCCTATGGCGCCCTGGGAGCCGGGGCCTCTGTGCTGCTTGCCTCTCTGATCGGCGCAATCGTGGCTGTCATCACATGGCTTTGGAACCGCTCGGTCGTCTCTAGCCGTCCGGATGCTGTCCAGAACGGGATGGGAGTGCGGGAAAAACGGGGGCAGCTGGTTTTGAGTATCATGGACCATGCCCTTCCCGTCTGGTTTCCGCTGTTGTTTTTGAGCCTGACCGGCGTTGTGCAGACCTGCTTTTATTTTGCGGCCCGGACAGAAGAAACCGGTGAAAACGCGGTCCGTTCCTTTGGCGCGTATGCGGGGAACGTGCTGCCGCTTCTGGCGCTGCCGTGCTTTTTGCTGATCGCTTTTGCCAGACATATGATACCGGGGGTGCGGGTGAGCTTCGCACAGCGCAACCTGAGAAAATTCCGGGAGCGGTGTATGCTGTCTCTGCGCTGTTGTACCCTTTTGTCGGTTCCCTTTGCCGTTTTCTATCTTATTATGGCCGAACCGCTGCTGGATGCCTGCGGACGGGAGCTATATACGCAGCCGCTGGGCGGCGTCCTGCGCATAGGGGGGCTTTGCCTGCTTCTGTTCGGGATTGCGGCGGTCTGGGGCGCGATTTTGCTGGGGATGGATCGGCTTCCCGGCCTGCTTTTGTGCACAGTGGCAGGATTTGCGCTCTATGTGGCGGTGCTTCGGGTGCTGTTAGTGACGCTGCGGATGGATCTTTACGGGATTGTCATTTCCCATCTCATTTTATTCCTTTTACTGAGTATGATTCTGGGCGTATTTGTGTGCCGGCAGGGCAGAATCCGCGTCAATTGGTTCCGGGTGCTGCTGGCGCCGCTGATTTCCGGCGCGATCATGGCGGGCGTGTGCGCGCTGCTGGGCCGTCTCCTCCTTTCCGGCGCGCCGGCGTTTGTCAATGCTTTCGTCACGGGGATTGTCGGATTTCTGGTTTATTTTGTGGTCACGGTTCTGCTGCGGGGCGCTACGGCGCGGGAGCTGCAGACTTTCCCGGGCGGCGACGCGCTGATTCTTTTTGCCAGAACGATCGGGATCATGAGATAGCCGGTTCGTGAATAAGAAAGGAAAAAGGGGCTGATACTTTTTAAGAGGTGAGACGGATGCGCCGCTTAAAAAGGATCGGCTTTTTTCTTTATTCCTGCCTGCTTTTGGGACTGGGATTTTATGCGCATATAGAGTATCTTGATTTTTTCTATCCGGGGCGCAGTCTGCCCGAAAGAAGAGCGGAAACGGCGGATCCGCCCGCCGGGACGGTTTTGCAAACGTCCGTCGGACAAAACACCGTCCGTGCCGACGCGGAATTTGTAATACGGATCCGTGATCTGAACACCGGTACGCAAACGCAGCAGTCGGAAAGGATCCCGGAGCAATATGTGGGGATGGACCGGGAACAGTTTCTGGTCTGCGCGCGTCTGCTTCAGGAGGCGCCGTCTTTGGAGGATCGCAGGGCGGGACTGGTATCCGTGGAGGTCCTTTCTTTTTCGCCCCAAAAGATTCTGCTGCAAAAAAGCTATCAGAAGAAACCGGAACAACAGATCTTTTACCTTATGCTGGTAAAAAACAGGGTGGTGGTATATGAGCAGGACCGTACCACCGTCTATCTGGAAACCCGGATCGACGGAAGGCGGCTGCCGGATGAAATTCAGAAAAAAATCCTGGATGGGATGTGCGTGGACAGCTATGGGGAATTGGAAAAATTTCTTGTTTCTTACGGGAGTTCGTAGTATCATGATAAATGGGTTTGTTTCGGCCCGAGACAAAGAAAAGGAGGCTGCGGCGAGATGCAGATCGGAATCGTCGGCGCGGGAGCATCCGGTATGATGGCCGCGATTGCGGCGGCCCGGGAAGGCGCAGAGGTCACGCTGCTGGAAGGATGCAGGCAGATCGGCAAAAAGCTCCTGGCGACGGGAAACGGAAGATGCAATCTTTCCAATCTGGATTTTGATGCGAACCGGGATTACCGGGGACACGATACAGGACGTCTTTCGGGCTGGTTTTCCCGTTTCGGCGTACGGGAGACGATTTCCTTTTTTGAATCGCTGGGGCTTGTGCTGATCGATAAAAACGGATATCTCTATCCGCGCAGCCTGCAGGCTGCGGCGGTGCTGGACTCGCTGCAAGGAGAGCTTTTCCGGCTTAAGGTCCGACAGATCACGGATTGCCGGATCGTACATATTCAAAAAAAGAAACGGTTTTTGCTCACCTCCGGACAGGGGACGTTTTCGTTTGACCGGATCATTCTGGCCTGCGGAAGCAGTGCGGGTCTGGCCCGGCCGGATCCGCCGGACGGTTTTGCCCTGGCCGGTCAGATGGGCCTTCTGACGTATCCTTTGCTGCCCGCGCTGACCGCGCTGCGCTGCAGGGAACGTTTTTTTGGGGCGCTGGCCGGTGTCCGCTGTCAGGCGCGCATTGATCTTCATGTGTCGGACAGGGTATATTCGGAGACGGGAGAACTGCAGCTTACGGACTACGGGATTTCCGGCATCCCGGTCTTTCAGCTGAGCCGGTTCGCGTCGGAGGCGATTGCGGACAAACAGACGGTTTCTGCCGTTCTTGACTTTTTGCCGGAATACCCAAAAGAGACGTGGGATGCGTTTCTGACAAAGCAGATGCGCGTCTTTTTGGGAAAACCGATCCGGCTGATGGGCTGCAGCATGCTGCCCGCAAAGGTGGTAACGACATTGATGAAGCTTTGCGGGATTCGGCAGGAGGAATTGGTCTGTCCGCAAAATCAGGAGCGGATCCGACAGCTTTTTCAAACCGCGCGGGCCCTTGGCGTCACGGTTTACGCCACGAATCCGCTGCGGCAGTCCCAGGTCTGTATGGGAGGCGTTGCGTTGTCCGAGCTGGACGATGACCTTGGCGCAATCCGCGTCCCCGGACTGTATCTTTGCGGGGAAATGCTGGATGTGGACGGCAGGTGCGGCGGCTATAACCTGCAATGGGCCTTTACCAGCGGCTATACGGCCGGACGGGCCGCCGCAGGAGGGAGCAAAAAGGCGGAAAGAAACGATTATGATCAGAATACAACAGCTTAAGCTGCCCGTGGGACACAGCCGGGAGGCGCTGTATCAAAAGGCGGCCCGGACGCTTCGGATCAAACGGGAACAAATCCTTTCCCTGACCATACAAAAGCAGTCCATCGACGCGCGCAAAAAACCGGACATTTTTTACTCCTATATCGTAGACGTATCCCTGGGCAGGGAAGCGGAGAAAAAATGTCTGTTCCGCTGTCGTGACAACAGAAACATTACAAAAGCGCAGGACTGCGTTTACCGGTTTGCCGGAGGCGGGACCAAAAGGCTTGCGCATCCTCCCGTCATCATCGGTACCGGGCCGGCCGGACTTTTCTGCGGCTATATGCTGGCGGCCGCCGGGTATCGGCCGATTCTGTTGGAACGGGGCAGGGATGTGGAGGAAAGACAGGAGGACGTCAGGCGATTCTGGGAGACCGGAGAGCTGAATCCGGAATCCAATGTATCCTTTGGCGAGGGCGGCGCGGGCGCTTTTTCCGACGGCAAACTCAATACGATGATCCGGGATAAGGACGGCAGGGGGCGTTTTGTGCTGGAGACGCTGGTGCGTCACGGCGCGCAGCGGGAAATCCTTTATGAAGGAAAGCCCCATGTGGGTACGGACGTGCTCACAAAGGTGGTAAAGAGTATGCGCTGCCGGATCCAAAAAGAGGGCGGTCAGGTGCGGTTTCAGACCCGGGCCGACGGCCTTGTCACGCAAAACGGGCGCGTAATGGGCGTGCGGCTTTCCGACGGAAGCGTCCTGGATGCCTCTGTGGTGGTGCTGGCCGTGGGGCACAGCGCGCGGGATACTTTTTTCTGGCTTTCTTCCCTGCAGGTTTCCATGCAGGCCAAGGCGTTTGCGGTGGGACTGCGCGTGGAGCATCCCCAGGCGCTGATCAACAGGGCCATGTATGCGGATCCGGCACCAAAAGAGCTGCCGCCTTCCCCCTACAAGCTGACAGCGCGCACCAGCGGCGGCCGCGGCGTCTATTCCTTTTGTATGTGTCCGGGCGGTTACGTGGTAAACGCCTCCAGCGAGGCAGGCTGCCTTGCCGTCAACGGAATGAGCTATCGCAAAAGGGACGGGAAAAACGCCAACAGCGCCGTGGTCGTTTCCGTCACGCCGGAGGATTTTGCCTCCAAGGATCCCCTTTCCGGGATCGCCTTTCAGCGGGAACTGGAAAAGCGGGCTTATTCCTGCGCCAACGGCAGCGTGCCGGTACAGCGATACGGCGATTTTTCCCAAAACGCAACGCAGGGGGAGATTCCGGACAGCTTTTCGCCCTGCATCAAGGGGAAATGGGAATTTGCAGATCTGCGGCCCGTTCTGCCAAAAGCCGTGTGGGAAGCCTTTGAGGAGGCAATGACGCAGTTTGGCAGGACCATTCCGGGATTTGACGATAAGAACGCGCTGCTTTCCGGCGTGGAAAGCCGGACCTCGTCGCCGGTGCGCATTTGTCGGGACGAAACCTTTCAGTCGTCCCTTTTGGGGCTGTATCCCTGCGGCGAGGGCGCGGGATATGCCGGCGGGATCACTTCGGCGGCAATGGACGGGATCCGGGTGGCGGAGGCCATCGCTTCCGTGTACGCCCCGTTTTCCTGCCACAGCAAAACCGGCCCCGGGCCAAAAGAGGAGTAAAAAAGATGGAACATTTGATTCGGGATCACATTCCCGGAAAAAAAAGGATCGTGGTAAAAATCGGTTCTTCTTCCCTGCAGCACGAGGAGACCGGAGATCTGGATTATATCCGGCTGGACGTGCTGGTGCGGGAACTGTGTAATTTGAAAAATCAGGGAAAGGACGTGGCGCTGGTCACTTCCGGCGCAATTGCGCAGGGCAAAAAAGCGGTAAAAATCGGCGCCGAGGAGATGGACGGCAATCCCATCGCCGTCAAGCAGGCGTGCGCGGCCATCGGACAGGCCCGCCTGATGATGACCTATCAGAAGATATTCGCCGAGTATGACCAGGTGGCGGCGCAGATCCTGATGACGCGTCATACGGTGGACAACGATATGAACCGGGTCAACGCGCAAAATACCTTTGAAGAGCTGTTTCGGCTGGGCGTGATCCCCATTGTGAACGAAAACGACACGGTGGCGACCCATGAGATCGAATTTGGGGACAACGACACCCTTTCCGCCGTGGTGGCCTCCATGATCGGCGCGGATCTTCTGATCCTGTTGTCCGATATTGACGGCCTGTATACGGACGATCCGCATCAGAACCCGCAGGCCAGGTTTATCGAAACGGTGGAAAAGCTGGACGACAATTTCCTGCAAATGGGAAAATCCAGTACCGGCAGCCGGGTGGGAACCGGCGGGATGTCCACGAAGCTGATCGCGGCGCGGATCGCCACCAAAAGCGGCGCCGATATGATCATCGCCAACAGCAGCGACATTCGGATCCTGCATCGGATTATGGACGGGAGAAATTACGGCACCCTTTTTATGGCGGATAAGGATGACAGCTTTTCCCTGTCCCGGTTTATCGACGGGATTCATACGGAACCGGAGGGAAAATAAATGGCGGGAATGGAAGAAAAGATCCGACAAATCAACGCGCTGTACCATAAATCCAAGACGCCGGCCGGTCTGACCGAGGAGGAGAAGGCACTACAGCAGGCGCTGAGAATGGAATTTATCCGGTCGGTACGGGCAAATGTAAAAAGCCAGCTGGATCAGATCAGCATCGTAGAGGAAGATAACACGGTGGTAAATCTGGGAGAAAAATATGGAAAAACCCCACAAAAGCATTGAGGAGCCGGCCGGTCTCCTTCAAAAACGCCTCCGCCAGGAGGCGCTGGAGAAAAGAAGGACCCTGACAAAACAGCAGAGACAGGAAAAGGACGAAAGGATCACAAAACGGCTTTTGGCGCATTTTTGCTATCGGGAGGCAGAAAACATCCTGTGCTACGTTTCCTATGGAACGGAGTGCGATACCTTCGCCCTGATCCAAACCGCGCTGGCGCAGGGCAGGCGCGTTTTCTGCCCCCGGGTAGAGGGGAAGGAAATGAACTTTTACCGGATCGATTCGCCGGAGGCGCTGCACCCCGGTTATCACAGGATATTAGAGCCTTTGGGCGATACAAAACCATACGGCCCGGATGCCGAAAGGACGCTTGCGATCGTACCCGGCTGCGTTTTTGACCGGGACGGTCACCGGATCGGATACGGAGGCGGGTATTACGATCGGTACTTTGGACGGATTCCCCGGGAGAAACGGCCCTTTCTGGCAGGACTCTGTTACGCCTGTCAGATCACGGACCGGATCCTGCCTTTGGCGCACGATATCCCGATGGACGTGGTGCTGACGGAAGAAGAGAACGGAGGGAAAATATGACAGATCTGAAGATTTTGGGAGAAAAAGCGGTTCAGGCCAAATACGCGCTGGCGTCTCTTTCCGAGACACAGAAGAATCAGGCTCTTTTGTGCGCGGCCCGCGCGCTTTTGGAAAACAGCGGCAGGATTCTTGCCGAGAATGAAAAGGATATGGATGCGGGACAAAAAAACGGGATGCCAAAGAGCCTGCTGGACCGTCTTTCGTTAAACGTTTCGCGAATCGAGGCCATGGCGGAAGGACTGCGTCAGATCGCGGCGCTGCCCGATCCGGTGGGCGAGATTCTGGAGACCTTTACCCGGCCAAACGGCCTGGTGATCCGTAAACAGCGCGTTCCCATCGGCGTGATCGGGATCATATACGAGTCCCGTCCCAATGTGACGGCGGATGCGTTCGGCCTGTGTTTTAAGGCCGGCAATGCGGTGATTTTAAAAGGCGGCAGCGACGCCATACATTCCAATCTGGCCATCGAAGCGGTTTTAAGGGACGCGCTGATTTCCTGCGGCATCACACCGGACGCCATTTCTTTGATCAAAGACAGCGACCGCAGCGTGACGCGGGAGTTTATGCGCATGAACGGATATGTGGATCTGCTCATTCCCCGGGGCGGCGCAGGGCTGATCCGGACGGTGGTGGAAAACGCCACGGTGCCGGTGATCGAGACCGGAACCGGCAACTGTCATATTTTCGTGGATGAGAGCGCGGATCCCGATATGGCGGTAAACATCATTCTCAACGCGAAAACCCAGCGCATCGGCGTCTGTAACGCCTGCGAGTCTTTGGTGATCCACAGCAAGGTGCGGCAAAAGCTCCTGCCGGCGCTTAAAAAAGCGCTGGATGAAAAAAATGTGCAGGTCCGGGCGGACGAACGGATCCGGGAGGTGATCGGAGGCTGTCAGCCGGCCACCCAGGAGGATTACGCCACGGAGTATCTGGATTACATCCTCTCGATGAAGACGGTGGATTCCCTGGAGGAGGCCATCGCCCATATTAACCGTTACAACACCGGACATTCCGATGCCATCCTCACAAACGACCGGGAAAATGCCGAACGGTTCCTGGCAGGGGTGGACGCAGCCTGCGTATACGTCAACGCCTCCACCCGTTTTACGGACGGATTTGAATTCGGCTTCGGCGCGGAAATCGGCATCAGCACCCAGAAGCTGCACGCCAGAGGGCCCATGGGACTGCGGGAGCTTACCAGCTATAAATATACGATCCGCGGAAACGGCCAGATAAGAGAATAGGAAATTTGCGCCGCAGGCCGCACACCATAAGCAAGGGGAAACACGTTCATGATTGACCATACCACACTGCAATCGATCTTTACCGAAATTGATTTGTCGGCTGCGCCGCCGCAGACGGAGCCGGAACGCCAGTATTGGTTTTTGAAAAAAAGCCGGGAATACGTAACGGAGGAGGCAAATCGTCTGGGCCGTCCTCTCACGGCGTGTACGGTCACCTTCGGCTGTCAGATGAATTCCAGGGACTCCGAAAAACTGGCGGGCATTTTGCAGGAGGCCGGTTATACGCTTACGCAGAGCGAAGAAGCGGATTTTGTGATCTACAACACCTGTACGGTCCGGGACAGCGCCAATCAGAGGGTATACGGCAGACTGGGCTTTTTAAACAGCATGAAAAAAAAGAATCCTCATAAGAGGATCGCCCTTTGCGGCTGCATGATGCAGGAGCCTTCCGTCGTGGAAAAGATCAAACAAAGCTACGGGTTTGTGGATCTGATTTTTGGCACCCACAATCTGTTTGCCTTTCCGGAGCTGATCTGCCGTATGTTCGAAAACCGGCGCATGGTCATCGAGGTTCGGACGGCGGAGGAACGGATCGTGGAGGATCTGCCGGTAGAGCGCAAATATCCTTTTAAGTCCGGCATCAACATCATGTTCGGCTGCAATAATTTCTGCAGTTACTGTATCGTCCCCTATGTGCGGGGGAGAGAGAGAAGCCGGAAACCGCAGGAGATTCTTTCCGAGATCCGGCACCTTTCCCAGGACGGCGTAACAGAGATCATGCTGCTGGGACAAAATGTGAATTCCTATGGCAAAAACCTGGATGAACCCATGAGCTTTGCGCAGCTTCTCAGTCAGGCAGAACAGATCCCGGGGATTGAACGGATCCGTTTTATGACGTCCCATCCCAAGGATCTGTCCCCGGAACTGATCCGTGTGATGCGGGATTCCGCCAAAATATGCCGTCACCTGCATCTGCCGCTGCAGTCCGGTTCCACCAGGATCCTCCGGGAAATGAACCGGCGGTATACCAAAGAAGAGTACCTGGCCCTGGTGGACAGGATTCGGGATGCGATCCCGGATATTTCCCTGACAACGGATCTGATTGTGGGATTTCCGGGCGAGACCGCACAGGATGTGGAGGAGACCATTGATGTGATCAGACGGGCGAAATTTGACAATGCGTTCACCTTCCTTTATTCCAGGCGGACCGGGACGCCCGCGGCGGCCATGGAAAATCAGATCCCGAAACAGGAAGCGCAAAAGCATTTTGACCTTGTGCTTGCCGTCGTGCAGGAAACGGCGAAAACGCAGGTGGCCCGCTTTCTCGGGCAGCGCCAGAAAGCGTTGGTGGAGGAGGTAAACGGGCAGAATCCGGCCTTTGTGACCGGCCGGCTGTCCCACAATATTATGGTGCATTTTCCCGGAGACCCTTCTCTGGTCGGCAGGATCGTAGAGGTAAAACTCACCGAGAACCACGGTTTTTATTTTATCGGGGAAAAAATCTGAGAAGAGAGGAAACCCAAATGTCTGAATTGACGCCCATGATGCAGCAGTATATGGAAACCAAGAAACAGTATCCGGACTGTATTCTGTTTTATCGGCTGGGCGATTTTTACGAAATGTTTTTTGATGACGCGCTGACCGCCACAAAGGAACTGGAGCTGACGCTGACGGGAAAGAACTGCGGGCTCAAAGAGCGGGCGCCCATGTGCGGCGTTCCTTATCATGCGGTGGAAGGGTATCTGACGCGGCTGGTCTCCAAGGGCTACAAGGTCGCCATCTGCGAGCAGATGGAGGATCCCAGACTGGCCCGGGGGCTGGTGAAGCGGGAAGTGACGCGGATCGTGACGCCCGGCACCAACTTAAACATTTCTTCCATGGAGGAGACGAAGAACAATTATCTGATGTGTATCGCCTTTTATGCCGGAAGAACCGGCGTATCCGTGGCTGACGTGACCACAGGCGATTATTACATGACGGAGGTGGCCGATCTTCGCACGCTGTCCGATGAGATTTTAAAATATCAGCCCAAAGAGATCGTCTGCAACGACGCCTTTCTCATGAGCGGTATGGATCTGGAAACTCTGCGGGGCCGGATGAACATCAGCATTTACGTGCTGGAGAGTCATTTTTTTGAGGAAGAGCGCGCCAAAGGCTGTCTGGAAAAGCATTTTGGCGTTTCCTCGCCGGCGGGACTGGGTATCCAGGATTTCCCCAACGGCACCATTGCCGCCGGCGCGCTGCTGGCGTATCTGATTGAGACGCAGAAAAATTCCCTGCCCCATTTCACCCGATTAAACGCTTATCTGACCAGCCGGTACATGCTTCTGGATTCCTCCACCCGGCGCAATCTGGAGCTGACCGAGACGCTGCGGGAAAAACAGAAGAGAGGGTCCCTGCTTTGGGTTTTGGATAAGACCAAAACCGCCATGGGCGCAAGGGCTCTGCGCGGGCTCGTAGAACAGCCTCTGATCCGGCGGGAAGAGATGGAGGAGCGTCTGGACGCGGTGGAGGAGCTGTTAAATTCGCCCATGTCCCGGGAAGAAATCCGGGAATATCTGAATCCCATTTACGATATGGAGCGTCTTTTGGGAAAGGTCAGCTATAAAACGGCCAATCCCAGAGATCTGATCGCGTTTCGCAATTCCATGGAGATGCTGGCCCCGATCAAGACGGTGCTGCAGGAATTCAAGTCTGCGCAGCTGTCTTTGATCGAGGCGGATCTGGATCCGCTTTCCGATCTGTACGATCTGATCAGCCGGGCCATCGTCGAGGAGCCGCCGTTTCTGATCCGGGAGGGCGGGATCATAAAAGAAGGGTTCGATTCCACCATCGACGCGTTACGCAGCGCCAAAACGGAGGGAAAGAACTGGATCGCGCAGCTGGAGGAAAAAGAGCGGGAGCGCACCGGCATCAAAAACCTGCGGGTCAAATATAACAAAGTATTCGGCTATTATCTGGAGGTTACCAATTCTTTTAAAAATATGGTGCCTGACGATTACATCCGCAAGCAGACGCTGGTGAATGCGGAGCGTTATACCACGCAGCAGTTAAAGGAACTGGAGGATAAGATCCTCAATGCGGAAGAAAAGCTCACCGCGCTGGAATACGACCGGTTCTGCGAGGTCAGAGACGTGGTGGCGGCCCAGGTGGAGCGGATCCAGAAAACGGCGAAGGCGGTGGCGCGGCTGGATGTGTTCGCCTCCCTTTCTCTGGTGGCGGAGCGCAATCACTACGTGCGGCCGAAGCTGAATGAAAAAGGCGTGATTGATATTAAGGACGGCCGGCATCCTGTGGTGGAGCGGATGATCGAGCACGATATGTTTATCGCCAACGATACCTATCTGGATACGAATAAACATGCGGTGGCGGTCATCACCGGACCGAATATGGCGGGGAAATCCACCTATATGCGGCAGACGGCGCTGATCGTCCTGCTGGCCCAGATCGGAAGTTTTGTGCCGGCCCGTTTTGCCAATATCGGGATTGTGGACCGGATTTTTACCCGCGTGGGGGCTTCGGACGATCTGGCCAGCGGGCAGTCCACCTTTATGGTGGAAATGAACGAGGTGGCGAACATCCTGCGCAACGCCACGTCCAACAGCCTGCTTGTGCTGGACGAGATCGGGCGCGGGACCTCCACCTTCGACGGCCTGTCCATCGCCTGGGCCGTGATCGAGCATATCAGCAACAAAAAACTTCTCGGCGCCCGAACGCTTTTTGCCACCCATTATCATGAACTGACAGAACTGGAAGGAAAGATCGGCAACGTCCAAAACTATTGTATCGCGGTAAAGGAAAAGGGAGACGATATTGTCTTTTTGCGCAAGATCATAAAGGGCGGCGCCGATAAAAGCTACGGCATCCAGGTGGCGAAGCTGGCCGGTGTGCCGGACATCGTCATCGACCGGGCGCGGGAGATTGTGGAGCAGCTTTCCGATAACGATATTACGGAAAAGGTGCAGAGCATCGCTGTCAATACGGAGGAAAAGGCCAAACGCCTTCCGCATTACGACGAAGTGGATCTGGAGCAGATTTCCCTGTTTGATACGGTAAAGGACGAGGATGTGCTGGAAGAGTTGAAAAACGCGGAGCTCA
The DNA here is from genome assembly GCA_947626995.1 of uncultured Eisenbergiella sp. Lineage (GTDB taxonomy): Bacteria > Bacillota > Clostridia > Lachnospirales > Lachnospiraceae > Gallintestinimicrobium. Next base: position 15,006 of record CANQUI010000023.1, on the reverse strand, counting down.
GCCTGATGACGCCGCTGGATGCGCTCAATATGCTGCACCGGCTGCAGAGCCGGCTGCGCAACAGATGGAGCAGGAAAGAGAACGAGTAGGAAACGGGAGAAAATCTATGGCCAAAATTCAGGTGCTGGATGACAAGACGATCGATCAGATTGCGGCCGGAGAAGTGGTGGAACGGCCCGCCAGCGTGGTAAAGGAACTGGTGGAAAACGCCTGCGACGCGGGCGCGGATGCCATCACGGTGGAAATCCGGGAGGGAGGGCTGCGCTTTATCCGCGTGACGGATAACGGCTCCGGCATAGAAGCCTCTCAGGTAAAAAGCGCTTTTTACCGTCATGCCACCAGTAAAATACGGGACATCTCCGATTTGAGCCGCCTGCACAGCATGGGGTTTCGGGGCGAAGCCCTTTCCAGCATCGCGGCGGTTTCCATGGTGGAGATTATCACCAAGACCAAAGAGGCGCTGACGGGGATCCGTTACTGTCTGGAGGGAGAGAAAGAAACGGAATTTTCCGAGGTGGGCGCGCCGGACGGGACCACCGTTATTGTGCGAAACCTCTTTTTTAATACGCCGGCCCGCCGGAAATTTCTGCGTTCGGCGGCCACGGAGGGAAGCGAGATCGTGGATCTGATGGAGCATCTGGCGATGGCCAGACCGGATATTTCCTTTCAGCTGATCTTAAACCGGCAGCCCCGTTTTGCCACATCCGGCAGCAACGATCTGCAGGAAGTGGTCTTTCGCATTTACGGCAGGCAGATTGCCAAAGAGATCTTCCCGTTTTCGGCCTCCCAGGACGGCCTTTCCGTCGAAGGCTTTTTGGGGACGCCGCTTTTGGTGCGTCCCAACCGGAATTTTGAGTTTTTCTTTGTCAACCGACGTTCCATCAAAAGCCGGGTCCTTTCAAAGGGGCTGGAAAGCGGCTATGCCGCCCGGCTGATGCAGCATAAGTTTCCCGTGGCCTGCCTGCACCTTACCATGGACGCGGCGGAGGTGGACGTCAACGTCCATCCGGCCAAAACGGAGGTGCGGTTTTTGGACAACCAGAAAGTCATGCGCTTTCTGGAACAAAAAATAAAGGAAGCGTTATTGCAGCGGGAGATGATTCCGCAGATCACGCTGTCGGAAACACCGGCGCTCACACCGCCAAAGCCAGAGGAAAACCAGGCGCAGGAACAGGAAAGAAAGCCAAAAGCAGAGGAGCGTCCCCATCTGCAGAGGCAGGAAGCAGCGCTTCCCCAGCCGTTTGAAAAGAACCGGTTTTCTCAGGCGGTATCGGATCAGCGGCTGGAATACCAGGCGCAAAAGACAAAAGACGGACAGCTTAACCTGTTTGAAGAAAAGATCCTGACTCAAAATGCGGTGCAGCGCTACGAGCTGATCGGCCAGATTTTCGACACTTACTGGATCGCCGTTTATCAGGACAAGATGATCCTCATTGACCAGCATGCGGCGCATGAGAAGGTAAAATACGAGGCGCTTGTCGCACAGTTAAAAACGGGCGGCGTGACAAGCCAGAACCTTATGCCTCCCATGATCGTGACGCTGTCGGGAAGGGAGGAGGAGATCCTGAAGCGCTATCTGACGTATTTTTCGCAGATCGGGTTTGAAATCGAGCCGTTTGGAGGCAATTCCTATGCGGTCTATGCGGCGCCCTGCGAACTGTACGGGAACTGCTCCGAGGCGTTTTTGCAAAGTCTGTTAAACGATCTTTCCGCAGAGCAGGTGCCGGACGTCCCGGAAGCTGTGACCAGACGGCTGGCGATGCTGGCGTGCAAGTCCGCCGTCAAGGGCGGCAAACGAATGGATCAACGGGAAATGCAGGCGCTTTTGGAACAGCTTTTGGAGTTGGAAAATCCCTATCAGTGTCCCCACGGCAGACCGACCATGATCACCATGTCGCGGCAGGAGCTGGAGCGCAGGTTTAAGCGTATCGTATGAGAGACGGGGAAAGACGGATGGACAACAGATTACCGCTGGTGATTGTGACCGGCCCTACGGCGGTGGGCAAGACCGCGTTGTCGGTCCGGCTGGCAAAACAAATCGGCGCAGAGATCATATCGGCGGACTCCATGCAGGTGTACAGGGGAATGGATATCGGTTCCGCCAAGGTGACGAAAGCAGAAATGGACGGGGTGCCCCATCATCTCATCGACGTGCTGGAGCCGGAAGAAAATTTTAATGTGGCATCGTTTCAGCGGATGGCAAAAGACGCGATCAGACAGATCTGCGGCCGGGGCAGGATCCCGATCCTGGCAGGCGGCACCGGTTTTTATATTCAGTCCGTGGTCAACGACATTGATTTTACCGTGACGCAGGAGGACGAAGGGCTGCGCAGATCGCTGGAGGATATGGCCCGCGCCCAGGGCCCCGAAAAACTGCATGCTCTTTTGGCTCAGGTGGATGAAAAAGCGGCGTGTCAGATCCATCCCCACAATGTAAAGAGGGTCATCCGGGCCTTGGAATATTACCAACAGACGGGACAGCCGATTTCTACCCACAATGAACGGGAAAGAAAGAAAACCTCCGCGTATCGTTCGGCATATTTTGTCCTCACCGATGAGCGGGAAAAAATCTACGCCGCCATCGACCGGCGCGTGGATGCGATGATCCGGGCCGGACTGGTGGAGGAGGTGTGCTCCTTCAGAAAACGGGGGCTGACCAGGGACTTTGTTTCCATGCAGGGCCTCGGATATAAGGAAATTTTCCCGTATCTGGACGGAGAATATGATCTTGACCGGGCGGTCTATCTGATCAAGCGCGACACCAGGCATTTTGCCAAACGGCAGCTGACCTGGTTTGCCCGGGAAAAAGATGTGATCTGGGTGGATAAGAGCGCGTATGAGGACGAGGATTCGATTTTGCAGTTTATGATACGAAAGGTGGAAGAAACAATCTTATGACGGATACACTGTGTGCACAATATCAGGCGCTTGGAATCTCCCCGGAAGTCCTTTCCTACGGACGGCAGGTGCTGGATCAACTGGCGCCCCGGTTTGCCAAAATCGACGAGACGGCGGAATACAATCAGCTTAAGGTGATCAAAGCCATGCAGGAGGCGCGCGTAAGCGAGGCCTGTCTGCTTGGCACAACAGGATACGGATACAACGATCTTGGACGGGAAACGCTGGAAAAGGTCTATGCGAACGTTTTCCATACGCAGGCCGCGCTGGTCCGGCCCCAGATCACCTGCGGCACCCATGCGCTGGCCCTGGCGCTCATGAGCAATCTGCGTCCCGGAGACGAGCTGCTTTCTCCGGTGGGAAAGCCCTATGACACGCTGGAAGAGGTCATCGGCATCCGCCCCTCCCGGGGCTCCTTAAAAGAATACGGGATCCGTTACCGGCAGGTGGATCTGCAAAGCGGCAGCCGTTTTGACTGGGAGGGAATCAAAAACGCGGTCAATGAAAAAACGAAGCTGGTCACCATCCAGCGTTCCAAAGGGTATCAGACAAGAGAGAGCTTCAGCGTAGAACAGATCGGAGAGCTGATCGCCTTTTTAAAATTGTTAAAACCGGATCTGATCTGCATGGTGGACAACTGCTACGGGGAGTTTACCCAGACCATCGAGCCTACCGATGTGGGCGCGGATCTTTGCGTGGGCTCCCTGATCAAAAATCCCGGCGGCGGGCTGGCGCCCATCGGAGGGTATCTGGCGGGAAAAGAAGCCTGCATCGAAAACGCGGCCTGCCGGCTCACCTCTCCGGGGCTTGGCAGGGAGGTGGGCGCGACGTTAAACGTGCTGCCTTCCTTCTATCAGGGCCTTTTTTTGGCGCCCACCGTGACCGCGGGCGCGCTCAAAGGCGCCATTTTTGCCGCCAATCTCTATGAACGCCTGGGATTTTTGGTGGTCCCCTCCGGCAGCGCAGAACGCTACGATATCATTCAGGCGGTGGAATTTGGTACGCCCGAAGGCCTCATCGCCTTTTGCGAGGGCATCCAGTCGGCGGCGCCGGTGGACAGTTTTGTGACGCCGACGCCCTGGGACATGCCCGGATATGACAGCCAGGTTATCATGGCCGCCGGCGCTTTTATCTCCGGCGCGTCCATCGAGCTTTCCGCGGACGGGCCGTTAAAGCCGCCTTACGCCGCCTATTTTCAGGGCGGCCTGACCTGGGAGCATGCAAAATTCGGGATTTTAAAGTCTCTGCAGCGCTGTCTGGACAAAAAAATCGTTTCCAAACTTCCTTCCGGACTGTAATCGTCAGCAGGACAACGTGTAGAAAGCTGTCAAACGCTGCGAAAAATTTTATGCTTTGTTTCTATACAGAATCGATGAATTATGGTAAGATGAGAGGAGTCTGGGGGACAAAGGATGAGAGATATGAGAAAAATCAGTGGAAAAAACGGATGGATCTGTCTGATCCTGATTCTTGCGGGAATCGTGCTGGGAGGATTTCTGGGGAACCTGATGCCGGATTCCTTCCTGAATTTCGGACAGACCTTTGGTCTGACAAGCCCGGTGGTGCTGGATCTGGGGATTTTAAGCATCACGTTCGCTTTTACGATCCGCATCACCGTCGCCAGCATCATCGGCGTCGTCGTGGCGGTTTTGTGTTATCGGTTCATCTGAACGGACAGGGCGTTTTGCCTTTTCGCATCTTCTCAATCAGATGCGGAGGTAACGCGATGAGAAAAACACAAAAAAATGATTTGCCCTACGAAAAATTTATGCAAAAGGGGGCAGAATCCCTATCGGATGAGGAACTGTTGGCCATTTTGCTGCGGACGGGGCCAAAGCCGGATGCAAACGAGCCTGTTTCGCATCAAAATTGTCCGGCGCTTTCTCTGGCGCATCGGGTGCTTTCCCTTCCCGGAGGCGCGAAAAGCGGACTGGCGGGGCTTGCGCAGCTTTCCGTGCCGCAGTTGATGGAGATCAAAGGGATCGGCGAGGTAAAGGCGGTAAGGATCTGCTGTCTGTCAGAGCTGGCGCGGCGGTTTGCCCTGGAACAGCGGGTCGCGCTGCCCGCGTTTCCCACTCCGGAGGCGGCGGCTCTTTATGCAAGGCCGTTGTTTGCAGGAGAGAGAAACGACGTGGAAAAGGTGGCGCTGTTGCTTTTGGATACGAAGGGCAGGCTGATTCATGAGATGATGCTTACCGTGGGGACCGTGAACCTGTCCCTGATCTCGCCGCGCGACGTTTTTATCCAGGCGTTAAAGTATCGCGCAGTGCACTTCCTGCTGATCCACAATCATCCCAGCGGGGATGAAAAACCGAGCAGGGAAGACGCCGAAATTACAAAAAGGCTTTTTGAACTGGGGAACATGATGCAGGTCGAGCTTGTAGATCATATCATTCTGGGCGCCCGCACCTTCTTCAGTTTTCGCAGGGCCGGTCTTTTATAGGAGAAAGGAGAAAAAAGATGCAGGGGAATTCGTTCGGAATCGATCTTGGGACAAGCAACATCAAAATATACAGTCTCGCGGAGGATTCCGTCAAGATCGAAAAGAATATGATCGCCATCGAAAACAAGCAGAATATTTTCGCTTATGGGGACTCCGCCTATGAGATGTATGAAAAGGCGCCGGCCAATATACAGATCAGTTATCCGCTTTCCAATGGCGTAATCGCCGACATTCATAATATGGAACGGCTGATCCGGCTGTTTCTTACGGATCTTTCCAAGGGCGCTTTAAAGCCGGCGGATTATTTTATCGCCGTGCCCACCGATATTACGGAGGTGGAGAAACGCGCCTTTTACGATCTGATCCGGGACGCCAACTTAAAGGCCAGACGGATCATGGTCGTGGAAAAAGCGGTGGCGGACGGTCTTGGCATGGATATTGATGTGAAAAATTCCCAGGGCGTTCTGGTCGTGGACGTGGGCTATAATACCACCGAGGTTTCCATTCTTTCTCTGGGCGGTATCGTATTGAGCCGCCTGATCAAGACCGGCGGACTGAAATTTGACGAAGCCATCCGGCAGGCCGTACGCAAAGAATACAACCTCCTGATCGGGCAGAAGACGGCGGAGGGGATCAAGAAATCCCTCTCGAGCCTGGAAAAGGAGAAAAAAGGCGCTGTCGTTTACGGAAGGGACATCGTGGTGGGACTGCCGGTGGAGCGGGAAGTGCCCACCGAACTGGTCAACGAGTGCCTAAAGGAGCATTTTAACAGCATTATTGACAGCATCCGGCTGATTTTGGAACGCACGCCGCCGGAGCTGGGCGCGGATATTTTCCGCCATGGGGTGTATCTCACCGGCGGGGCGTCGCAGGTCTGCCATTTTTCCGAAATGGTGGCCCAGGCCACGGGACTTAAGGTCAATCTGGCGCCCAATCCCGTGGAGAGCGTCGTGCTGGGGCTGGCAAGGATCCTGAAAGAAGATCAATACAAAACGGTGGCGTACGCCATTGAAGGGATGGGTAAATGAGTCCGATCGTCAGAAGAAAAAGGAAGAAATTCCATATACCGGCCAAGTATCTTCTGATGATACTTTCCGGGTTCTGCGTTCTGATGATGCTGTTCACCTTCCGGACCAACCTTTTCGACGGGCCGTTAAAATCGGTGGTCGGTTACGCGGTGATCCCGTTTCAGCGCGGGTTTTCCCGGATCGGCGGCTATTTGTCGGACCGCTCAAAAGAGCTGGCGCAGCTGCGGGACGTGCTGGCCCAGAATCAGGCGCTCCAGGAGCAGGTGGACGATCTGACCATGGAAAACAACCAGCTTATGCAAAATCAATACGAGCTGAACAATCTGCGGACGCTTTTGGAACTGGATGAGACCTACAGCGAGTATGAAAAGATCGGCGCCCGCATCATTGCCAGCGATACGGAAAACTGGTTCTATTCCTTTACCATTGACAAAGGAAAGAAGGACGGCGTGAACGTTGACTGCAACGTGATGGCGGGAAGCGGGCTGGTGGGACGGGTCGTTTCCGTGGGCCCCAATTTTGCCAAGGTGCAGTCCATCATTTCGGATACCAGCAATGTCAGCGCCACGGTGCTGGCCACCTCGGAAAATCTGATCGTGGAGGGCGATTTGCAGTCCGTTTCGTCCCAGGGGACGATCCGGTTTTCCCAGCTTTCGGATCTGGACAACCGCGTCACCGTCGGGGACAAGGTGGTGACCAGCAGCATCAGCGACAAATACCTGCCGGGGATCCTGATCGGATATATCAGCTCCATCAATACTTCGCCGGACAATCTGACAAAATCCGGTTATCTGACGCCGGCAGTGGACTTTTCCCACCTGGAAGAGGTTTTGGTGATTACGCAGCTAAAACGCACGGGCTGACGGGGAGGATGCGGATGAAAAAAACCATTGTGACCGCTCTTTTGGTCTATTTTTGTTTTCTGCTTCAGACGGGCGTCTTCCAGTGGATCTCCTTTGGCGGCATTATGCCCAACCTTCTTTTGATCCTCACCGCTTCCTTCGGATTTATGAGCGGGGAAAAGACCGGACTGCTGACCGGGTTTGCCTGCGGCTTTCTGGCGGATCTGTTTTGCGTATACGGAGCGGGGAACGGATCCGGCGAACTGATCGGGTATTATGCGCTTTTGTATATGCTCATCGGCTATCTGAACGGAAAATTCACCCGGATGTTCTATCCGGACGATCTGAAGCTTCCGCTGTTTTTAATCACCGTATCGGATCTGTCGCTGAATCTGATCTGCTATTGCGTCATGTTTCTGCTGCGGGCGCGGCTGAGCTTCGGGTATTATTTTTTACATATCATTCTTCCGGAGGCCGTTTATACGCTGATCGTCGCCTTTTTGGCCTACCCGCTTCTGCTTGCCGTGCATAAGCGGATTTGGCCGTCTGAGAGAGGGAGTAACGAATCGCCTTGCTGAAAAAACTGAAACTATTTTTTCTCAATTTCATAAATTCCAGGATCATTGTGCTGTATGTGGCCCTTGTCGCAATGGCGATCATCCTGATCCAGAGAGTTTTTCAGCTGCAGATCATAGAGGGAGCGGATTATCAGAACGAGCTGGGGCTTAAAATGGAAAAGGAGAGGACCCTGGCCAGCACCCGCGGCAACATCTACGATGTCAACGGAAAGCTTCTGGCATACAACGAACTGTCCAATTCCGTCACCATCGAAGATGTGTATGAAACGGACAGCAAACGAAACGCCAATATCAATGCGACGATCCGGGAAGTGCTTGCCATTCTGGACGAAAACGGGGATCATATCAGCTGTGATTTTAACATTTATCTGGATGAAAACGGGGAATTTGCCTTCGACCTTTCCGGCACCCGGCTGCAGCGTTTCCTCGCGGATGTGTACGGCCATTCCCTGGTTTCGGATCTGAAGGAACGGGAAAAGACCGCCACGGCGGAGGAAGTGATGCAATATCTTGCGGGGCAGTCCCATTTCGGCGTGGGGGAACGCCAGGATCCCAATGACCGCAACAGCTTTGTGGTGGGGCTGGGCTATACCAGGCAGGAGCTTCTGGATATCGTTACGATCCGCTACGCCATGAACCTGACTTCTTTTCAGCGTTATATTCCCGTTACCATCGCCACGGACGTATCCGAACAGACGGTGGCGAAGCTGAAAGAAAATTCCGAATCCCTGCCCGGCATCGACATCGCTTCCGATACCATTCGCAAATATACCGACGGGCCGTATTTTTCCCACATCATCGGGTATACCGGCAAGATCTCCACGGACGAACTGGAGGCGCTCAACAGCGAAGAGGGCATGAGCGGCGTCCAGCGTTCTCCGGACAACAAGGAATATGATCTGAACGACGTGGTGGGCAAATCCGGAATTGAAAAGGTGATGGAAGAATACCTGCAGGGCACAAAGGGATACGAGACGGTGTTCGTGGACCGGCTGGGGCGGGAGATCGAGGTCATCAAACGGGTGGAACCCCAGGCCGGAGGCAACGTTTATCTGACCATAGACGCCAATCTGCAGACGGCGGTCTATCATATCCTGGAAAAATTTGTGGCCGGCATCCTGGTGGATAAGATCATCAATGTCAAGCAATACGACAGTTCCAATGTGAGCAGCGCCAATCTGAAGATCCCCATCGACGATGTATACTGCGCGCTTTTCGAAAACAACGTCATTGATGTGGCTTCTATTGAAAAGGGCCGGGCCGGAGAGGTGCAGGAGGAGGTCTATCAGGCGTTTCTGAAAAAACAGGAGGAAGTTTTTTCCTGGGTCCGGGAAGAACTGAGCAGCGGCTCCACCCCGTATTCCCAGCTTTCAAAGGAAAATCAGAAGTACGAGAGCTATATCATCAACACCCTGTTGTCTGGCGGCGGGATTCTCACCAACGTGGATACGGAGGACGAGACGTATCTGAACTGGACCAGGGAGGAGGTGCTCAGCATCCGGGAATATCTGGAGTATGCCATTTCACAAAACTGGATTGATGTGACGCAGCTTCCCGTGGAAGGCAGTTATGCCGATTCCCGGGAGGTGTATCAGAGTCTGGTGGATTATATTATGGACCGTCTGATCAACCGGACCTTCGACAAATACATTTATCAATATATGATCGAGCAGGAGCGCATTACGGGCCGGCAGGTGTGTATGCTGCTGGTGGAGCAGAATGTGATCAATCCCAGCGAGGAACGAATCCGTGCGCTGCAAAGCGGGACGGTGAGCGATTATTCCTTTATGATGAGTCTGATCCGCAATCTGGAGATCACGCCGGCCCAGCTGGCGCTGGATCCCTTTTCCGCCTCCTGCGTCATTACGGACGTGAACACCGGCGACGTCAAAGCGCTGGTGAGTTATCCCAGCTATGACAATAACCGACTGGCAAACGGGATCGACAGCGAGTATTTCGCCTGGGTAAACAGCAACGAAAACAAGGCGAAACCCATGTGGAACTACGCGACGCAGATGCGGACCGCCCCGGGCTCCACCTTTAAGATGGTGTCCGCCACCGCGGCGCTGATGGAGGGCGTGGTGGATTTAAACGATCGTCTTCCCTGTACCGGGGTCTATACCCGGTTTGAGGATTATCAACCCAAGTGCTGGAATACGTACGGACACGGAAATCTGAACATATCCGAGGCCATAACCAATTCCTGCAATATGTTCTTTTATGAAGTGGGATACCGGCTCGGACTGGAGGGTGAAACCTACGACTCCGACCTGGGCGATGAGAAGCTTGCCAAATATGCGGATCTGTACGGACTGACTGAAAAATCCGGCGTGGAGATCGAGGAATCGGAGCCTCAGGTTTCCACCGATCTTTCGGTCCCTTCCGCCATCGGACAGGGAAACCACAACTATACCACGGTGGGCCTGGCGCGTTATGTGACCACGGTGGCAAACAGCGGAACCTGCTATAATCTGACGCTTTTAGACAGCGTCACGGACCACAACGGAAATCTGTTAAAGGACTATAACGCCACGGTCCGCAATACCGTGGATCTGCCTCAGGCCTATTGGGACGCCATTCATGAGGGCATGCGGGGCGTGGTGGCAAATAAGCGGTATTATCAGGATTTCCCCATTGAGGTGGCCGGAAAGACCGGTACGGCGGAGGAAGATAAGCACCGCCCCAACCACGGCCTTTTCGTGGGCTATGCGCCGTATGACGATCCCGAGATTGCCATGGCGATCCGGATCGCAAACGGATATTCCTCGGATTACGCGGCACAGATTTCCAAACAGGTGCTGATGTATTATTATGATCTGGATGAAGACGATTCGCTCACCCAATCGCAGACGGCGCTTTCCGTAGAAGCGATTAGCGGCGGCGGAGACTAAGGGGGACCGGGATGAAGGACATTGTGATCATCAAAAGTTATAAAAACGGCATTTCCGTTTATCTGGACCCGGAGGCCGAGTTTGGCGATCTGGTTGCGGCGCTGGGAGAGAAATTCCGGGAGTCGGAAAAGTTTTTCGGCGATATGAGAGTCGCCGTTTCCTTCGAAGGCAGAACGCTGACCGAGCAGGAGGAAAACCGGCTGGTGGGAGCGATCGGCCAGAACAGCAGGCTGCATATTATCTGCGTGGTCGGAAAGGACCAAAAAAAGAAAGAAACCTTCCAGGAGACGACGAGGGCGCTTGAAAAGTTTTTCCCAAAGGCGGAGGCCACCGGGAAATTTTACCGGGGCAGCCTGTCGGGCGGCCAGATCCTGGAGACGGAGGGAAGCATCGTCATTATCGGAAATGTGGAGGCGGGCTGCACGGTCATGGCCACCCGGGACATCATCGTTTTGGGCGGACTTTACGGCAGCGCGTTTGCCGGCAGCGACGGCCTGCCGGGACATTTTATCCTGGCGCTTGAAATGGCTCCGAGCAAATTAAAGATCGGAGATTTCAAATATAAATCCAAAGAGAAAGCACGTTGGTTTTCGGCGAAAAAGGGGCAGCCCAAAATCGCCGTATGCGAAAACGGCGGCGTACAGATGAAGGCGCTCACCAATGAATTACTGAATGAGCTGCCCGTTTAGGCGGACGTTTAGGGGACAAATATTTCATAATTGGAGGATTCTTACATGAGTGAAGTAATTGTCGTTACCTCAGGGAAAGGCGGCGTCGGAAAGACTACGACCACCGCAAACGTCGGAACCGGCCTTGCCGCTGCCGGAAAAAAAGTGGTGTTAATTGATACCGATATCGGCCTTCGGAACCTGGACGTGGTCATGGGGCTGGAAAATCGGATCGTCTACAATCTGGTGGACGTGGTGGAAGGAAGCTGCCGGGTCAAGCAGGCGCTGATTCGGGACAAGCGTTATCCGGGCCTGTATCTGCTCCCGTCGGCGCAGACCAGGGACAAGACCTCCGTTAACGAAAGCCAGATGCGCAAACTGGTGGAACAGCTCAAGGAACAGTTCGACTACGTTTTACTGGACTGCCCGGCGGGCATCGAGCAGGGCTTTAAAAACGCCATTGCCGGAGCGGACCGGGCGCTGGTGGTCACGACGCCGGAGGTTTCCGCCATCCGGGACGCGGACCGCATCATCGGCCTTTTAGAGGCCAACTCTTTTTCGCAGATCGATCTGTGTATCAACCGCATGCGCTATGATATGGTAAAACGGGGAGATATGATGACCGTGGAGGATGTGGTGGATATCCTCTCCGTCAACCTGATCGGCGTGATCCCGGATGATGAAAACGTGGTGATTTCCACCAACCAGGGAGAGCCTCTGGTGGGCAATCATACCCAGGCCGGACGCGCCTATAAAAATATCTGTATGCGGATTCTTGGGCAGGAGGTCCCCTATCTGGACCTGGATCGATCCCTTTCGTTCTGGACAAAGGTGACGGGGATCTTTCATAAAAGTCAGGAGGGGAGAGCATGAGATTACCGAAATTATTCAGACGCAGGGCTTCCAGAGAAGTGGCCAGAGACAGACTGAAGATACTGCTGATTTCCGACCGGGTGAACTGCTCCCCGGAAATGCTCGATATGATCAAACAGGATATTGCAAAGGTCATTTCCCGCTATATGATGATTGATACCAAGAATATGGAGATCCAGATCAGCAAATCCTCCGTTTACGGCATCGGAAATAAAAACCCGTCCCTGTACGCCAATATTCCGATTCTGGATCTGCACAAGAGCAATTAAGCAGGAGAAATTATGTTCCGAAAATACAAGCTGAAAAATTTCAACTTTTTCCTGGTGTTTCTGGTGGTGACGTTGAATATCATCGGCATACTGGTCATCGGAAGCGCGGAAAAAAGCGTACAAAACAAGCAGATTCTGGGGATGGCGCTGGGAATCGTTCTCATGCTGATTTTCGCGTTTTTGGATTATTCCGTCGTGCTGCGGTTTTACTGGGTGGGCTATCTGTTTATGATGGTGACGCTGGTGCTGGTGTACCGGTTCGGCGAAACGGTAAACGGTGCGAAACGCTGGCTGGATCTGCAGATTTTCCAGTTCCAGCCCTCGGATCTTGCAAAAATTCTGTTGATTTTATTTTATGCACAGTTTATTATGAAATATAAGGAGAGGTTAAATACTTTCCGCACATTGTTTTTTGCGGTGGTTTTTGCGCTGCCGCCGATCATACTGGTCTATAAGCAGCCGGATCTTTCCACCACCATATTGCTCGGGCTTATCCTTTGCATCATCCTTTTTGTGGGAGGAATCAACTGGCGGATCATTGCCGGCGTGTTTGCCATCGCCGTTCCCGCGATGCTGATCTTTTTGTCCATCATTATGCAGGAGGGGCAGACGCTGTTAACCGCGTATCAGCGCAGCCGCGTCATGGCCTTTTTCGATCCCGAAGCGTATGCGGAAACCATCGCCTATCAGCAGCTCAATTCCGTGATTGCCATCGGCTCCGGGCAGCTTTGGGGAAAAGGGCTCAATAACAATGTGATCACTTCCGTGAAGAACGGCAATTTTCTTCCGGAACCGCAGACGGATTTCATTTTTGCGGTGGTTGGGGAGGAACTGGGCTTTATCGGTTCCGCCGTGGTGATCGTTCTGCTGATTCTGATTGCGATATGCTGTGTATCGTGCGCCAGGTATGCAAAGGACGTCGCCGGTATGATCATCGCGTCCAGTGTGGGGGCACTGATCGGAATCCAGGGATTTATGAATATCGCAGTGGCGACGCTTTTGATGCCCAATACCGGGCTGACGCTTCCGTTTGTCAGCTACGGGCTGAGTTCTTTGGTGAGCTTGTATATCGGCATCGGATTTGTTTTAAATGTCGGACTGCAGCGCAGGAGCCAGTACAACTTATAGTCAGTCACAGGAGAGAGAGGGTATTATGAATATTGCGCTGATCGCACATGATGCGAAAAAGAAGCTGATGCAGAATTTCTGCATCGCTTACAGGGGGATTCTCAGCAAGAATACGCTTTATGCAACAGGAACCACCGGACGGCTGGTGGAGGATGTAACCAATCTGACGATCCATAAATACCTGGCGGGGCATTTGGGGGGCATGCAGCAGATCGGCGCACAGATCGAGCATAACCAGATGGATCTGGTCATCTTTCTGCGCGACCCGCTGAACCCTAAAATTCATGAACCGGATGTGAACAGTGTCATCCGATTGTGCGATATGCACAACATTCCGCTGGCCACCAACCTGGCCACGGCGGAGCTTTTGATCAAATCCTTAGACAGAGGAGATTTAGAGTGGCGTGAAATGTACAAATAGAATTCTTACAGCATTGCTCGCAGCCGTTTTGCTGACGCTTACAGGCTGCGGCAGCGAAGAGATCCTGTTTCCCTACGATCCGGATTATGAAGTTTCCGGCTTCCGTGTCACCGCCGAGAGCGGTTCCCTGACAGCCGACGCTTTTGCTTCGGATCTTTGTGTGGTGCCAAAAGACGGCAACCTCAATGTCAACAATCCCAACGTGGATATGTCCGAGGCCACGTCGGCGGGCCTGTTCGATCTGAATAACCATGAAACGATCTATGCGAAAAACGTTTACGAACGACTGGATCCGGCGAGCCTGACAAAGCTGATGACGGCCATTGTGGCGCTCAAATACGGGAATCCGGACGATATGATCACCGTCAGCGAGAACGTGCGCATTGATGAGAGCGGAGCGGTGGTCTGCGGCCTGAAGGCGGGAGACCAGCTCACCTTAAACCAGGCGCTGCATGTGCTTTTGATCCATTCCGCCAACGATGCGGCCGTAGCGATTGCGGAGCATATCGCGGGCAGCGTGGAACAGTTTGCCAATCTGATGAACGAAGAGGCCGCTGCCATCGGCGCCACCGGCAGCCACTTTGTCAATCCCAACGGACTGACCGCGGACAACCATTATGTAACCGCGTATGATATGTATCTGATCTTTAACGAGGCGCTGCGTTATGAGAAGGTAAACGAGATCATCCACATGACCAGCTACGAAACGGTGTATCATGATAAGAACGGGGCCGAAAAGACGTTTTCCTATTCTACCACCAACCAGTACCTGACCGGAAACGTCAAGGCGCCGGACAATGTCACCGTGATCGGCGGCAAAACGGGCACGACCAACGCGGCCGGCAACTGCCTGATTCTGCTTGCCCGGGATACGGCCGGGAATCCTTACATAGGGGTCATCATGCGCTCCAGCGAGCGGGGAATCCTGTATGATGAGATGACGCAGATGCTGGGCGAAATTGGCTAG
>CANQUI010000022.1 GCA_947626995.1 uncultured Eisenbergiella sp. | reverse complement strand
CAGGTATTTCAGATAGATCAAGTCGATTACCCGGTCGGCCATAAGCAGCAGAGAGCCATGCACTTCATCCTGATACAAAAGCTCACTGCCCTCGAATTTTCCGATTTTTACATAACAGCCGCTGATAACCTTTTCTGCGTTTCGATAGAAACACAATGCTCCGGCCCTCTTCAGCTTGCCATCGACAAGCAGATCGAGCTTGTCCAAAAGTTCAGCATTTGGTATATCCAAATCATCCTTTGTCATGCGGCCACTGCGGAGCGCCTCACGACGAAAAATATCAAAGCTCTCCTTATCCAAATCATCAACTGTAATATTGTTAACTGTCGCAGCGTCCCACCTGATTCCAGTCTTTGACATCAGGAAATTTGTCAACGCGCTGCCGCGAAGCTGCTGTTTCGTACTGCCGCTGCGATAATGATACTCGCCATCATAATTGACAGGGAATGCCCATGGGGAAACCGCAATCTCAATGTATTCCGCTCCGTTTTCGGTGAGAAGATTTACATCCGCAACGATACCCAACTTGTTTTGAATTTTATTTGGAATATCCTCCATCAGCTTCCTGGCATCGCTGACGCCAATGACGGTGCCATCGTCCTTTTTACCGATATAAATCTTTCCTCCCTGGGCATTGGCAAAACCGCATATCCATTTCAGATATTCGTCACGCCAGGATTCTTTCCATTCAATATTCTGGCTTTCTGCTATCATGCGTTCACCTCCACATATTTAGCGTTCCCGCACTCAACTTTTACTACCCTGCCATCGTTCGTATTAGTCAAGGAATTTCCAGTACTACAAATTCCATCTATCGTAGTAGTGTCTTTGATACAAAGCCCATCTGTGACTTTCACGGAAGAAGGGCGTAAAAAGGCTTGAAATAAAGGCGTTTCCGATCTACGCGACCGTTTTGCTACCGCTATGCTGTGCCGGTAAAAAGCCAGTCTTGTTCTGAAAGCTGTCTGCGCCATTGCCATTTTGCACCCTCCTTCCCGTGAGATTTCTGCTATCGCTAAAATGTATGGTTATCGCTGAAAAGTGTGTAAACGCTAAAAGGTTCACATAAGCGAATCACCGAATGCCTGCTTCACCTCATCCGAGTCCTCGCCGGATATCGTTCTGCCTGTGGCTTGCTCAATAGCACACAGAAGTTTCCTGGCACAGTCAATGATGAAATCCTGGAATTCATTATTTCTCAGTAGGTCATGGTCTATCCAATGCGTCTCGACATAGCCATCCAAATCGGATGGCATTACGGAGCCTTTCTTTTCGAGCTTGCCAAGATAAACAGACGGAGCACCGCCACCAATTTTTCGATTGCTACTTGCGGAAATCGGTGTCTTATTCACGATGCTGTTCCATTTGGACTTGTTGTACTTCTGCCCGATGCCAAATTTGCCCGATTGTCCGAAAACCGCAGTATACTTAAGCTTTCGCACCTATTTCCCTTCGACCCGTGACATCAAACATACCGTCTCAACGGTACTTTCGTTGTCCCAACAAAGTTCCTGTGTCTCCCTGTCTCCAAAATACACCGGAAAACGGAACTTTATGTGCTTCAGGAATCTGCCATCTGGCTGCTCCTGCTCGTAAATGTCCACCTGTTCCACAAAGCTGTTAAGAAATTCTTTCTTCTCCAGGTCGGTGAACTTATCATATAGTTTATCAAAATATAAAAGAAATTGATAGACGTTTTCTTCTGATATTTTCTGTTGCTGAATATTCAGCAGGCGGTTCTTGACTTCCTCTATACTGTTCTCCACGCCTTCAATCTCATCATACAAACGGTATAACCTTGTCTCCATATCCTGATATTTCTTCTCATAAAATTTATCCATGATATCCAGATTGTCCATCTGCTGTCCAAGTCTTGCTTTTGCTCCGGTCAGCTGCCTGTGCTGCTTTTCCAATCCTTCAATCTCTTTTTCTATTTCTTCTGTATCAATTCTTGAACCGATTTTATTCAGAATTGCTTCTTCAAATTTAGGATTCTTCACCAGCTTCCGAATAACTTCTTCCACTGCATTGTTAATCTTCTCCTCACTCCATTGTTTACGATATCCACATTTATGACCATCTACCAGGCGACGATGTTTGCAGGCATAATAGAAATAATCCTTATATAAAGTTCCGTCTTTCTTTTTCTTTCGGTTCACGTTTCCATACATACCACTTCCACATAACGGGCATCTCAATATTCCAGATAAAATATGCTCATGATCGAGACTATGTGTCTTTTCATATTTCACACCTGTTTTTTCCCGTTTTTGATGTGCCAGCTCCCAGTCTGTTTCTGAAACAATCCCTTCATGGATACCATCGTGCAGCATATAATTTTCCTGCTTTACAATGCGGTATTCATTTCTTGTACCAGAAACTTTCTCGTTTTTCCTTCGTCCATAAGCCAGCTTTCCACAGTATACCGGATTATCCAGAACGCCTTTTATAAATGATGCGGCAAATGCGTCCAGTGTATTATTCTGTCGTTTTTTCTTTTTATATCCATGCTGGTTCAGCCATGCGGCAATCGCAGAGATTCCCATATTGGTATGAATAAATTTGTCATAGATCAGACGAATAATCTCTGCTTCGTCCTCTGCAATCTGCAATTCTCCATTTACTAATTCATAACCATACGGAGCAAATCCACCATTCCATTTTCCTTCCCTGGCTTTCTGCTTACGTCCTTCCATTGTCTGAACAAGGATATTCTCTCGTTCGATCTCTGCCACCGCAGACAGAACAGAAATCATCAGCTTTCCACTATCTTTTGAGCTGTCAATTCCATCTTCTACACAGATCAGATTCACTCCAAAATCCTGCATCCTCTGCAGAGAGTTTAATACATCTGCTGCATTACGACCGAATCTGGAAAGCTTGAACACCAGTACAAACTGTACCTCATCTGTTCCATTCTCAATATTATCCAACATTCTCTGAAATTCCGGTCTGCCCTCTACGCTCTTTCCAGACTTACCTTCATCTGAATACTCATTTACGATTTCCATATTCTGAAATTCCGCATATCTCTTGAGTTTTTCTTTCTGAGCATCCAGACTGTAGCCATCTACCTGCATGGTTGTGGATACTCTGGTATATATATCGCATTTAATCTTTTTATTCTTCATAATCTTCCTCGCAGTATAACTCTGTTTTATTGTCCCAACCTTATTTTAGTACTTGTTCCAACTATTTTCAATACTTATTTTCCGTATTGACGCATTTCTTCGCCAATCGTATAATTAAGTTAGATACAGAGCATTTCTGTTATCAAAATATTGCCCGCCCACCATTGGCGACTTATAAATGATTGGCTCGAAAATATTGTTCGCTTACCGGAAGCGTCTAATAAATGTCCGGCTTGAAAATTATTTAGAAATAATTTCTGTTTTTGATATTGTGTTTTTATCACACATTGCATATACTATAAATACACAAAAAAGCCAAAAAAGAGGAGGTGTTAGTATGGCTACTTCAAGTATTACTCATAATTTTGTCGTATCCAATCCAAATAGCGTAAAGCGTTTTGTCGCAGCAATTGACGAAGCCGACCGTGACCGCACACCAAAGCAGACACTTCCCGGACGTCAGTTAACGAACCCACAGGAAATCTTAGCTTTAATGTCAAAAAGGAAGAAAAAACATGTCTGATAAATATTTTACCGTTAATATTCGGGCATATTTGGATAAAGACGAACCGACATATATCGGAGAGGAAAGTCTTTACGACTTACTCTCCGATTTTTCTTGTCCCAAAAATCCCGATGTGGAATACTTTTTATTACATAATGCGATTGAGTTTACCAAAAAAGATCAATCTATCACTTATCTGGTATTTGATGCTGAAGATGCTTCACTGGTTGGTTATTTTTCACTTACAATAAAACCAATCTCTGTCCGTGCTTCAAATATCAGCAAGACAATGGCAAAAAAACTGTCCCGTGTCAGTATTTTGGATGAAGAAACACAATCCTATACTACCGCAGCTTACTTGATCGCCCAGTTGGGAAAGAACTATTCTCTTCCAAAGGAAAAACGAATTCCTGGAAATATTCTACTGGGATTTGCACTGGAAACCATATCCAGTCTTAAATATTCCGTAGGTGGCGTTATGGAGTTTCTTGAATGCGAAGATAATGAATTTCTTCTGAGCTTTTATACGCAGAATCATTTCAAGCCATTTGATACGCGTATTACCGCTTCTCAGAATAATGAGCCACACACTCTGCATCAGCTTTTAAAATTTATTTGATTTAAAAATGCATGAAAAAAGCGACAGTCTGATTTACATTTTGTATTTCAGGAAACTGCCGCTTCTTTTTCTTCCTTATTCTGTTTTTCTTCCTCCAACTCCCGGAGGACTTCAGCGCCGTACTTATCAATCATCCGTACCAGAAAATCAATGCACCGCTCAAATTCAATATTCTGTTGCATAAGCTCCTCCCGTTATTGTTTTGATCTGAGCTTATTTTACAGAACCTGCCGGAAAACCACATTGAATAGAAATTGATTGTAAATTGACACAATCAATTTAAAAATATCCGCATTTTCTTGAATCGAATATATGTTCGTGTTATGATAGATATACTTAATCTTAACTACGAAAGGGGAATTTCTATTGAATCGATGCGATTTTTCTTCTATTAGCACTTGCTTAAAAAATCATATCAGCGAAAGTAATCAAATGAGTCAGCCTGATTTTTTATACGAATTATTTGAAGATTTTATGGATGATCCGGCAAATCAGGATTTTTCTATGGATAATGGTCTGGTTTGTCGTTGGCTGACCGGTCAAGCAAAGATCAGTCCCAAAATATCTGCCTACTATTCCAAACCCAGTAATCAGAAAAAACTGGCAGAAACCATTCACCAGAATCTGCTTCCATTGATGTCTGACTGCAATATGGCTATGCAGGATATATACACATTATTTATACAAGATGACACCATCTCCGATGCCAAAAAGAAAAATCTGGCTTCTCTGTACAAACCAGCCAGCTCACGTCTGCTTTTTCTTGCAAAGCTGATTTCTTTTGGCATGGAGCGACAATTTATCAAACGTGATACTAAAAATCAAAAATTACTTGCCGGAGGTGCCCTGTCACCCATTGTGCTGGATTATATTATGGACAGTGAGGTTCCGAAACCATGCCGTCATTTTATCGGAAGAGATAAAGAACTAGAAGAATTATATACCATGCTTGAGGAAAACCGTCATGTTTTTCTTTGCGGAATTGCCGGTATTGGTAAAAGCGAACTTGCCAAAGCCTACGCAAAACATTACAAAAAGCATTACACTAACATTCTATATGTAGAATATACAGGTGATCTTCATCAGGACATTACTGACATGGATTTTATTGATGATCCACCAGAAATCAGCGAACAGGAACGGTTTCAAAGACATAACCGTTTTCTGCGTTCCCTGAAATCCGATACTCTGCTTATCATAGATAATTTTAATGTCACAGCTACACAGGACAGTTTTCTGTCAGTAGTATTAAAATACCGCTGTCAGATTTTATTTACGACCAGAAGTAATCTGAATGAATACTGTACTTTTCAATTAAAAGAAATAAAGGATATAAACATTCTTTTCCAACTGACATCTGCATTTTATTCAGAAGCAGACAAGTATCGTTCGACCGTCGAAAAAATCATAGAGACCGTACACTATCATACTTTTGCTGTAGAACTGGCTGCAAAACTTTTGGAAAATGGAATTTCAACTCCAGGTCAGTTATTAGCAAAACTTCAGGAAGAAAGAGCATCTCTCGATAATGAAGATAAAATTAAGATAATCAAGGATGGTCAAAGCAGTAAAGCCACTTATTATAGTCATATCCATACTCTATTTTCACTATATGCTTTATCCCGAAAACAGCAGGATATCATGTGCAATTTGTGTTTTCTTCCTTACACTGGTATTTCTGCCCGCATATTCGCCAAATGGCTGGAACTGCCTACCTTAAATGAAATTAACGACTTGATTGAAACTGGTTTTGTGCAGACAACTACACGTCACACAATCTCCCTGCATCCTATGATTAAGGAAATTGCCCTTTCAGAGACAAAACCATCTGTAAGTAGCTGTCACATATTACTGGATTCTTTACAGAAAATATGTTTAATGCATGGAATTGAAGTCGATTATTACAAGAAGCTGTTTCAGACAGCAGGAAACATCATAGAATTGATTGAAAAAGATGATATACCAAAATATCTACTTTTTCTGGAAAATGTTTTTCCATATATGGATAATTATAATTACCAGAAAGGTATGAAAGAAATCATTCAGGAATTAAAAAATTTTTTGAAGCCTAAAGACATTGGCACCGATTCTGACCGGGCATTGTTACTGGATTTTCAGGCTACTCTTGAAATCAAGCCAGAAAAAGCAATAAAACTGGAAAAGGATGCACTTGCCCAGATAGAAAATATCACTGCTGACAATGCTCGCCTTGTTTCCAACCTTCATGCCAATCTCGGTGGACTTTACCGCATGAACGGTCATCCCGATCTTGCAAGAGAACACATGGAAAAAAGTATCTCACTGCTTGACCAATTTAACCTGCTTCATATAAATGACAGCATACCTCAGATTGCCAATTATGCAATGTTCCTGACAGAACAGCAGGAACCCGAAAGAGGCATCTCTGAATTGCAAAAATTATCCGGCATCATCAAGGAATACCATTCCGATGACTGTCTGGATTATGCCAAAGTACAGGAAACCCTTGGAACCATTTATCTGATGACTGCCAATCTTCCGCAAGCCAAAACACATTTTAAAAGAGCTTTCAAAATATATGAAAAGATCTGGGCTGATGAACCAGAAATGATTGAAGCAAAATATCAGGAAATTCAGGAGTTATATCCACAGATTGGATTTTGCATTGGAAAAAATCTATCCGGTCTTTTAACAAAATAAGCATAATTTACGGCGGGCAACTTGCCCGCCGTTATATTCAACTATTCGTCAAATAAATATATGCATCTTCCAAAGTGATATCATTATCCAGGACACAATTCTCATTTGGCTTTCCTTTGCTTAATACTTTCATATGAATTCCATTTTCTACATACTGCTTAGATGATATAGAATAATTGGCTTCTAACAAACGGGCTTCTTCTGCATTTTGTACCGTACAATTCCAAACACAGCCCTTTGCATTTTCCAGCAACCCACTCACGCTTCCAGAATATAAAAAACTTCCCTTTTTCATAATGGCAAGCTGTGTACAGGTTGCTGCTAAATCTTCTACTACATGAGTGGAAAACAGCACAGTTCTATCCTTTGAAAAATCAACCAAAAGATTGCGGATCCTGATTCTTTCTTCCGGATCTAACCCGGTGGTAGGTTCATCAATAATCAAAAAATCCGGATTATTAAGAAGTGCCTGTATGAGTCCGACACGTCTCTTCATACCACCAGATAATTGCCGCATTTTTTTATTCTGATGCTCTGTAAGAGAAGTCTTTTCCAGATAATAGGTAATTCTTTGTTCGAGGTCATTTCTGGCTACTCCTGACAGTCCCCCCATATATACAAGACATTCTTTCACCGTAAGATTCGGATATAAGTCGATTTCCTGTGGAAGATAACCAATCTTTTTCTGTATTTTCTCATAATTTCCCTCGTTATACAGAATTCCATCAAGGGAAACCATTCCTTCCGTTTGTTTTAAAACAGTTGTAAGAACCCTCATCAAAGTGGTTTTTCCGGCACCATTCTCACCCAAAAGTCCGTAAATTCCCTTAGGTATTTCAAGAGATGCCTTATTTACTGCAACTACACCATTTTTAAATCTAACTGTTAAATCATTTATTCTAATACTCATAATCTATCCTCTTTTCTTTAAAGTCATTGGTAATACTGCAAATAAAAACAGCCCCGCTATAAAAGACACAAGCGTTCCATAAATCCAACTCTCGGACATTAATTGAGTAGGTTCACAAAAGCTGAAAGAAAACAATCCCAGATTTCCGAAAAATGAACTTCCCGCTTTTGATATAAGTCCAATGACAATTCCAAATAAACATCCAATACCTGCCCACATATTTCGAAGCAATGTACACAAAATCACAGAGCATATACTCCAAAGCCAGATAGTTCCAAACATTGCAATGAAATATAAAAGAAATATCTGAATACCCGAAATGCCTTCGTTTACACTGCCCGGTTTTTGCCAGTAAAACAAAACATATCCAACACAAGAAAGTATTAATAAATATAATATTTGAACGCCCACTCTCTGCGATATTACTTTTAACTGCTTTTTTTGATCATACAAATGAAATACATCGGCACGCTTACTTTTTACTTCCATCAAATATGTGTCACTACAAAAAATAATTGTTAAAAATGCTATTGGAGACTGAATTGCTGAACCGATTTCTTCATAGTATATAATCGGATGAATAACACACAATATCAGTATAAATGCACATGAATAAAAAATCTTATATAACGACAGGCAGTTTTTGAGTTCCGTTTTCAATGAACCCTCCTCCTTTTCCAGATTGTAACAGAAATACATACTAATATAACTGATGAAATTACAAGAATAATCTGATTTATGTTTGACATTTTAGCTGCATGTGTTTCAAAAAACCTGCCAGGGAATCGCACCATAATAGAGAACGGTCTCATATAATAAATATCATTCTTCATGGTCAGCATATTTGAATATATAATGTGTAAAAACAAGATTGGTGCTGCCGGAAGCGGATTTTTAAATATTACTGCTGTAATTGTATAGACACAACATATCATCAAAAGATTCGGAATAATATAGATCAGAGAATTCACGCAAAAATCAATTGGTGTTACTGGAAAGCCCGATTCTAAAGACGTTTTCAAACACAGCATAAAGAATATAACATTCAAAATCACTAATACTCCCAGCATACTAATGAATCCGCTTATTACTTTCCCACATATATATTGGACTGCCGTAACAGGCTTTGTATGTAATAATTCATAGGTACTTTTTCGTGTATCCTGAATAAATAAAAATGATAGCAAGACTGTTGCAAAAAAGGCCATATGCAATCCTGCAAAATCCGTAAATTTTTTGGCAAAGTACCAGGAAAAAGAATGTTCGGATAATTTCCGCTCGATATAATGATTGATTTCTTCTGCTGTCCCCTTATGAATTTCAAGGTCCTCATAAGCATATATTGCATTATAATAGCCATATTGGGATTCCAAAAACTCAGAAGCAGTCTTTACATCCATATTCTGAATTTCTTTCATTACATGATCTGCTTCCTGCCTGCTAAATCCAAAACCATTTTTGGAGGTGTCCATTAACGTCTCTTTGATCGTATCTTCCCACTCCCTTCTTCTTTCTTTATCATCAGATGTGGGAATGTACCCATCCATGACATCAGCATCTTCCAATGCTACGTCATTTTGTGTGATCTGTTCATTCTGTTTGATATAATGAATTTGCAAATACGATGACAGACATTGATACATACTGGCAACTATAATAATCAAGCCAATCCACAAAACAGGGTTCTTTAAATAATCAAGTATACTTCTTTTTATGATTGTTTTCATTGTATCTCTTCCTTTCTTTATTTCTTTAACAACATCATACAAATCAATTCTCAATAAATTCACAACAAAAAAGACTAAAACCACTTTATTTGCGATTTCAGCCTTATAAAGTATTTTTATTCAGCTTTGAAAAGAGCTTCTACATGAGCACCGCCTTGTCTGGCATTATATATTTTCAAATTTCCTCCATGCTTTTCACAGAAAATACGAGAAATATACATACCAAGGCCAAAATGCTTTAAATCATCTTGTGGATTCTTATGATAAAATGGCTCTGTTACTTTTTCCTCAGTATCCACAAATCCTATTCCATCATCTTCAACAGAAATTATAAGAAAACCATCCTTTTTCTTTATCTGCAAAGCAATACTTTTTTGTGCATATCGAACCGCATTTTCCAGTAAGTTGTCTGTCACTTCCATGACAAGTTCCTCATCCACTTTCACAATGTTTTGTTCCTGCACTCTTTCTACCTTACATAATTTACTTTCCTTCTTGGACAGCATGGCAGCTTCTGCCTCAATCTTTTTTGCCAGTTCCGATAACTCTATCTCTGAGCATTGCAGTTCCCTCTGTTCTAAATGGGACATTTTTCTCATGTTTTCCGTGAAATGCTCTATACGGTCAATCTGATACATGCCTGTTTGTAAGATATCAATAACATCCTCTGTTTTTATACTCTCGGCAGAAACAAACTCTAAGAGCATTTCCTGATACCCACGCAATATGGAAAGTGGAGAACGTATATCATGTGCAATTGCATTCCGCAAAGCCTTCTCGTCATCAATCATTCGCCACATCTTTCTGTTGTTATCTGCTAAATCACTTCGCATCATTTCAAATTCTTTACACAAAGTTCCCATCTCATCTTTATTTTCATAGGACACATGAAAATCCAGTTCATTATCTGCAATCATTTGTGAGGCATCTTTTAGTTCCTGTAGAGGTGTCTTTAACTTATTTTTATAAAAAAAGAATACCGCAACAACACTCCCAACAATCGAAAAAATCAGTACCGAATATGTTTCCATAAAGTCACACATTTCCGAAAGATGATAGTCCAAACGATTCATCTGCGATTGATTAGGTCTTGATATCTCAATCTCGTATTTCTTTCCATATTGCTGAAACACGTCCGTATAATCTGCATAATCAATATATTTTTCCCATATTTTATTCTGCATATTTCCTGCAAAATGAACTGTAAATCCAGATAACAGAAATGCTGCCGTTAAGCTGATCACAAAATAAAGCAGAATTGTTTTTTTCAGTGACAAGTTTCTTATTTTTTCCATCGGTATCCAATCCCCCATACAGTTTCTATGTATTCTTTTTCTGAATAATCCGCTATTTTTTTCCTTATACGCCGTACTAATTCCGTTATCGTTCTACTGTCCCCTTCCGCATCATATCCACAGACTTGTGCATATATACGTTCTTTATCAAACACCTGCCCTGGATGCATGGATAAGAATTCAATAATCTGATATTCAATTTTTGTGAACTCCATCCTGTGTCCAGCTATAGCTACTATTTTTTCAGAATAATCAATCAGCATTTCATCCATGAAACGGTATTCCGTTTTTTGTTGATGCCTTTCTTCTCTCTTTATGTTTGTGACAATCCTTGCTTCCAACTCCCGAAGACTAAATGGTTTCGTAATATAATCATCCCCACCTGAAAGCAACCCATTAATTTTATCATCTTCGTCAACTCTTGCTGTCAGAAATAAAATTGGACATAACACTTTACTGCGTATCAGACGACATACTTCAATCCCATCCATGCGTGGCATATTGATATCCAACAAAATAATATCCGGTTTCATTTTTATTTTATTTAATGCTTCCATTCCATCTGTAGCCGTAATGGTTTCATATTGTTTCATATTAAAATAACTACAAAGCATTTTCACCAATTCTTTATCATCATCGACAACTAAAATCTTGTATTTCATCCAAACCACCTCCAGTATCCATATTATACGATAAAAAACAATGAAATCACAACAAGAGTACATGAAGAACGTAAGCACAATATATCTTTTTTCTCAATTCCTGCTCAATTTCCCCTCAATGCCTTTTTCCTCCGATTTTCGTATGCTTATCCCACAGCAGAGCAGTACCACACCGGTACGACCTGCTGAATCAATCAATACGAAAACGGAGGTATTTTTTATGCGAGAACTCAGAAACACCAAAATCATTGCTGTAGATCATGGCTACGGCAATATGAAAAAAGCAAACACCGTCACCCCAACCGGCATCAAAGCCTATGAAACTGAACCAATCTTCACCGGGAATATTCTGGAATACAACGGCATTTACTACCGGATCGGCGAAGGACACAAAGAATTTATCCCGGATAAAGCTATGGACGAAGAATATTATCTTCTGACGCTAATGGCTATTGCAAGGGAACTGAATGTCTTTTCCATCCGTGAAGCAGATGTTCATCTGGCTGCCGGACTTCCTCTGACATGGATCAGAAATCAAAGAGAAGCTTTTCGTTCCTATCTGCTCCAGAATCCAGAAGTCCATTACCGTTTCAACGGCAAAGAATATCATCTCCGCTTTGTGGGATGTAGCCTTTACCCACAGGGATATCCGGCTATTGTAAACCACCTTGGAAATTTCAAGGGAACTAATCTCCTTGCAGATATCAGAAACGGAACCATGAACATTCTGTATATCAACAATAAGAAAGCACAAGAAAGCCGATGCTGGACAGAAAAACTTGGTGTAAACCAATGCATGATTGCTGCAAAGAACGCTGTTCTGGACAAATTTGGAGTGAAGATTGAAGAATCTACAGTAGAACAGATTCTGCGGTTTGGAACAGCTGACATTTCAGCACCATATCTGGATTGTATCAGTTCTATTGCCAGACAGTATGTGGCAGAACTTTTTTCCACGCTCCGCAAATATGAATATAATCCTGACCTAATGCGCCTGTATGTGGTTGGCGGCGGTGGATGCCTGATCCGTAACTTCGGAACGTATGACAAATCACGAGTCACCATCATTGATGACATCTGCGCCACTGCCAAAGGTTACGAATCTCTGGCTTATATGAGCCTGAAAAGGAGGGGATAAACCATGCAGAACAATATCCGCAACACAAACCTGCGCTTTAATCTGGACAAAGAACAACAGCGGAGAGCCTGGGAATATTTACAGACGATGGACAGGCAGGATTTTAAATCTTACAGTCAGGTAATCTCTCTTGCACTGGTAGATTATTTTGACCGCTACTACCGCACACAGGCTGATCCTTATCTGGAAACAAGAGAACGGGAAGAACTTTTTGTGAAACAGATTGTAGATGCAGTGGAAAACAGTCTGAAACAGGAATTGCCACTTTTTCTTTCCGGACTGACTGTAGGCATGGCGCAAAGGGAGCCCCAAATCAGGGTGTCCTTTCCAACACCTGAAAATTCACAGCCGGATAATGATGTAGACTGGGATTTTCTTGGAGAATAACTGATTGGAGGTGAACACATGACGGACTTTCTGACAGCAGACACCAACCTGCCATCTTATATGATGTTTCCCCGTTTCCTTCTGGACATGGAAATAAACGAAACTGCCAAAATGCTTTATATTATCCTGCTCGACCGGGCAAGGCTTTCCCAGAAAAATGAGGGTTGGTCAGATATCGATGGTCATGTGTTCATTTACTTTACAATTGAAGCACTGGCAGAAGTTCTCCACAAAAGCCAGATGACGATTAAAACTGCTCTGGCAGTACTGGAAAAACAGGAGCTTATCTTCCGAAAACGGCAGGGACCCGGACAGCCCAATCGAATTTATGTAAAACTCCCAAAAGAAACCATCCACTATACAGACAGATTTCTTTCCCTAAGACAGACAGAAAACTGTCCTATTGACAGACAGGATTCTTTCCCTGATACAGACAGAAAACTGTCTGGTAATAAGAAAGAGATAAAAAAGAACAATTTAGCAATAAGAGGGAGTAAGGAGCCACTCTCACCCTATGGAAAATTTCAAAATGTTTTTCTGTCAGAAAAAGAGCTTGAAGATATCCGGCAGACAATCCCTGACTGGAAGGATTATATTGAACGCTTATCCGGTTATATGGCTTCTACCGGAAAGCAATATCAGAACCATGCAGCTACCATCATCAGTTGGGCAAGACAGGATCATCCTGCTTCCCGGCAAAGAAATTACGAAAGTGAGGAATACGAAACACTATGACAAGATTTACAGAAAAAGCAACCGCTATAACACCAAACAGAGAGCTTCAGCCTGATGAATATTTTAACGAAACAGACCACCTGATCTACTGTTCCAAATGCAATACGCCAAGACAATGCCGGCATGAATTACAGGGAAAGGTTCTTATTCCTTCCATCCGCTGTAAATGCCAGCAGGAAATCTTTGAGCAGGAAGAAACCCAGAGAAAACTTCATGAAAAACAAATGGAAATAGAGCATCTTAAAACCAGCGGCTTACAGGACAAAGCACTCTATGACTACACTTTTGCCAGGGATAACGGCATCAATCCGGAAATAAAACTGGCACACAATTATGTAAGCAACTGGGAAGAGATGAAAGCAAACGCCTCCGGACTTCTCATCTGGGGTGATGTCGGTACTGGAAAATCTTTTTTTGCAGGCTGCATTGCCAATGCCCTGCTGGAAAAAGGCGTTCCTGTACTGATGACCAACTTTTCCCGAATTCTAAATACCCTTACCGGAATGCATTTTGAAGACAGAAACCAGTTCATCAACAGCTTAAACCGCTACAGTCTTCTGATTATTGATGATCTCGGAATTGAGCGGAACTCTGACTTTGCACTGGAACAGGTATTCAATGTGATCGACAGTCGTTACCGCAGTAAAAAGCCCCTGATCATAACGACCAATCTCACTTTATCAGAGCTGAATAACGCCGCTGATATCGCACACAAACGAATTTATGACCGTATTCTGGAGAGATGTATTCCTGTCCGTATCAATAACCGGAATATTCGTCAGGACAATGCAACAGCTAATTTAAAACAGGCAAAAAGAATTCTGTTAAACAATCATGCTCCGAACCAGAACTGAAGCAAAGAAGCATAACACGATAATTATTCTTCACTGACAGTGGTACTACTTTCTTTCCTTATTTATCACCAGAAACATGCCACTGTCAGTTATCCGAAACTATAGTACCAAACCATAAGATTTTAAAACCAATACTGCCCGGATACGGGCATAAAAAGGAGGTGCCAGATATGGCAGATAAAAAAATCATGACACCGGAAGAAAAAGCACTTTTACAGGCAAGACACCGCCAAGAAGAAGCCGAAGCAAGAAATCGCAAAAAAGAACGTGATGCCAGAACACACCGATTAGTCCAGGAAGGAGCCATTTTGGAAAGTATTGTTCCCCATATTAAAGAAATGGATTTGGATTCCCTGAAACGGGAGCTGATAATCCGGCTACGAGGAATGTAAACGCACAAGTTCTACTCCCGAAGGGCGCACTTACTCACCACCCGATAAATCGGGCGGTGGTATCCCCTACGGGGCTCGTGCGCTCTGCCGAGGGCTTTTCCGCTGTTGCAGGCAACATCGAAAGGAGGTGCCAGATATGGCAATTTATCATATGCAAGCCAAAGTTGTCAGCCGTGGTTCCGGACGTTCCGCTGTCGCAGCTTCTGCTTATATGAGCTGCAGCCGGATGTACAATGATTACGATGGCATCCAGCATGATTACACCAGAAAGCATGGACTCATTTATCAGGAAGTATTGCTTCCACCGATGGCTTCACCAGAATGGAAAGACCGTGAACAACTCTGGAATGCTGTGGAAGCTGCAGAAAAAACAAAAGACAGCCGACTGGCAAGGGAATTTGTTGTCGCACTTCCCGTTGAATTAGATAAGGACAGTAATATTTCTCTTCTAAAAGATTTTATTCAAAAGAACTTTGTAGATATGGGCATGTGCGCTGACTTTGCTATTCACGATACGGATGGACACAATCCTCATGCACACATTCTGCTTACCGTCCGTCCACTGAACGAAAACGGAACATGGCAGTATAAAACAGAAAAAGAATATCTCTGCATAAAAAATGGAGAAGAAAAAGGATTTACAGCTACTGAATTCAAAGCTGCTCAAAAAGATGGCTGGGAAAAGCAATACAGATATAAAGTTGGGAAAAAGAAAGTTTATATGACCGCATCTGTCGCACAGGAAAAAGGCTATGACCGCATCGACAAGCAGCCAAAAAGCAGCCGCTATGGCAGACAGAATCCCATTTCTGAACAATGGAACAGTGATGAGCAACTCTGTATCTGGAGAGCAAACTGGGCAGATACTGTAAATGAAATGCTTGCCCACAATCAGATAAATGCATCCATTGATCACCGCAGCTTTGCAGATCAGGGAATCACCGAACAGCCGACCATCCACGAAGGCTATATTGCTCAAAACATGGAAAAGAAAGGAATGATAGCTGACCGCTGTGAAATCAACCGCCAGATTCGTGCAGATAACCAAATGCTCCGGGAATTAAAAGCTCAGGTAGAGAAACTGGCTCAAGCTGTCAAAAATTCTATTCCTGTAATTGCAGAAACAATGGAAACTATCCGAAATCATATGATTTTTACACAATATCATTTACTTCATAATGAGATGCAAAAAGAAGTAATTCATGATTGGATGAATCATTTTAATCCAATACTGAATAAATACAACACCGTTAAAAAGAAACTCAAAGCTAAAGTTACAGAACGGAAAGAGCTGAATGTAGAAAAAGAGAAAACCAGTATTTTGAATCCCATCCAGCATATAAAATTGAATCAGCAGCTTACCACTGTTACGGAAGAAATTGAAGAACTGAAATCAAGGAAAGAGCAACTAATCTTCCAGGCACAATGCTCCACTGATAAAGATATGACGAATCTATCCAAAAAATATGACCAGATGAATAGCAATCTTGATATCCTGGATTCTCAGGACATCTCCCTTAAAAAGCAGCTTAAAAAAGACGCCGCTGCTTTCCGGGAAGAAAAATTTCGTCCTGAACCTGAACAGTATACAGAATTGCTGGACACCAGAATCCAGATACGTCCTAATTTCCGGGATAAGCTGATCGAGCAGCTCAAAGGTACTTTTGGTAAGTATTATGACTATCACCGCCGTGATATTGCCGCCAATGAGGTAGATTATCTCAATGTGGAAGATCCTGATGTTTTTTCCCATCGTGCCTGGGAACTTGAATATCAGAGGAAACAGGGGATGCGGCGAAATCAGCCTGCCAGAGCTAAGAAAAGGTCATATGATATGGAATTATAATCATCATCGAGTAGATAATATGCTCTTACAACTCTCTTGTTTAAAAGGCGTATGGATTTAAAAGTTCCATACGCCCAATTCACTTTAACCAGTTACAATCTGCCATGTTTTCTTGTATAAAACCACATTCATTATAATGCTGAGATTCTTTGTTGCATATCAATAACTTGAACTTTACTATTTTTAAGAACTAATCCATACGAAAAATGAATCGTATTTCCTCCCACTGGTTCAAATTTAACATATTGTCCACATATATTTCTATTACGTTCACCAAATATTTTCTTTATCTTTTCTGGCAATACACTATATATCGGACATGACACATCTATAGTATAAAATCCATTTTTCATAGGATTACCTCTGTCACTAAACCATTCACTTATTGAAATTCTATTACCTGCTACAGATTTACATTGAGCTGTATATTCTTTGCCACGTAATGTAAACATTAATGGGGTTTCCTCTGGAATATTAGAAGATACTTGAAATCTTATCTTTCCATCATTCATTTTCCAGCTCAATGAAGCTTCAATCTTCAATTCCTTTCCATTAATAGGTTGTTTAGGTTCTAATTCCTCGGGCAATGGCAATAAATCTCCCATCTCAACGTAATAATTTTTATAATACCATCTACCATATTTCTGTATAAATCCCCATGATGACAAATAATTGCTGTTTAACTGATCTATAGTAGCATCCGAAAACTGAAATCCTCTTTTTGAATAATCTACTCTTGAATATGCACGTAAAATTTTAATAATTGGTATATGATATTTATTATAGGCATCTATATATGGCAAACATTCAATATCATAAATATTATCCGAAGCATTCTCATAAGATTTTCGACGAGCACATATGAATTCATATATTTTCTCATCAGTAACCTGTTCATTGACTGGTTGTGGCGTAACAGAAAAATAAAAGTCTCCCACTAACGAAGAATATTCCCATGAAAGCTGTTCTTCTCCGTATTGGCTAATTGATATTTCTGACACTTTATTTCTAACAAATTTAAACATTTCTTCAATTTTCAAATTTGGAATAAGCATAGCATCTTTTAAAACTTGTGTATATAATCCATTACTACATTGTCCATCAAATGCACTACAGTCAGCGCTTGTAGAATAAGCAATCATAGTACCTTTAGGTGGATTATTAAATGGCGCAAAGCCTGTTAAAAATCCCCTCCCCATAGCAAAAGGATTATCTCGACATGCATCCAATATACATATTAATGTTTTTCCCTTATATGAAGATGCACCTTCTAACAGCGAATTTAAACAATAACAAGAGACCATTGTCTTGCTTTTATCACTTAACTTTAAATCAATAGGAACGATAAAATTTTTACCGTCGATTTGCATACCATGCCCTGCATAAAAAAATACCCCTACAGCATATTCATCTAATGCCTGTAAAAAATCATTAACAGATTTTTGAATATCTATTAAATTTGCATCCATTATTTTTGTAACATCAAAATTTAATTTATTCAAAATACTAGCAATATCGTCAGCATCATTCTTAGGATTATTCAATTTCCCTACATTTGAATAATCAGAATTACCGATTACTAATGCAATTCTATCCATTATTCTCACCTCTGAAATTATCTTACGTTTTATTTCATAATTAAAAATTTTAAATTCATTTCTTAATATAAATTTTAATCTGTTATTTTGATCATACCACCTTCTTAGCCCATTTTATATAAACTCTTACAAACACTGAAAAGCTCCCGAAGGAGCTTTCCACGCTTTAAATATACACTAATTCTTTCAACACAATCTCTTCTGCAGCATTCCGGGCATTATTTACCGCTCTAACCCATTCCATCTGATCACGAGCTTTCAATTCTTCCGTAATGCCCTTCCGCTCCATCATCTGACGCATCAGAATATCCATTCTCTCCTGTGCTTCATCATCCACAGTATTCAGATGTTCTGTCAGTCTGTCTTCCAACATATACAGTGAATACATTGCCGGACGATGCTCTTTCAGATACGTTTTCCGTATCATTCCATATTTCCCATAATGCGGTTCTTCATCTGTACTGACAAGATTCGGATAGTAAATTCCGTCTGCGCCAAGTGTGTAGGTTCCACCCATTTTTTCAAATGTGCTTTTCATGTGTTATTCCTCCTTGAAATCAGCGATGTCCTTAAATCATCGCAAAATATTTCAGGGCAGCCTTGATAGCATCTTCTTTCTCTTTCGGGCATTGTGGAACTCTTGCATTTTCTGATTTTGGAAGATTATAGTTTTCTCCCACTTCAATTCCACATTTGCGTTTTACCTGAGAAATATATAAACTTGAAACCTTCAAGCCAAATTCTTTCAGCACATAATCTTTGATTTCCTGATAGGTTGCTTTCAACTCGGCACTGGTGGCATCCAGCTCGTCCAGGTCTAAGTCGATCTCTATCGTGTCATCTGGTTTTTGTTGGGACAAAAGAACAACCGTCTCCACATGCACGCTCTGCGGA
Source organism: uncultured Eisenbergiella sp. (assembly GCA_947626995.1). GTDB lineage: Bacteria > Bacillota > Clostridia > Lachnospirales > Lachnospiraceae > Gallintestinimicrobium. The sequence continues at coordinate 16,782 of CANQUI010000022.1, read as the reverse complement.
AAATTGTCAAACGCCCGCGCCTTCACCAGTTCATACCCGTTCTGATTCAGCCACCCAAGATCCCTGGCCAGCGTAGCGGAATCACAGCTCACATACACGATCCGGGTGGGATTCATTCGCACTATGGTCTCAAGACACGCCTTCTCGCAGCCCTTGCGGGGCGGATCCACAACGATCACGTCCGCATGGATTCCCTCCTCCTCGAATTTGCGCGGCAGCACCTCCTCGGCCTTTCCGGTAAAAAACCGGGCGTTTTGGATGCCGTTTCGCGCGGCGTTGGCCCTGGCATCCTCTATGGCCTGGGGCACGATCTCCACGCCGTAGACGGCCTTCGCCTTCCGCGCCAGAAACAGCGAAATCGTGCCGATCCCGCAGTAGAGATCCCACACGGTCTCTTTCCCCGTCAGACCCGCATAGGAGAGCGCCTGGGCATAGATTCGCTCCGTCTGGGCCGGATTTACCTGATAAAAAGACTGCGGAGAGATGGAAAACACAAGGTCGCCGATGGTATCCTCGATCCGGTCCGCGCCGCGCACGGTGCGGACGGAGTTTCCCATAATGACATTCCCCCGCGCGGTGTTTGCGCTGACGGAAAAGCTGGTCATGCCCGAAATCCCGGCAAAGAGCCGGTCCGCCAGTTCCTTTTCATCGGGCAGGGACGAACCGTTTAGGATCAGGCAGACCATGATCTGCCCGGTAGAAAATCCCTTTCGGATCAGCACGTGCCGCACGAGCCCCCGTCCGCTGATCTCATCATAAGCCGGGATGCGCTTCTGCTCACAAAAATCCAGCACAATGCGCAGAATTTCCCTGTTTTCCGCCGTTCCCAGCACACAGTCCTCCGCCGGGACGATGGTATGGGTGCGACCCGCGTAAAAGCCCGCCACCAGTCGTCCGTTTTTGTCCGTTCCCACCGGAAACTGCGCCTTGTTGCGGTAAAAAAAAGGGACCTCCATCCCGGCAGGCTCTTCCATTACGGCCTCCACCAGCCGGGGGGAAAGGCCGCCGATCCGGATCAGATTGTTTTTTACTTTGCGGTTTTTAAATTCCAGCTGCTTTTCGTAGGAAAGCGCCTGCAGCTGGCAGCCGCCGCACCGGCGGGCCATAGGGCAGACCGGCTCCACCCGGTCCGGGGAAGGGGACAGAATTTCTTCCAGGCGGGCGAACGCGTATCCTTTTTTGGGCCGGACGATTTTGGCCCGCACCACGTCCCCGATCAGGGCGTCCTTGACAAACAGCGTATAGCCTGCGTCCAGATGACCGATCCCTTCTCCGTCGGCGCCCATATCCGTAATGGTTACTTCCACGATCTGATTTTTCTGTAGGTTCATCCGCTCACTCCAGCTGCGTTTTCCGCAGATTGGACTCAAATAGTCTGTTGTATCCCAGCCATCCCGTATCGGGGGTTCCTTCCAGGATCTCGGTAAACGTTTCCAGCTTTGCGTCCGTATTGTCCGCCAGATTTAATGCCAGCGCCTCCATGAGGGCCGGTTTTTTCGGGGAGCCGTATTCGTACTCGCCGTGATGGGACAGGATGCAGTGCTTAAGCTGGGAGGCCAGCGCCGGAGGAAAGCCGGGGATCAGACGTATCTTTTCCTGCACCATCTCGGAACCGATGACGATATGCCCCAGCAGCTGTCCGTCGTCCGTGTAGTCGTTGCGGGGAAAGGGCGCGATTTCCCTGGTCTTTCCGATATCATGGCACAGGGCCGCCGTCAGCAGCAGATCCCGTTTCAGCAGAGGATAGGCCGCGCAGTAATAATCGCAGAGTTTTGCCACGCTTACGGTATGCTCCAAAAGGCCCCCCACAAAGCCGTGATGGACGCTCTTGGCCGCCGAGGATCTTTGAAAATCCCGGATAAACGTCTCATCCTCCACAAAAAAAGCCTCCAGCAGCTTTTTCAGATATGTATTTTCCACGCTCCCAATATAGCCGAGCAGCTCCCGGTACATTTCCGCCGTCGGCCGTTTGCTGACGGGCAGGTAATCCGCCGGATCGTATTCGCCGTCGTGACACAGCCGGACCCGTTTGATATTCACCTGCAGCGCTCCCTGAAAGCTGTTTACGTCTCCGTAGACCTGAATGTAATCCAGCGTATCGAAGTCCTCAATGCCCGCGCTGTTGGGATCCCAGATCTTGGCGTCTATGGTTCCCGTTTTGTCCTGCAGGATCACGTTGTCATAAGGCTTTCCGTTCTTGGTGACCGCGGCCTGTTTATGCCGGCACAGATAAATGTCAAAGACCCGGTCCCCTTCTTTATAATCCCTGATATATTTCATTTGCCTGCTTCCTTTCTTTTCATTCCGGCGTCACTTCCACCGTCATCTCCTGATATGTTTCGCTGCCCTGGCGCATCACGGACAACGTGATCGGCGCGTCTGTAGTCAGATTCATCAGCGCCTCCTGGTATTCGGCAAAGGAATGGACCGAAACGTCTTCCACGCCGACGATCACATCCCCGCTCTGGATCCCGGCGGCCATGGCCGGAGAATCCATCTGAATCTCTGTCACATAAGCGCCCAGAGGGACCTTCAGCTCCTCATGGATTTCTTCGGGCACATCGGTTCCCGTCACGCCGAGATGGACGATGCGGCCGCCGTTGGACAGCTTCTCGATCAGCGGCCGCAGATCCGTCATGCTGTACGCGGTCAAAAGAGAACCGGCGTCGCCCTCCGGCTGCAGCATACCGATCACCTGTCCGGTCAGATTGACCAGCACGCCGCTGGCGCCGCGTCCCCCTGCCATATCCGTGGTCAGCTGCCGCACGTTATAATCCACCAGATTCACCTTTGCGTCCACGGAGGTGACCATCCCGTAGGCGATGGAATCCGCGTTCCCCAACGGCCTGCCCAGCGCGATCACCGGCGTAGCCAGTATGCTGCTGCCGGAACCGCCCAGCACCGCCGTCCGAATCGTTTCTTTTGTGTCGGAAGGAATCCTTTCCAGCAATATGCTGACCACGGCCAGTCCGCTGGATTCATCCTGTCCCTTGATCGTCCCGTCCAGCCGCGTCCCGTCCGAAAAGACCACCTGCAGGCTGTCCGCCGACGCCACCACGGCGTTGTCCGTCAAAATCAGCAGTTCCTCTCCGTTATCCGCCACGATCAGGCCGGAGGACTGCCCCTGATTTTCATAAATATTGTCGAACCAGTCCAGATCTGTTTCCACGCCCACCACCGTCACCATGGATTGGGCGGTCTCCTGCGCCAGCCCGTACATCAGACGATACAGCCGCTGGTAATCGCTCATTTCCAGCTCCACCTTTTCCACGACGGCGGAGGAAGCGCCCGGTTCCGACACGTCCTGCGGGCTTTCCTCTTCCAGGATCATATCCTCCGGACGCATCTCCTCGGCCGGATTTTCCTCCTGCAGCTCCACCGGCTTTTTGGCTTCCTCCGGATAGAGCAGATTGGTGAACACCGGTTCCAGCACCAGAAAGGTCAGGCAGGCGATCAGTCCGAAGATTACGGCCATACTGGCGGTCAGAATCGTTCTGCGCAGCAGTTTTTTCCGGTTCAGGGGCCGTTCCTTTACCTTTTCTTTTATAAACTCTATCTCCTGATTGGTCTGCTTTTCTTCCATAAGCTGAAGCTTCCTTTCCGGCCGGACTGCGTTTCTTTCAGTATACCGCAAACCGCCCCCCGGCACAAGAAAAAGTGCTGTCCGTTTTTCCTGCGATGTGGTATGATAATCATAACCCTTAGGATGAGGAGATCGATATGAACGCCAAAGTTCTGCGCGTACTGGAATATGATAAAGTGCTCTGTATGCTGGAGGAAAAAGCCACCTCTGAGCCCGGGAAAAGCCTTTGCCGCTCTCTGGTTCCCATGACGGATCTGCAGCAGATCCTGTCTGCCCAGACAGAGACCGCCGACGCTCTGGCCCGGATCTTCCGGAAGGGAAATCCGACCTTTGGGAACAATCATCCGCTGGGCATGAGCCTGCGCTCTCTGGAGATCGGCAGCACCCTTTCCACAGGGGAGCTTTTGCGCATTGCCGGTCTTTTGGAAAATACGGCCCGGGTCAAAAATTACGGCCGCGCCGAACGGGAGGACGCGACGGCCGATTCCTTGACCTTTCTTTTTCAGGAGCTGGAGCCGCTGACCCCTCTTTCCGCCGAAATCCGCAGATGTATCCTTTCGGAAGAAGAGATCGCCGACGATGCCAGTCCTGCCCTGAAAAAGATCCGGCGGAGCATGACCCTTTCCGGGGAACGCATCCATACCCAGCTTAACGCCATGATAAACGGCCCCGTCCGGTCCTGGCTGCAGGACGCGGTAATCACCACCCGCAACGGCCGCTATTGTATTCCGGTCAAGGCCGAATACCGGGGACAGGTGCCCGGCATGATCCACGACCAGTCCTCCACCGGGTCCACCTTTTTCATCGAGCCCGCCGCCGTGGTAAACCTGAACAATCAGCTGCGGGAACTGGAAATCGAGGAGCAAAAGGAAATCGCCGCCGTACTGGCCGGGCTGAGCGCCCAAACGGGCGAACATCAAACAGAGATTGCGCATAACCAGGAGATTCTGACCCGGTTGGACTTCATTTTTGCCAAGGCTTCTCTGGCTCTGGAAATGAACGCCACCCGCCCCCTGTTTGACACCGATCATCAGATTCAAATCCGGCAGGGCCGTCACCCTCTTTTGGATCAAAAGAGCGTCGTCCCCATTGATGTGTCGCTGGGGACAGATTTCGATCTTCTCATTGTCACCGGGCCCAACACCGGCGGCAAAACGGTCTCGCTGAAAACCGTAGGGCTGCTGACGCTGATGGGGCAGGCGGGACTCCATATCCCCGCTTTTGACCGTTCCCGCCTTTCCGTCTTTCGGGAAGTATACGCGGACATCGGAGACGAGCAGAGCATCGAGCAGAGCTTAAGCACCTTTTCTTCCCACATGACCGGGATCGTGCAGATCCTGAGGCATGCGGACGCGGACTGCCTCTGTCTGTTCGACGAGCTGGGCGCCGGAACGGATCCCACGGAGGGCGCCGCGCTGGCCATCGCCATTCTGGATTTTCTGCATGGACAGGGCATCCGCACCATGGCCACCACGCATTACAGCGAGCTGAAAATCTACGCCCTTTCCACTGCCTTTGTCGAAAACGCCTGCTGCGAATTTGACGTGGAAACCCTGCGTCCCACCTACCGTCTCCTGATCGGGATTCCCGGCAAAAGCAACGCCTTTGCCATTTCCCAAAAGCTGGGACTGCCCGACGAGATCATCGCGGCGGCAAAGGAACAGATCGACGAACAGGACAAAAGCTTTGAGGACGTGATCGCCGATCTGGAGCAGCAGCGTGTGGAAATGGAGCGCAGACAGCGGCAGATCGAGGAGGATCAGGCGCAGATCCGGCAGCTGAAAAAAGAACTGGAAGAAAAAAAGGAAAAAACTGACCGGGCGCGGGAACGCATCCTGCGGGAGGCCAATGAAAAGGCGCGGGATATTCTGCGGGAGGCAAAGGAAACGGCGGATGATACCATCCGCGTCTTCCGCAAGGCCGGCCCCGGCGCCTCCATGAAGGAGCTGGAACAGACCCGGGAGCGGCTGCGGGGACGGATTGAAGAAAAAAACGACTCGCTGTCCGTCAAAAACATCCCCAGACCCGGCGCGCCGATAAAACCGGAACAGCTCAAAAAAGGCGATCTTGTAAAGATCCCTTCCATGGGACTAAAAGGGACGGTTTCTTCCCTGCCGGATTCCCGCGGAAATCTGTTCGTACAGTGCGGCATCCTGCGCACCTCGGTCAATATCCGGGATCTGGTCCCTGTGGAAGAAGAAACGATCCTTTCTCCCAACCTGCAGCGCACCGGAAACGGAAAGCTGCGGATGGCCAAGTCCTTTTCCGTCTCCCCGGAGATCAATCTGCTGGGAAAGACGGTGGATGAAGCCCTTTCCCTGCTGGACAAATATCTGGACGACGCTTATCTGGCGCATTTAAAAACCGTGCGCATCGTCCACGGCAAAGGCACCGGCGCCCTGCGTCAGGCGGTGCAGAATCACCTGAGAAAGGTAAAATATATCAAATCCTATCGTCCCGGCGAATACGGAGAAGGCGACGCCGGCGTGACCATCGCAGAATTTAAGGAGTGAAACCATGGCAAACAAACAGAAGATCCTGATCGTGGACGACGACGCCAACATTGCGGAGCTGATCTCTCTTTATCTCACCAAGGAATGTTTCGATACCCTGATCGTGGGGGACGGCGAGGCGGCTTTAAGCGCCGTAAACACCTTTTCCCCCAACCTGATCCTGCTGGATCTGATGCTGCCGGGCATCGACGGCTATCAGGTCTGCCGGGAGGTCCGCAGCCGCTCCGGGATTCCCATCATCATGCTTTCCGCAAAGGGAGAGGTGTTCGATAAGGTGCTGGGGCTGGAACTGGGCGCGGACGATTATATTGAAAAACCCTTCGATTCCAAGGAACTGGTGGCACGGGTCAAGGCGGTCCTGCGCCGCTACAAGCCCCTGCCGGACGCGCCGTCCCGGCCGTCCGTGGAAGTGGCGGAATATGAAGGGCTGACGGTGAACAAAACCAACTACTCCGTCGTCTATCTGGGCAACAATGTGGATATGCCGCCCAAGGAGCTGGAGCTTCTTTACTTCCTGGCCTCCTCCCCCAATCATGTCTATTCCCGGGAACAGCTTCTGGATCAGATCTGGGGATACGAGTACATCGGAGACACCCGCACGGTGGACGTTCATATCAAACGTCTGCGGGAAAAGATTAAGGATCATGCCAACTGGAGGATCGCCACGATCTGGGGGATCGGCTACAAGTTTGAGGTCCGTTAAAAAAGGCGCGGAGGCCGTATATGCGAAAAACGCTCTATCTGAAATTCATACTGGGCTACCTCATCTTCGGCCTTTTCGGGTTTCTTGTGGTTGCCACCTTTGTCTCCAGCATGACGCTGGAGCACCTGAAACGGGACAAGGCGGACGCGCTGTATAAAGAGGCCACCCTGATCGCCAACACCTACGCGTCCGATCTGTACAACAGCGAAACCTCTCTGGAGGCCGTCAAAGAGCAGCTGGACGCGCTGAGCGTCTATCTGTCCGCGCAGATCTGGATCATCAATCCCTCCGGGCGCATCGTTATGACCACGGAAATGCCCCTGGATGTGACGCATGAAACGGTGGTGGAGGGATTCGATCCTACCGTCACGGCGGGTTCCGTCTATACCACCGGAAATTTCTTCGGCCGTTTTTCCGAGGAAATGCTCAGCGTCTTTGCCCCGATCACTTCGCATTTCAAGGTGCGGGGGTATGTGGTCATCCACATGCAGATGGCCCAGATCCGCGCCCTCCGGGAAAGTCTGCTGAACATTTCCTATATTATGCTGGCTATCTTTTTCCTGCTTTCCCTGATCATCCTGATTTTCTTTACGGAGATGGTCTATCTCCCCTTAAAAAAGATCACGGCGGCCACAGAACAGTATGCCGCCGGCAATATGCACTATGAATTTCAGGTGGACAGCGAAGACGAAATGGGGTATCTGGCCGCCTCCCTGTCCGTTATGGCAAGCGAAATCGCCCGCAGCGAGGACAACCAGAAAAAATTCATCGCCAACGTTTCCCATGATTTCCGCTCTCCGCTGACCTCCATCAAGGGCTATCTGGAGGCCATGCAGGACGGCACCATCCCGCCCGAGCTGTACGGGAAATATCTGGGGATCCTGCACAACGAGACGGAGCGGCTGATCAAACTGACCAACAGCCTTCTGACTTTGAACAACCTGAATATGAAAGGCATGGTGCTGGAAAAATCTTCTTTCGACATCAACGCAATGATCCGTTCCATCGCCGAATCCTTTGAAGGGACCTGCCGTCCCAGACGCATCCGGATCGAACTGATCCTCACCGGAGAGACGCTTCCGGTGATCGCCGATAAAAGCAAAATCGAGCAGGTGCTTTATAACCTGCTCGACAACGCCATCAAATTTTCACATGCCAACTCTTCCATCCGGATCGAGACCACGGAAAAACACGGCAAGGTGTTCGTTTCCGTCAAGGACAGCGGCATCGGCATCCCAAAAGACAGTTTAAATCTGATCTTCGACCGCTTCTACAAAACCGATCTTTCCAGAGGGAAGGATAAAAAAGGGACCGGCCTGGGCCTCTCTATCACCCGGGAAATCATCCGCGCCCACAATGAGAATATCAACGTCATCAGCACCGAAGGCGTGGGCAGCGAATTTATCTTCTCCCTTCCCGTGGACGAAGACGAAACGGAAGGCGTTTAGGATCTCCATTGCAGCCGGTGCAGCTTCCCATGCTCCTGCAGGCCGGCAAACCCGTTCTGCCGCAGCGCTTCGTATAAAATGACGGCCACGGAATTGGAAAGGTTCAGGGAACGGATCTGATCCAGCATGGGGATCCGGATACAGTTCTCCTCATGCGCCACCAAAATTTCCTCCGGTATGCCGGCGCTTTCCTTCCCAAACATCAGATAGTCGTCCGGGCCAAAACAGACCTCCGAATAGATCCGGCGGGCCTTGGTTGTGGCCATCCAGATTTTCGCACCCGGATTCTTCTCGCAAAATTCCGCGAAATTCACATATCGGGACACGTTCAGCTTGTCCCAGTAATCCATCCCGGCCCGTTTCAGCTGCTTTTCGCTTAAGGAAAACCCCAGCGGCTCGATCAGGTGCAGCGACGCGCCCACTGCCGCGCAGGTCCGGCCGATGTTGCCCGTATTCTGCGGGATCTCCGGCTGATGCAGCACGATATGGATCATACGTCCCTGCCCTGCTGCGCTTTCAGCCTCTTGACAAAGCGTTCCAGTCTGCCGATGGCCACCTTCAGATTTTCCAGGGAATACGCGTAGGAAATCCGCAGGAATCCCTCTCCGCAGTCGCCAAACGCCGTGCCCGGCACCACGGCCACCTTTTCCTCTTCCAAAAACCGGGTGGCAAACTCGTCGCTGGTCATATGAAATTCCCGGATGCAGGGAAAGATATAAAAGGCCCCGAACGGTTCAAAGCAGGGCAGCCCCATCTCTTCAAACGCGTGAACCAGATACCGGCGGCGCTGGTTGTACTGCTCCCGCATCCGCTCCACGTCCCCGTCCCCGTTTTTTAACGCCTCTATCGCGGCATACTGGCTGGTAGTGGGCGCGCACATGATCGCAAACTGATGGATCTTGAACATTTGCTCGGTGATCCTCTGCGGCGCGCAGGCATAACCCAGCCGCCATCCCGTCATGGCATAGGATTTGGAAAAACCGTTGATCAGCACGGTCCGCTCCTTCATGCCCGGAATCTGGGCGATGGACACATGCTTTCCCTTGTAGGAAAGCTCCGCGTAGATCTCATCGGAAATAACAAACAGATCATGCTGTATGATCACTCTGGCAATGGCCTCCAGATCGGCGCGCTCCATGATGGCGCCGGTGGGATTGTTGGGGAACGGCAGAATCAGCACCTTTGTCCGCTCGGTGATCGCATCCTCCAGTTCCTGCGCGGTAAGCCGGAATTCATTCTCCGCTTTCAGATTCAGGATCACCGGCTTTGCGTTTGCAAGAATCGCGCACGGCTCGTACGAAACGTAAGAGGGCTGGGGGATGATCACCTCGTCGCCGGGATTGATCATGGTCCGCAGCGCAATATCAATGGCCTCGGAACCGCCCACCGTCACGATCACCTCATTCTGGCAATCATAATGCAGATCGAAGCGGCGCGCAAGATACTTGCAGATCTCCTCCCGCAGTTCCTTCAGCCCCAGATTGGAGGTATAAAAGGTCCGCCCCTTTTCCAGCGAATAGATTCCCTCGTCCCGGATGTGCCAGGGCGTATCGAAATCCGGCTCTCCCACGCCCAGGGAAATGGCGTCGGGCATCTCGCTTACAATATCAAAAAATTTTCGGATCCCGGAGGGCTTGATCTGCACAATCCGGTCGGATAACGGATTCCTCACGGCGACACCTTCTCTCTTTGATCCTCATACTGTCTGGTCAGAATGGTTCCATGATCCTTATACTTTTTCAGGATAAAATGCGTCGCGGTACTCAGTACGCTTTCCAGCGGCGCCAGCTTGTCTGAAACAAAAGCGGAAACTTCCTTTAAGGATTTCCCCTCCAGCGTGACCAAAAGATCGAACCCGCCGGAAATCAGATAGACCGCGTTCACCTCCGGATATTTATAGATCCGTTCCGCAATCCGGTCAAATCCCTGTCCCCGCTGCGGCGTGACGCGCACCTCGATCAGCGCCGACACTTTTTCGATGCTGGTCTTCTCCCAGTCGATGAGCGTATGGTAACCGCAGATAATGCCCTCGGCCTCCATGGCGGCCATCTCATTGACCACGTCAATCTCCTCCGCGCCCAAAATCACCGCCAGTTCCTTCAGGTCGATCCGGCTGTTCCGTTCAATGATACGCAGCAATTCTTCTCTCATTTTTCCTCATTTCCGCCGCGCCTGCGGCTGACTGTCCGGCTCTTAGCCGGTGATAATTCGGTTTTTTACAGGGCCCGATGGATTTCATCGACCCCTACCGGTTCCAAAAAGCGTCTGAATTCTTTGTTTTGCACCACGCGGTCATGCCCCGGCGCCGTAAATCCGATCACCGCCGCGTCGATCCCGGCCTCTTGCAGCCGCGCCGCAAGCACCTCTCCCTGGGAGGTAATACAAAGCAGGCTCCCGGTCCCCAGCAGCCGGTACGGATTGAGGTCCAGAAAGTTACAGATCTCCACGGTTTCCTGCCGGATCGGTATTTTTTTCAGCTCGATGCGCAAGCCGCATCCCGCCCGTTGTCCCAGCGTCCAGAGTGCGCCGAATACGCCGCCTTCCGATACCTCCTGCATCAGCCGTACGTCCGCCGCCTCGGCGATGGCCTTCTCCTGCTGCACCGAAAGATATTGTAAAAACCCGCGGGCGGTTTCGATCAGATGCGCCGGATACCGTTCTGCCAGCCGGCGGCCGCACCGTTCCGCCAAATGCGCCGTGCCCTCCAGTCCCGCCCACTTGGTCATGACGACTGTCTGCATGAAAAATCCCCTCTAATTGCCGGCCTGGGCGTCCTGCTCGGCCTGCTGCGCGGCCGCCTGCGCCGCCTGAAGCTGCGCGAGCTGCTCCGGCGTCATCGCCTGGGCCATGGCCTGGGCCGCCTGGATATTGGCAATGGTGTCCTTTACGGTCTGGGTATCGTTACTGGCGATGGCGGTCTGGATCAGATTGCTGTAATTGGGATCTGCGGTGGCGGTTCCCACCGTTACCGTCTTGGGGCTCATCTGATAGCTGCTCGTATTGATAACCTCGCGGCTCACCTCGACGCCGTCTTCCTTCACCACCTTCCACAGCTGCGCCCGGTATCCGATATGCGCCGCGGTGGTGTGGATAAAGCCGATGGGCTGGGAAGCGTCCGCCACGATCTTATCCTGCTCCGGCACCTTCTTTTCCAGCACCTCGCTGACGTAACTTACCGAATGGCCGGGATCCCTGGTCTCCACGCCGTAGATCGTAAAGGTAATCTTCTTATTCTGCGTGCTTCCCTCTATGTAGATCGGATATTCCGTACTGTTTACAAACTTGAAATCTTTTCCGGAGGATTCGGCAATGGCCGCGTCCGCGGAAGGATCCACATAGTTGACGATCATGGAATGGTTATGCCGTTCCGAGACCTCCAGCTCCGACAAAAGCACCGCGTTGTACAGCGTGGTGGACACCTGACAGATCCCGCCGCCGATGCTGTCTACCACCTTTCCGTTCAGATAGGAGCCCGCCAGATAATATCCGTTTTCGGAACTGAAGGGTTTGACCGTATCATAGGTGGAAAACGTATCGCCGGGATACAGCGTGGTCCCGTTGATGAGACGGCATCCGTTCTCCACATTGCGGCTCCGGTCCGCGCCGGAGGTGGAATAGCTGGTGGTAAACGTCCCCAGCACGTCTTTTACCTGCAAAAGCTCCTCGGCCGTTCCCTTCGGCTCCTCCACCGCCATCGCCAGCTGCACGCTGCCTTCCGTTTTATCCCACTGCTGCGTCAGATAATCATAGATGGCGGAAACGGAGGCCTCCACATCCACCGTATATCCGGTCTGTCCCTCCGTCACCTCAAAAACGCCGTTTTTTCTCGTCAGCTGTGCGTTCACCGCCTCCACGTTAAAACGCTGGCACTGCTCCTGCACCACGCCCGAAATGGCGCTGCGGTCAAAATCCAGTTTTACCTCGTACGAATATCCCTTATGCTTTAAATCCTGCAAGACCTTGTAGCGCGCCACGATATTTCCGGTTTCTCCCAGATCCGCCGCCTGCTGTACCAGATCCGGATTCTCCCAGAACAGGCCCAGCTGTCCCGCCGACACGGTAACGCTTTCCCCGTCGGCGGCATATAACGTGATCGGCGCGTTCCTGCTTTGCTCCACATATTCGGTCAGCGTCTGCTGCGCCTGCGCCTGCGTCATGCCGGACAGATCGATCCCGTCAGCGGATACGCCCTGTCGTATCGTATCGTTCGGTGCGGCGGCGGCTTCTCTTTTATCGGCCGCAAAGACCGCCGATGCCAGCAGCAGGAGCATTATCCAGGTTTTCCACTTTTTCATGCCAACTTCCCCTCTATGCGATCCGTTTTCTTTCTTCCTGCGTCCCTGTCTTATAATAAGGAAAGCAGCGTGGGTACCACCATCGCCAGCACCAGGATCAGAATGATCACGGAAGATATGATTTTTTTTGTTTTCTTATTGTGAAGATTCATCATCGTCTTTTCCCTCACAGTCTTTCCACAACCTCTGCCTATTATAATTCACTTTTTATTGTTTTGCAAGTTTCCTTCTCTTCTGATAATCCGGACAGTGTTCCGTCAGGAAACAATCTTTACAGTGCGGCGTAGGGGCTTTGCAGATCTGCCGCCCCAGCGTGATGATCTGGATGTTATAAAGGATCCAGTGATCCTTTGGCAGCACCTTCATCAGCTCCATCTCCACCTTCACCGGATCGTCCTCTTTTGTCAGCCCCAGCTTTTTGGAGATCCGTTTCACATGGGTATCCACCACCACGCTGGGCTCATGAAAGATATTTCCGCGGATCACGTTCGCGGTCTTGCGCCCCACGCCCGCCAGCGAGGTCAGCTCTTCCAGGGAGGAGGGAACCTCGCCGCCGAATTTTTCCGTCAGATCTTTACAACAGGCTATGATATTTTTCGCCTTGTTATGATAGAAACCGGTGGAGCGGATGTCCTGCTCCAGTTCCTTTAGGTCCGCGTTGGCAAACGCCTCCACCGACGGATATTTCACAAACAGATCCTTCGTCACCAGATTCACCCTTGCGTCCGTACACTGGGCGCTTAAGATCGTGGCGATCAGAAGCTGCCAGGCGTTTTCATGGTTTAAGTAACAGACATATTCCGTTCCGTAATGCTCATCCAGCAGAGCCAGGATCGCTTTCGTATGTGCGTTCATCGTCTTCTCCCCATTCTGTAAGCAGTACCGCCCGCGCGTTATGCGTCAGCGGGTCGCGCCTGCGGTAATCAAACAAATATGCGTATTCTTTTTCTTCCGGCGCCTGATCAAACGCGAAAAGCAGCTCTTTTGGGTCCGCCTCCATGCACCAGTGAAAGACCTCCAGATGGGTCATCCGCCTCGCCTGCTGCGGGCTGCAGCCCTCGTATCCGGACAGATACCGCGGGCTTTTTTTCTCTCTTTCATAAAAAGCACGCACTTTCTTTGGCGGCGCGCAAAGCTGGGGCAAAAAATCCGGACGGCTTTTTGCGTTTTCCCTTAAATACAGATCAAAGACGGTCAGTTCCCGGTACAGCCGTTCCCGACCCGGATCCCGCAGGACCGCAAACTCCAGCAGGATCCTGTACCCCTCGGCATAGGACAGGCTGTGTCCCCGCTCCCCCTGTTTGTCATAAAAATCCGCCAGCGCATCGTAAAGATCAAAGGGCGTCGGAAAACATCGTTCCAGCGCGCCCATCATATGAAGGTACTGACCGCTGTTGTGATAGCGCTCCACCATTTCCGCGATCCGCTTTAGGCGCGCGATGTCCGCAAAGGAAAGCCAGCGGGTAAACAGCACCTCATAAGGCGGCTCGTCTCCGTATACAATGCCAAAACGCTCCGCCGTCTCCTCCAGATAAGAGCCTTTTAACACCTTCAAAAAGCCCAGCTGCAGCTGATGGGGGCGCATCCGCCATACATCGTTGAAGGACTTTCGGAAACGGGACAGGTCTTCATAGGGCAGCCCGGCGATCAGATCCAGATGGATATGGACATGATTGCTTTTGCGGATTTGCGCCACGGACCGGGCAAGCTTTTCCGGATCCGTCCGCCGCCGCACCGCCTGCAGCGTCCGGGGATTTGTGGACTGTACGCCGATCTCCAGCTGCACCTGCCCGGGACGCATCCGGGAAAGCAGATCCAGCTGCTCCTGCGTCAGAAGCTCCGCCGCAATTTCAAAATGAAAATTGGTGACTCCGTTGTCATGCGCCAAAAGATACCGCCAGATTTCCAGCGCATGCACGGGATTGCAGTTAAACGTCCGGTCCAGAAACTTCACCTGGGGCGTATTGCGGTCCAAAAAAAACTGCAGCTCCTGCTTTACCCGGTCAAGGCTGCGCAGCCGGACCGTTCTATCCAGCGAGGAAAGACAATAACCGCACCGAAACGGACAGCCCCGGCCGGATTCATAGTACACGATCCGATTGGTAAAAGCGTCCGCTTGCGCCTCCCGGTAAAAAAACACAAGCTCATCCATATCCAGCGGTGCCCGCTCTTTGGTCCGGTGGATTTTGCCCTCCATGTTCTTTCGAAAGACCAGCCCGGCAATCTCTGAAAGCGGCTTTTGCGGCGCCTCGTACCATTCCAGCAGTTCCCAAAACGTTTCCTCTCCCTCTCCCGTCATAATGCCGAACACGCCGGGATTTTTCTGCAGAACCGCCTCGGCGTGAAAGGAAACCTCCGGCCCGCCAAGCCATATGGGAAGCGCCGGCATCACCTTGTGCAGCGCGTCGATCAGGCGGCGCACCAGCGTCCAATTCCAGATATAACAGGAAAAGGCGGCCGCGTCCGGCCTGCGTTGATAAAGATCGTCCAGGATCTCGAAAAACGGCTGGTTGATCGTATATTCTGCAATCTCCACCTGCTCTCCGGCGGCCGGACTGCGCGCCGCCGCGTAGGCGCGCATACTGTAAAGCGCCGGATTGGAATGAATATATTTCGCGTTCAGCGCGGCCAGTAAAAATTTCATAGCTGTGTGGGGCCGCCTCCGATCTGCACCACATAAAAGTCGGCGTCGTATCCCACGGCCCTGCGATAAGCCGCTCCGACCTGTTGGCAAAAAACGTCCACGGCCTCCTCTTTTACAATGCTGACCGTACAGCCGCCAAATCCCGCGCCCGTCATCCGGGAACCGATGACGCCGTCAATCTTCCACGCCTCTTCCACCAGCGTGTCAAGCTCCCTGCCCGTCACCTCGTAATCGTCCCGCAGGGAAATGTGGGATTCGTTCATCAGCCTGCCAAAGGTCGCAATATCGTTTGCGCGCAGCGCCTCTACCGCCCGCAGGGTACGCCGGTTCTCATAAACCGCGTGCCGCGCCCGCGCAATCAGCGTCTTATCCCCGATGACGTCCTTAACCTTCTCAAAGGTGTCCTCGTCCAGATCTCCCAGCGTCCGGATCCCGGTCACCTTCTGCAGCCGTTCCAGCGCCGTCTCACATTCGGTTCTTCTTTCATTATATTTGGAATCGCCCAGCCCGCGTTTCTTATTGCTGCAGGAAATCACCAGCTTCATAGCCTCCAGGCGGATGGGCGCGTACGCGTATTCCATGGTCGCCGTATCCAGAAAAATTGCGCAGTCCGCCTTTCCCATGGCGATGGCAAACTGATCCATAATGCCGCAGTTAACGCCGTTGTAATGATTCTCGCTGTACTGGCCGATCAGCGCCAGCTCCTGATTGGAAACCTCAAATCCGTACAGATCCCGCAGGATGAATCCCGTCAGCACCTCCACGGACGCGGAGGAAGAAAGGCCGGAACCGTTGGGAATATTGCCCCAGAGCAAAAGATCCATGCCGCCTGTCACCGGCATCCCCTTCTGTCCAAAGGCCCAGATCACGCCCTTGGGATAATTGGTCCAGTCCGCCTCCTTTGAAAAAATGAGTTCCTTCAGACTGCTTTTGACCACGCCCAACTGTTCAAAATTGGCCGAATACAGATGCAGCGCGTCGTCTGCTCTCCTTCTGGCCACCCCGTAGGTGCCGATGGTCAGCGCGCAGGGGAACACATGTCCGCCGTTATAATCCGTATGCTCGCCGATCAGATTCACCCGGCCCGGCGCGAAATAGACCTTTGCGCCCTCTGCATCTCCGAAAACTGCTGCGAATTTTTCCAAAAGCTGTTGTTTCATCTCGTCCTCCGTTCCGGCTTCCTGCCATCCTTATAGGTCTATTGTGCATGTGTTCACAGCTTCTGTCAATCTGCAAAATTTTGCAAATACGGCTTGCATTTTCTCCCCGGCTGTGATAATATAGTCCTTGTCGTCGGGAATTGGATCGGCGATACGTTTGCGACAGTAGTACAGTTGGTAGTACGCCACCTTGCCAAGGTGGAGGTCGCGGGTTCGAGCCCCGTCTGTCGCTCTTTTCACGACAAAGACCTGCCTTTGTTTCCTCCGGCAAAGGAGGGCGGGCACACGACGGAACCGTTTTTAAGACGGTTCTTTTTTTATGCCGGATCGGCGGCCTTTCCCTCCACTGGCAGCGTCTCGTTAGTGTAAAATTATAGTTGGCAAAATAAAAATAAAAGGAAGAGGCCGAAACCTCTTCCCAATCACACAGTTTTTC
>CANQUI010000021.1 GCA_947626995.1 uncultured Eisenbergiella sp. | reverse complement strand
CCCTTTTTTCAGCAAATGATATGAAAATAGCTCGAAAATAATTTCAATTTATGCTTGACATATCACCGCTGGACTATCTAAAACAGTTAAAGGCGGGGAGCGCCTCGAAATCTCCATTCTCGCGGATGCCGCTTTCCAATTCTTCGCTGAGGAAGACAGGATTAAGCGTCTCCGATTTGAAACTGTCAAGATGTCCGGCCTCCACGAGAGACTTCACAAGGACGCCTTTGATCTTGTTCACTGTCTGTTCGCTCCAAGAGGCTACGTCGTCGTTCTGTTCTTGAAGCCGAGTGAAGAATGTATTGAGGTCACGGCGGGAAAAAGCAAAATCCTGATTGCGGAATTTCTCGCCGATCACCGTCGTCATAAATTCCCTTACCAGACGATTGTACCGCATCATCGCATATAGGTTGATCTGCTTGGCTATCTCCGCTGGAGCATTGGCGAGTTCCTCGACAAGTGTTCTGTTGTCAAGCGCATCCAACCGGCGATAACATACCCGCGTCATCTTCGATATTTTTCTTTCTGTCGGATACTGAAAGAGGTTGTCTTGCTTAATGAGAGAGACCGCTTCATCAACCGACTTTCCATCCAGATATAATTTTACTGCAATCCTGATTTCATAGAAAAGGAATTGCTCTGAGGTCAGCCCTCCATTATATTTTTGTGCTTGTATCATCACATAATCTCTCCCATCCTGAATGATAGCAGTTCACCTGTCCGATAATCAGGACTCATTTGCGCACAGCCTCGCAAATATCACCTATATCGCAGTTCAGATAGTCACAAATCCTCAGCAGGATGGAGAGAGAAACTTCCTCATTCCTGTTCAGCTTTGTATAAGTCCCAGCGGACAGCCCAAGCTCCTTCCGAAAAGAAGCCTTGTTTACTTCACGCTCCACCAGCATCAACCAGAGTTTCTTATAGCTGATTTTCATAATCGCCCCTCCATTTCTGCGAACAATAACGGACTTTATCATTATACACGATTTCCGTCACGTTTTCAATGGGTTACACCAAAAATGAGAAGAAAAACATCGACATCTCGAATCATTACATCGGCATCTCGCTCAAAGAAAAAGCTCACCATTCCTTTCGGGGAAATGGTGAGCTTCTTGGTTTTAAGTTTGCGGGATGTTGTGCTGCTTTTCTGGCGTTTTTGTTACATTTCCCCGTTTTCCACCGCTTTTGCGTGTTCTTTTTGAATCTCGGGATTGGCGGAAAGCATGGGTTCTTTGTTCTGGTTCTTCAGCCTGCGGTCCACATAGTTTTTGGTAATCTTCATGACCAGCGGGCTTAAGGACAGGACGCCGATCAGGTTGGGGATCGACATCAGACCGTTGAAGGTATCGGAAATATCCCACGCCAGATCCAGGCTCATGGTCGCGCCTGCGATGATGAACAGGACGAAGATCACTTTATAGATCATGGTCGCTTTGGTACCAAACAGATACTCCCAGGCCTTGGTGCCGTAGTAACTCCAGCCGAGTACGGTGGAGAAGGCAAACAACAGGATCGCAATGGCGATAAAGGCCGAACCGGCATATCCGAACACCTTGGAAAAGGCGGAGGCCACCAGGACGGAATCCGCGGCGTCCGTCAGCATGGCGCCGGTATGTAAATCCACCAGGCCGGAGGTCAGAACCACCAGCGCGGTCAGGGTGCAGACGATGATGGTGTCCGCAAACACCTCGAAGATGCCCCACATGCCCTGACGGACAGGCTCTTTTACGTTGGAAGCGCTATGTACCATCACGGAGGAACCAAGGCCGGCTTCGTTGGAGAAGACGCCGCGCTTAAAGCCCCAGGTTACCGCGTTTTTCACTGCGATACCGATGGCCGCGCCGCCGATGGCCTTAAAGCCGAAGGCAAAGGAGAAGATGGCGCCGAAGGCGGGAAGGATATTGCCCGCGTGTACGAAAATGATGACCAGGGCGCCTATAATATAGAAGACAACCATAAAGGGCACGATCTTTTCCGTTACGGACGCGATCCGCTTAATGCCGCCTACGATGACCAGACCGGCCAGAATCATCAGCGCAATGCCGGTGACCCAGGAGGGGATGGAGAAGGCGGAGGTCATGTTGGTGGCAATGGTATTTACCTGACTGGAGTTGCCGATTCCAAAGGAAGCCAGAATGGCGAAGATCGAAAACAGCACGGCCAGAATACGGCCGATCTGTTTGCAGCCCTTATAGCCGCCCAGACCGTCCCGCAGATAGTACATGGCGCCGCCGGCCCATTCGCCTTTGGTGTTTTTCCGGCGGAAATAAATGCCCAGGACATTTTCGGAATAGTTTGTCATGCTGCCGAAAATTGCGGCCACCCACATCCAGAAAATGGCTCCGGGGCCGCCGGAGGCAATGGCCGTGGCCACGCCGGCAATATTGCCCACGCCCACCGTTGCCGCAAGAGCGGTGCACAGCGCCTGGAATTGGGAAATGGATCCCTTGTCGTCTACATGGCCGGAAACATTTTTATGAAAAATGCTGCCGATGGTGTTTTTGAACCAGTGCGAGAAATGGGAAAACTGAAATCCCTTCGTCAGCACGGTCATCAGAATACCGGTGGCGATCAGCAGCGTCAGACAGGGGATGCCCCAGACGAAGCCGTTGATGGCGCCGTTGATCTGTGTGATTTTTTCAAGCATGTTTTTTCCTCCTCATATTAAATAGGTATGAACCAGAGTGCAGGCAGACATAAAAAATGGTTCTGTCCCGACGGAACCGGATCAAAACGGCGCCGAAACGGACAGGACCCCATTGTCCCTATGTCTTCCCAACATTTTGCTTTACATTATACTTAGCTAACGCATTAAAGTCAAGGATTTTTCAAAAAAACCCGATTCTTTCGGGGTTTTCTATATTTTATAGAGGATTGTGCCGAATTTTCTCTTGTCAGGGAATAGGGAATCTGCTATACTTACTATGCAGTCTTATGGAGTAAGTCTGCGCAAAAAAAGAAAATAGGGATCAGAATAGAAGGAGATGGAAACATGAAAGGAAATATTGTCGTTGGACAGTCCGGCGGCCCCACGGCCGTGATTAACTCCTCTGTGGCCGGTGTCTTTTCCGCCGCAAAGGAGCTGGGCGTCAACAAAGTATATGGGATGGTGCATGGCATCGAGGGCTTTTTGGAGGATCAGGTGATCGATCTGGGTGAGTATCTGGACGATCCCACCGGCATCGAGCTTTTAAAGAGGACCCCTTCCGCATTTCTGGGATCCTGCCGTTTTAAAATGCCCAAGATCGAAGGCCATGAGGACGTATACGAAAAGGTATTCGAGGTCATGGAAAGACACGATATCGAATGTCTGTTTTACGCGGGCGGCAACGATTCCATGGATACGGTAAAGATGCTGTCCGATTACGCCGCGGCGCACAATAAGCCCCAGCGCTTTATGGGCGTTCCCAAGACGATTGATAACGATCTTCCGATCACGGACCACTGTCCCGGATACGGATCCGCCGCGAAGTATATCGCCGCATCCATTAAGGAGATCATCCGTGACAACGCGTCCTTCGGCGCGAAGAAACCGACCATTTGTATCGTAGAGATCATGGGCCGTCACGCGGGCTGGCTTACCGCCGCCGCCGCGCTGGCAAAGGGCGACGACTGCGAAGGCTGCGACGCGATCTACCTTCCCGAGACGGTATTTGATATCGACGCGTTCATGAAGAATGTGAAGCGGCTGGCTGAGACCAAGTCTTCCGTTGTCATCGCGGTTTCCGAAGGGGTGCATCTGGCGGACGGCCGTTTTGTATGCGAACTGGCAAACGAAAATGTGGCGGTGGACGCCTTTGGTCATAAGCAGCTTTCCGGTACTGCCGCTTTTCTGGCGCAGCGGATTGCTTCCGAGACCGGATTAAAGACCCGCGCCATTGAGTTTTCCACCCTGCAGAGGGCGGCGACCCACCTAGCGTCCCTGACGGATGTCAACGAGGCGTTTGAAGTCGGTTACGAGGCGGTCATGGCCGCCGAAGAAGGCAAGACCGGCATGATGATCACCCTGGATCGCAAGGGCGAGACACCTTATCTGTGCGGCACCAGCGCATTTGACATTCACGCCATCGCCAACGTGGAAAGACCGGTTCCGGCCGAGTGGATCACACCGGACGGCTGCGGTCTGAATGAAGAATATGAAAAATATGCCCGTCCGCTGATCATGGGCGAGCTGACTCCCCTCTATGTCAATGGTCTGCCCAGGCACCTGGTGAGAAAATAAGAGGACAGAAACACAAAACGCGAAGTGGAGGCTGAATATGAAAATGCAGGAAACGATTCAGAGAGAGATTCTGGAGCAGAGAGTGGATAAGGAGCTGGAGGCGATTACCCAGCGCCTGTACAAAAAGTCCATTGCAGAGGCGACGGACCAGGAGGTTTACTACGCCCTTTTATTTCTGGTAAAGGGGCTGGCCCAGGTTACGGTGCCCAACGAAGGAGCCAAGAAGGTCTATTATATTTCCGCTGAGTTTTTGATCGGAAAGCTGCTTTCCAACAACCTGATCAATCTCGGCATCTATGACAAGGTGGATTCCTTACTCAAAAAGAACGGAAAATCCCTGTCCCGTATCGAGGAGCTGGAGCCCGAACCGTCCCTTGGAAACGGCGGACTGGGGCGTCTGGCCGCGTGCTTTATGGACTCTATCGCAAGCCTTGGACTTCCCGGCGAGGGGATCGGCCTGAATTATCATCTGGGCCTGTTCAAGCAGGTGTTTGAGGATCGCAAACAGAGCGCGCAGAAAAACGACTGGATTGAGGAAAATTCCTGGCTGAACAAAACGGACATCAGTTATGACGTTTATTTCGGAGACCGGAAGGTCACTTCGAGACTTTACGATATTGATGTAATCGGCTATGAGAACGGCGTGAACAAGCTGCGTCTGTTCGACATTGAGAGCGTGGACGAGAGCATTGTAAAAGAAGGCATCAGCTTTGATAAAAGCGATATCGAGAAGAACCTGACGCTCTTCTTATATCCCGACGATTCGGATGAGGCGGGACATCTGCTGCGCATTTACCAGCAGTATTTCATGGTCAGCAACGCCGCGCAGCTCATCCTGCAGGAGATGAAGGAGCGGCAGTACGATCTGCACAAGATGTATGAACATGCGGTCATCCAGATCAACGATACCCATCCGTCCATGGTCATTCCGGAACTGATTCGGATCCTGGTCAACAATAAAGCCTTTACCATGGACGAGGCCATTGAAGTGGTGAGCAAAACCTGCGCGTATACCAACCACACCATTCTGGCGGAAGCGCTGGAGAAGTGGCCGATCGCCTATCTGGAGAAGGTAGTGCCGCAGCTGGTTCCCATTATCCGGGAGCTGGCCCGTCGGGTAGCGGAAAAGTACGACGATCCCGCGGTACAGATCATCGACAACGAAAATCGCGTCCACATGGCGCATATGGATATTCATTACGGCTTCTCCGTCAACGGCGTGGCCGCCATCCATACCGATATCCTCAAAAATACGGAGCTGCATCCTTTTTACCGGATCTATCCGGAAAAATTCAACAATAAGACCAACGGCATCACCTTCCGGCGCTGGCTTTTGTCCTGTAACCGGGAACTGGCCGCGCTGATTACGGACACCATCGGCAAGGGGTATCAGACCGATGCCAATGAACTGGAGAAACTGCTGGCATACAAGGATGACGAGAAGTTCCTGCAGGCGCTGGCGGATGTGAAGCGCCAGAAGAAGCTGGAGCTTTCGGCCTATATCAAAGAAATGGAAGGCGAGGAGATCAATCCCGATTCCATCTTCGATATTCAGGTAAAACGTCTGCATGAGTACAAACGGCAGCAGATGAACGCGCTGTATATCATCCACAAATATCTGGAGATCAAGAGCGGCAAAAAGCCTAAACGGCCGCTGACCTTCCTGTTTGGCGCAAAAGCTGCGCCGGCCTATGTGATCGCGCAGGATATCATTCATCTGATCCTGGTTCTGGAGGAGATTGTGAATCATGATCCCGATGTAAAGGATTACATGAAAGTGGTCATGGTGGAGAACTATAATGTCAGCTATGCGGAGAAGCTGATCCCCGCCTGCGACATTTCCGAACAGATTTCGCTGGCTTCCAAGGAGGCGTCCGGTACCAGCAACATGAAGTTCATGTTAAACGGCGCCGTGACCCTGGGCACTTCGGACGGGGCCAATGTGGAGATCCACGAGCTGGTGGGAGACGAGAATATCTATATCTTCGGCGAGAAGAGCGAGCAGGTAATCGCCCATTATCAAAACAGCGACTATGTGTCCCGTTCCTATTATGAGAACAGCCCTGTCATCAAAGAGGCGGTGGACTTCATCGTCGGCGAACAGGCCATGGCGGTAGGACATCGGGAGAATCTGGAACGGCTTTATCACGAGATCCTCAATAAGGACTGGTTTATGACCCTTCTGGATCTGGAGGACTATATCGCCACCAAGGATCGGATGTTTGAAGATTATGAGGATCAGGAGAAGTGGAAACGTATGATGTTGGTGAACATCGCAAAGGCGGGCTTCTTCTCTTCTGACAGGACCATTGCGGAGTACAACCGGGATATCTGGAAACTGAATTAAAACAAAGCGTCGCAGGACGTGAAGGCTGGCAGAACGGGCTCGTCCCATTCTGCCAGTTTTTACGTAAGCAGGCTTTCCAAGGGTATTTTCTGCCGTTTGGCAGGAAGAAGGGGCAGACATGAACGAAAAGCAGAACTTTTACTTTCCGCGGCTTTCCATCGGCTGTTGTTATTATCCGGAGCATTGGGGAAAAAAGATGTGGGAAAATGACCTGGAACGGATGCTGCAAAACGGCATCCGGACCGTGCGGGTCGGGGAATTTGCCTGGTCCCGATTTGAGGAGCGGGAAGGAGACTTTGATTTCGGGCTCTTTGACGCGTTTTTGGAGACGGCGCACCGTATGGGGATGCAGGTGATTTTTTCCACGCCCACGGCCACGCCGCCCGCCTGGCTGACGGAGAAATATCCGGAGGTGTTAAACGCCAGGAAAGACGGCGTTTTGATCCGTCACGGGATGCGGCGGCATTATAATTACAATTCCCCCGTTTATCAGGAATTTTGCAAAAGGATCGTCCGCAGGCTGGGAGAACGCTACGGCGGGCACCCGGCCGTTATCGGCTGGCAGATCGACAACGAATTAAACTGCGAAATCAACGAGTTTTATTCTCAAAGCGATACGCTGGCGTTCCGTTCTTTCCTGCGGGAAAAGTACCAGACCCTCCGGGCGCTCAACGACGCGTGGGGGACGGTATTCTGGAATCAGACCTATACGGCCTGGGAAGAGGTTTTCGTGCCCCGGATCACGGCAAACGGCGCGCAAAACCCCCATCTTTTGCTGGATTATATCCGGTTTCTTTCGGAAAGCACGCTGGCCTTTTGCAGGATGCAGGCGGATCTTCTGCGCGCGTATGTCAAACCCGGCGATTTTATCACCACCAACGGCATATTCGGGCACATGGACAATCATCGGATGGAGAAGGAGAGCCTGGACATTTATACCTACGACTCGTACCCCAATTTCGCCTATGCGCTGGGACGGGATCCAAAGCGGGAAACGGATTTAAACGATCGCAAATGGAGCCGGAACCTGACGGAGGTGCGTTCCGTCTGCCGGCATTTCGGCATCATGGAGCAGCAGTCGGGCAGCGGCAGCTGGGTCAACTGGGCGGGGGAGCCTTCGCCCAAGCCCGGACAGCTTTCTTTGTGGGCCATGCAGAGCGTGGCGCACGGGGCAGACTATATCAGTTTCTTCCGTTGGCGCACCAGTACGGTGGGAACGGAGATTTACTGGAACGGGATTTTGGACTGTTCCGGAAGGCCCACCCGGAGGCTGGCAGAGGTAAAAGCGTTTTCTGAGGATGTAAAAAAACTGGAATGTCTGACGGGAGCGGAATACGAAGCGGCTTTTGCCCAGATCAGGGACTATGACAATCTCTGGGACGCGGAGATCGACGGCGTGCACGGCGCGCTCAACGCTGCCAGCGACGCAGGGATTTTTCAGGCGGCCCAGCTGAGCCATACGCCGATGGACTATGTGTATCTGCAGCAGGACAGCGAACTTTACGATCTGCAGAAATATCCGGTGCTGTTTTATCCCCATGCCGTGATTCTCACAAAAGAACGGGCGGCACTTTTGCTTTCGTATGTCAGGGCGGGCGGAACGCTGATTTTGGGATGCAGGGCCGGATGGAAGCAGGAAAACGGACAGTGCGTGGAGATGCTTTTGCCGGGTCTTTTGCGGGAAGCGTCCGGGGCGGATGTATACGAATCCACCTGTCTGGGGCCGGCGGATGCGCCGCAATCCATCCAAACCCAGGACGCCATCCTGCCGGCGGCGGTTTTCTGTGATCTGATCCGCCCTTTGGAGGAAGGCATCAGCCGGGGAACCTATACCGCGGATTATTATGCCGGCGTCTGTGCGATGACGGAAAAGAAGCTGGGAGACGGGCGCATCCTTTATTATGGCAGCGCGTTTACCAAAGAGGCGGCGGCCTATTTCCTGTCTTACTGCGGCATTGTATCGCCGCATGACAGGGTGCTGTCCCTTCCGCAGGAATGTGAACTGGCCGTGCGCAGGTGCCGGGACCAAAAACGCTGTTATCTGGTTTTAAATTACAGCGGACAAAGGCAGCGCATCTTTCTGCGGGAAACGCTCTACGACATGCTGGCGCAAAAGGAAGCGGCAGGCCCGATGGAAATCGCGCCCTATGGCTATGCCTGCCTGCTCAAATTGGAGTTGTGATAGGCCGGATCCTGCGTCACATCTTTGTCAAACCAGTCGGGGGCAAGAAAAGCGGAGGCTTCTTCCAGACTGGGAAATTCCACCTCCGCAATGACCAGAGGGGAAAAGGGCGCGTCAAAGACGTCCAGTTCAATGGTATACGGCGGGCAGGGAATGAGATACCGTTTTTTGGAAATGACGGCGCCGTCCGCCTTGGCGCGCAGATGCTCATAGGAGGCGCGGGTCAGGGGAAGATTATATTCCTCCCGGGCCATCAGCCCGCTCCCTTTGTAGGTCAGATAATAGTCCTCGTTATCCCGCCGGACGCGTACCACGGGATCCGTATTCAGATAAGCCTGCTCGATGAGGCGGAAGGGAAAGTCTTCCAGCCCGTCGGGCAGTTTTTTGACGGTGAATTTTCGTTCAATCTCCATAGCCGGAACCTCCTTTTGGCAGTATTGTACCATACCGGGCCCGCATTTCCAAATGTTTAGAAAGAATTCATACTTTATCCCTTTTCGGGGAACGGTTTATCTGGTATGATGGGAAAAGGAGAAAGGGGGATCTGTATGGCACAAGTGGGTGTGTTTTTTGCGGAAGGATACGAGGAGATCGAGGCGCTGACAGTGGTGGATCTGTGCCGGCGCGCCGGGATCAAGACGACGATGGTGTCGGTGGAAGAGACGGAATATGTGAGCGGTTCCCACGGGATTATGGTGCGGATGGACGCCCTGCTTTCCCAGGTGGATTTTGACGGTTTTGACATGCTGATCCTTCCCGGCGGGAAAAAGGGAACGGAGCGGCTGGAAGCCTGCCGCCCGCTGATGGAGCAGCTGGATCGTTTTTACAGCCGGGGCAGCTGGATTGCGGCGATCTGCGCCGCGCCCTCCATATTGGGGCACCGGGGGATGCTGCGGGGCAGACGGGCCACGTCCTATCCTTCTTTTACCTCCCATCTGGAAGGCGCGCAGGTGACGGGGCGTCCGGCGGAGGCGGACGGCCATGTGATTACCGGCCGGGGGATGGGCTGCGCCATCGACTTCGGACTCAAGATCGTAGAAAAGCTGCTTTCTAAGGAGCAGGCCGAAGAGCTTGCCCGGCAGATTGTATATGAAAGGCAGATGGAAGAATAAGACCGATGAATTTATTATTTTTTTTAACGCCCAAGAGCGAGGTGGCGTATGTGCAGAGCGATGACACGCTCCGGCAGGCGCTGGAGAAAATGGAGCATCACGGGTACGCCGCAGTCCCGCTTTTGTCGGAGGACGGCAGATACATCGGCACCATCACCGACGGGGATGTGCTGTGGGGGCTCAAAACGCTGGGTTTTCCGAATCTGCAGAGGATGGAGCGCGTCAGCGTGATGGAGCTGAAGCGGGCGCACGATAACAAACCCGTACATGTGAATGAAAGTATGGAAGCTTTACTGGAAAAGGTGACCGTGCAGAATTTTGTGCCGGTAGTGGACGATGAGCGCATATTCATCGGGATCGTGACCAGACGGGACGTCATTCATTATCTTGCCGGCGAGCACAGAAAAAAACAGGACCGGTAGAAAAAGGGATTGCCGCGTCATGCGGCAATCCCCTTTTTGCGGAAGTTATTTGTTCATTTCCTCTTCCTGCTTCTTGATCATACGGCGAACCATCTCACCGCCGATGGAACCGGCTTCCTTGGAAGTCAGGTCACCGTTGTAACCTTCCTTCAGGTTCACGCCTAACTCGGAAGCGATCTCGGTCTTGAACTTATCCAGAGCAGCCTTGGCTTCCGGGACTTCCACTCTATTTGTTCTAGAAGAATTTGCCATTTTCATTCACCTCCAAACTTGCCGTTTTCTTTTTGACACAGCCAGACGGTCTGTGCCCGCAAGATAAGCGCATCGACCGCGCTTACCCTGCGGCAGGCTCTGCAGATGCCCGCTTTTGGCTCACGCTTTTGTCGCGGCTTATCTTGGTCTTAGTATGTACGTCGATTTTTTAATTATTATGGTAGTTAATGGCAAAATTTCAGAACCGTAAAGTTCCCTGATAAAAATACTGGCATTTTTTTGCAGGGTATGTTATAATCGTAAAATGACTGTTGGTATGCCCTCTTGCGGGCATACGGGTAAAAGGAATACAAGGAACGAGGAGGATTTACAGAATGAGTTTACAGGTTGAAAAACTCGAAAAGAATATGGCAAAACTGACCATTGAGGTTTCGGCGGAGGAGTTTTCCCACGCCTTAGAGGAAGCGTATCAGAAAAACAAAAACCGGTTTCAGGTGCCCGGATTCCGTAAGGGCAAGGTGCCCCGGAAGATGATCGAGAAAATGTACGGCAAGGGCGTTTTCTATGAGGACGCGGC
This sequence comes from uncultured Eisenbergiella sp., assembly GCA_947626995.1. GTDB lineage: Bacteria > Bacillota > Clostridia > Lachnospirales > Lachnospiraceae > Gallintestinimicrobium. Next base: position 26,588 of record CANQUI010000021.1, on the reverse strand, counting down.
CAACGCCGTGATTCCCGGCGCGTATGAGAAGGCGCTGGAGGAATGTAGCGAGACCATCGTTTCCTCCCCCAAGGTGGATGTGACGCAGATCGAGGAAGGCAAGGACTTTATCTTTACCGCGGAGGTCGCGTTAAAACCCGAGGTGACGCTTGGAAAATACAAAGGGATCCAGGTGGAAAAAGCGGATACCACCGTCTCCGACGAGGAGATCGAGGAGGATTTAAAGCGGCAGCAGGAGAACAATGCCAGGACCGTGACCGTAGATGGCCGGCCGATCGCGGACGGAGACGTGGCGGTGATCGACTTTGAAGGCTTTGTGGACGGCACGGCGTTTGAGGGCGGCAAAGGCGAGAATTACAGCCTGACCATCGGTTCCCATTCCTTTATTGATACTTTTGAAGAGCAGTTGATCGGAAAGAACACCGGGGATTCCTGTGACGTGAACGTAACCTTCCCGGAGGAGTATCAGGCAAAGGAGCTGGCGGGCAAACCGGCCGTGTTCCATGTGACGGTAAAAGAAATCAAAGAAAAGCAGCTTCCGGCGCTGGACGATGAATTTGCGGGAGAAGTTTCCGAATTTGATACGCTGGAAGAATATAAAGCGGACATCCGTAAAAAACTGGAAGAGAGAAAGGCCAATGAGGCCCGGGAAAAGAAGGAAGACGCGGTGGTTACGGCGATCATTGAGGACGCGAAGATGGAGATCCCCGACGCCATGGTGGAGACCCAGCAGCGCCAGATGGCGGATGATTTTTCCCAGCGGATCCAGATGCAGGGCCTGACCGTGGAGCAGTATTTTCAGTTTACCGGCATGAATTACGAAGGGCTGGTGGAGCAGATGAAACCGCAGGCGGAGCGCAGGATCAAATCCAGATTGGTGCTGGAGGCCGTTGTGGTGGCGGAGGATATCAAGGCCACCGAAGAGGAATACGAGGCGGAAGTGGACAGAATGGCCGGCATGTACCAGATGGAAGCGGATAAGATCAAAGAGATTATGGGAGAGAACGGCAAAAAGCAGATCATGGAGGATCTGGCTGTGAAAAAAGCCTCTGAGTTTGTGGTCGAAAACGCCGTGGAAAAATAAGGAGGGTAAGCTATGAGTTTAGTACCTTACGTCATCGAGCAGACGAGCCGCGGGGAGCGTTCCTACGACATTTACTCCAGACTGTTAAAGGAAAGGATCATTTTTCTGGGCGAAGAAGTCAACGATGTGACGGCAAGCCTTGTGGTGGCCCAGCTCCTTTTCCTGGAATCCGAGGATCCGGATAAGGACATTCATTTGTATATCAACAGCCCCGGCGGTTCCATTTCCGCGGGAATGGCGATCTACGATACGATGAAATACATCAAATGCGATGTGTCCACGATCTGTATCGGCATGGCGGCCAGCATGGGCGCCTTCCTGCTGGCGGGTGGTACGAAGGGCAAGCGGATGGCGCTTCCCAACGCGGAGATCATGATCCATCAGCCTCTTGGGGGCGCCCAGGGGCAGGCGACGGATATTGAAATCAACGCGAAGCATATCCTGAAGATCAAAGAGCGCATGAACCGGATTATGGCGGAGAATACCGGAAAGGAATATGAGGTAATCGCCGCGGATACGGAGCGGGACAACTGGAAGACCGCGGAGGAAGCCAAAGCGTACGGTCTGATCGATATGGTGATTTCTTCCCATGAGGATTCTCAGAACTAAAAAAGGAGTTTGTGATGGCAGGCAGAATTTCGGATGATCAGGTCAGGTGCTCGTTTTGTCATAAGACCCAGGATCAGGTCCACCGGCTGATCGCCGGGCCGGACGGCGTTTATATCTGCGACGAGTGTGTGGATATCTGCGCGGAGATCATTGAAGAGGGATATGACGAAGAGGAACCCAAAAAGGATCCCCGGGAGATCAATCTTTTAAAACCGGTCCAGATCAAAGAATTTCTTGACGAATATGTGATCGGGCAGGAGGAGGCCAAGAAGGTCCTGTCCGTGGCGGTATACAATCACTATAAGCGGGTGACGACAAAAGACGACAAGGACGATGTGGAGCTGCAGAAGTCCAATATCATTATGCTGGGGCCCACCGGCTGCGGCAAGACCTATATCGCCCAGACGCTGGCCAAGATCATCAACGTGCCGTTTGCGATTGCGGACGCCACGACGCTGACGGAGGCCGGTTATGTGGGCGAGGATGTGGAGAATATCCTGTTAAAGCTCATTCAGGCCGCGGATTATGATGTGGAGCGCGCGCAGCTTGGCATTATCTATATTGACGAGATTGACAAAATCAGCAAAAAGGGCGAGAACGTGTCGATCACCCGGGATGTATCCGGCGAAGGAGTTCAACAGGCGCTGTTAAAGATTATCGAGGGAACGGTGGCCAGCGTGCCTCCGCAGGGCGGCCGCAAGCATCCCCAGCAGGAGCTGATCCAGATTGATACCACCAATATCCTCTTTATCTGCGGCGGGGCCTTTGACGGGATCGACCGCATTGTGGAGACGCGGCTGGATCAAAAGAGCATCGGGTTTAACGCCCAAATCACCTCCGGCAGGGCGAAGGATATCGGGGAGCTCTACGCCCAGGTGATTCCGCAGGATCTGGTCCGATTCGGCCTGATCCCGGAATTTGTGGGCCGCGTTCCCATCAGCGTGGGTCTGCACGGCCTGGACCGGGAGGCGTTTATCCGCATCTTAAACGAGCCAAAGAACGCGCTGGTAAAGCAGTATCAGAAATTATTCGGTTACGATCATGTGAAGCTGACGTTTGAAAAAGAGGCGGTGGAAGCCATCGCCGACCTGGCGCTGGCACAAAAGACCGGGGCGAGAGGACTGCGTTCCATCATGGAAAAGGCGATGATGGATATCATGTATCAGATTCCTTCCGATCCCACCATTACACAGTGCATCGTGACAAAAGAAGCCGTAGAAGGAACGAGCGAACCGATGGTGGTGCGAAAAGAGATCCAGGGACTTCTTGACGGTTTCAAAGAGGCAAAATAGATTGTTTTACGCCGCCTTTACGGGCGGCGTTCGTTTCATGTGAGGGCGTTTCGCACAGCGTTTCGCCCGTGAGTCTGGAGCGTTTGACGAGTATGGAAAACAGAGAATGGCTGCCGGCGGTGGCGCTGCGGGAAGCGGTGGTCCTGCCGGGCATGATGATCCATTTTGATTTAAGTAAAATGCAGTCCGTCCGGGCGGTGGAGGCAGCTATGGCCTCGGACCAGCGGATTTTTCTGGTGACCCAGAAAAACGAAGAGATCGAGGAACCGGAATTTTCGGATCTGTATGCCACCGGTTGTATCGCGCGGGTCTGCCAGGTGACCCGTCTGCCCGACAATCTGGTGCGGGTGATGGTGGAAGGACAGGACCGCGGGCTTTTGTGCGGGCTGCAGGAGGAGCATGACGAATATCTGATGGCGGACGTGGACCGTCCCGAAACCGAGGCGGTCCAGGAACAAAAAAGCGCCGTCATGACGGAAGAAATCCGTCAGTTGTTTGCCCGCTATTGTACCGTTTATCCCAGAGCCGGACGCAGTCTGCTGCGTCATCTGGAGGATCTGACCGATCTTGGGCAGATGCTGGATCAGATCGCGGAATGTATTCCGGTGGGGTATCAGAAAAAACAGCAGGTTCTGGATGCGGTACCCGTTTCCCAACGGTATGAAACGCTTTCCGTGATTCTCACCGAAGAGATTGAGGCGGCGCAGATCCGCTCGGAGCTGGCCAAACAGATCAAGGAACGGGTGGATAAGAATCAGAAGGATTATATCCTGCGGGAACAGCTGCAATATATCCGAAAGGAGCTGGGAGAGGACGGCCGGTCCGAATGGAAGGAATATGAGGAGAAGCTGGAGGGATTAAAGGCTCCTGAACAGATCAAAGAACAGATCGAAAAGCATATCGAGCGGTTGAAATCGCTGGGCGGCTCCAGTGCGGAATACAGCGTGGAGCAGACATACATCGAGACGCTTCTGGAAATGCCCTGGAGTAAGGCGACCCGGGACAATACGGATCTTGCGCGGGCGGAAGAAATTCTGGAGCGGGATCATTACGGCCTTACACAGGTAAAGGAGCGGATCCTGGGATTTCTGGCCGTCCGCGCCTTGAGCCGGCGCGCGGACAGTCCGATTTTGTGTCTGGTGGGACCGCCGGGAACGGGCAAAACCTCCATTGCCAGAAGCGTGGCGGAGGCGTTGAACAGGAAATATGTGCGGATCTGTCTGGGAGGCGTGCGGGACGAGGCGGAGATCCGCGGGCACAGGCGCACCTATATCGGCGCCATGCCGGGCCGCGTCGCGGCCGCCCTGCAAAAGGTCGGGGTCAAAAATCCGCTGATGCTTTTGGACGAGGTGGATAAGGTCTCCGCCGATTACAGGGGAGACGTGTCTTCGGCGCTTTTGGAGGTTCTGGACGGCGAACAAAACGCCCGTTTTACGGATCATTATCTGGAACTTCCCCTGGATCTTTCTCAGGTGCTCTTTGTGGCCACAGCCAATTCTGCCGAATCCATTCCCCGTCCGCTTCTGGACCGCATGGAGGTGATTGAGATCACCGGGTATACGGCCAACGAGAAGTTTCAGATTGCCCGGAAGTATCTGCTGCCAAAACAACTGGAAAAATGCGGCCTTTCCGACGGAAAGCTGACAATCAGCGACAACGCCCTGCGCGGCATCATTGTTTCCTATACGCGGGAAGCCGGCGTCCGGGAGCTGGAGCGCAAAATCGGAGAGATCTGCTATAAGGCGGCCCGGGAAATCCTGAAGGGAAAGAAAGGGCCGGTGCACGTGACCAAACAGAATCTGACCGGTTATCTGGGCAAACGCCGGTATCTGCCGCTTCCGGCCAACCAGGAGAATGAGATCGGCATCGTGCGCGGTCTGGCGTGGACCAGCGTGGGAGGGGAGACGCTGCAGATCGAGGTGAACGTGATGCCCGGAAAAGGCGAGGTGGAGCTGACCGGCCAATTGGGCGACGTGATGAAGGAATCGGCGTTTACGGGGATCAGCTATATCCGCTCGGTGGCCTCCCGTTATGACATCCCGGAAAAGGTCTTTAAAAACAGCGATTTCCATTTGCACATTCCAGAAGGAGCGGTGCCAAAAGACGGGCCTTCCGCAGGGATTACCATGGCTACGGCGCTGCTTTCGGCGCTGACCAAAACGCCGGTGCGGGCGGATGTGGCCATGACGGGAGAGATCACGCTGCGCGGCCGGGTACTGCCCATAGGAGGACTGAAGGAAAAGCTGCTGGCGGCAAAGACTGCGGGAATCAAAACCGTTTTGGTGCCGGATCAGAACCGTCCGGACGTGGAGGAAATCTCTATGGAGATCCGGTCGGGGCTTTCCGTCATCTTTGTAAAGACCATGGAGGATGTGGTCCGGTATGCTTTCGCATAAAGGGCGCATCCTTAGGAAAGGGTTTGTATGATTATTCAAAATGTCTCTCTTGAGACCGTCTGCGGGATCACAAGCAAGCTGCCGGATCATACGATGCCGGAGGTGGCTTTTGCGGGAAAGAGCAACGTGGGAAAGTCCAGTCTCATCAACGCGGTCATGAACCGCAAAAGCCTGGCCCGCACCTCGGCGCAGCCGGGCAAGACCCAGACGATCAACTTTTATCATGTAAACGACACTTTTTATCTGGTGGATCTGCCGGGGTACGGGTATACCAGGGCAAACGAACAGATCCGGGCCCAGTGGGGAAAGATGGTGGAACGGTATCTGAAAAGCTCCCGGCAGCTGCGGGCGGTTTTTCTGTTGGTGGATATCCGCCACGATCCGTCGGAAAACGACAAAAAAATGTACCGTTGGATTTTGCATAACGGGTATGAGCCGATCCTCATCGCCACCAAACTGGACAAGATCAAAAAAAGCCAGGTCTCCAACCGGCTCCTCGCCATCCGCAAGACCCTGCAGACGGGAAAAGAAGCCGTCGTGATCCCGTTTTCTTCTACCACCAAACAGGGGCGCGAGGAGATTTATGAACTGCTGGATCATATCCTGCTCTCGGAGGGAACGGAAGATGAAAGGACCGAATAAAAAGTATGTGAAGGTGACGCTGAATCTTCTGACCGCCTGCGTCATTTTGCTGGCGGCGATTTTCCTCCTGCCCCGCGTGATCGGGTTTTTCATGCCCTTTGTGATCGGCTGGATCATTTCGATGATCGCCAACCCGCTGGTCCGGCTGCTGGATGAAAAGCTCAGGATCAAAAGGAAGGCGGGGTCCGCCATTGTCATCATCGCGGTCATTGCGCTGATCATCGGCGCCGGGTATCTGGGCGCGAGTCTTCTGATCCGGGAGGGCCGGGGATTTGTGCAGGATCTGCCGCAGCTTTGGGTCTCCCTGCAGGAGGACGTGGCCCACGCGGGACATGCGTGGGAGAATCTTTCCCGTTATCTGCCCGCCCAGCTGCAAAGTACGGCGGAGGGGCTGTCGGATTCCTTCGGGGAATTTCTGGGCGGCATTGCCGACGGGCTTGGCAGCCCGACTCTGGATGCGGTGGGAAACTTTGCCAAAAATATTCCTTCCATGTTTGTGGGCCTGATCATGTGCCTGCTTTCCTCTTATTTCTTTGTGGCGCAGAGGGAGGAGGTCGTGCGGTTCTTTCATTCTTTCGCGCCGGAAGGGGTGCGGCAGAAGTGGGAAGTGATGTATCAGAGCCTGGTACGGGCTGTGGGCGGATACTTCAAGGCGCAGTTTAAGATCGAAATCTGGATCTATCTGCTTTTGCTGACGGGTTTTTTGATCCTGCGGGTGCGGTATGCGGCGTTTATCGCCCTGGGGATCGCCCTTTTGGACTTTCTGCCGGTCTTTGGAGCGGGCGCGGTACTGCTGCCCTGGGCCGTCGTCCAGATTTTGGGCGGCAATTTTCCCATGGCCGCGGGCCTTTTGATCCTGTGGGGACTGGGCCAGCTGGCGCGTCAGCTGATTCAGCCAAAGATTGTCGGCGACTCGGTGGGGATCCCCGCGCTGCCCACGCTTTTTTTACTCTATATCGGGTATCGGTTCGGGGGCGTGCTCGGTATGATTATTGCCGTTCCGGTGGGAATCATCTTACGGAATATGTATCAGGCGGGATTTTTTTCCACTACGGTAGACAGCCTGCGGATTCTGATAAGCGGCTTCAACCGGTTTCGGCGTCTGACCGATGAGGACAAGGAGGAAATCAAAGATGAAACTGAAGGTGGCGGTTTATAATCTGCGTCCCTTTGATGAAACGGAGTGGTTTGCGCATTACGCCAAAGAGCTGGACATAGAACTGGTGACCTGTCCGGACGCGCCCAATCTGCAAAACGCTGCGCTGGCAAGGGGCTGTCTGTGCGTCAACGTGATCACTTCCGTGGTGGACCGGCCGCTGATGGAGGCCTTCGCCTCCTGCGGGGTAAAATATCTGGTGACCCGTACCATCGGATACGATCATATTGATCTGGACGCGGCAAAGGAGTTTGGCATCCGTGTGGGAAACGCGCCCTACGGGCCATACGGCGTGGCGGATTATACGGTGATGCTGATTTTGATGAGCATCCGGCGCATGAAGCGGATTATGCAGCGGACCGAAATGCAGGATTATACGCTGCACGGGATTCAGGGAAGAGAGCTGCGGGATCTGACGGTGGGCGTGATCGGGACCGGACGCATCGGCAGCGCGGTGATCCAGGAGCTTTCCGGATTCGGCTGCCGGATCCTGGCCCACGACAAAAAGGAACATGAGACCGTCCGAAAGCAGGCGGCGTATGTGCCCCTGGAGCAGATCTGGAAAGAGGCCGATGTGATCACGCTGCACATGCCGCTTACCGAAGACAATTTTCATCTCATCAATGCAGAGAATATCGGGAAGATGAAAGACGGCGTCATTTTGATCAATACGGCCCGGGGGAGTCTGATCGATACCGGTGCCCTTCTTGATGCCATCGAGGAAAAAAAGGTGGGCGCGGCGGCGCTGGACGTGGTGGAAAATGAATTCGGACTGTACTATTATGACTGCAAAAATGATATCCTAAATCACAGGGAACTGGCGCTCCTGCGCAGCTTTCCGAATGTGACGGTATCTCATCACATGGCGTTTTATACCGACAATGAGGTAAAGACCGTCATACGGGATTCTCTGACCGGCTGCAGGCTGTTTGCCCAGGGAAAGGAGAATCCCTGGCAGATCGTCTGAGCAGGGCGCCCGGCGGAGGTTTGGGTGCATGGGAAAGGTCCGCGATACGGAGGCGGATAAGAGCAGCGTCAGGGTGCGGAGGATACAAAAGGGGATTTTTGCGCTTTACCTTTTGCTTTTGCTGCGGGTGATCGTTTTTAAATACCCTTTCTTTGAGCTGGCGGCCATTGCCGATCGGTGGAAGGAGAAAAATGTGGTGCGGGAGGGATTGCGCAGCGCCAATTTCACGCTCTTTCAGACGATTCGGATGTACGTCCGCTACTGGGGACGGCTGAACAGTTTTGAGAATCTGTTTGGCAATGTGCTCTGTTTTGTCCCTCTGGGGTTCGGGATTCCGTTCTTTTGGAAAGAAATCCGGAACGGATGGACGCTGTTTTGCGTTGCCTTCTGCCTGGTGCTGGCCGTGGAGTTCTTTCAGCTTATGACCGCGTTCGGCGCGTTCGATGTGGATGATATTTTACTCAACTGTCTTGGCGCGATGCTGGGGTATCTGTTGTTTCGCCTGTCCTGTCGCGGCGGGACGGATAAAAGAAAAGGATAAGGAGCATACATGGGAGTTTACACGATCAAAAACGGCGAGCTTGCGGCGATCCTGACCTCGGAGGGCGCGGAACTGCAGTCTCTGCGGGACTGCCGGACGCGACAGGAATACATGTGGAACGCGGATCCCAAATATTGGAAGGCGACGTCGCCGATTCTGTTCCCGGTGGTGGGGATGTGCAGGAATCAGGAGCTGCGCTGCAACGGACGCACTTACAGTATGCCGCCCCACGGCTTTGCCTGGAATAAAAGGTTTGAGACCGTTTCTGTGTCGCAAAACGAGATCCTCTTCGCGCTGGAATCCGATCCGGAAACGATGCGCTGTTATCCCTTCCCTTTTCGCCTGGAGATCGGCTATCGTCTGGAAGGGCGGACCATACAGGTCTTGTGGCGCGTGAAAAACAAAGGAAAAGAACCCATGTATTTTTCCATTGGCGGCCATCCCGCTTTCGTCTGCCCCATGCGGGAGGGGGAGAAGCAGTCCGACTATTATCTGCGCTTTGACGCGGACACGGAGATCGTAAGCCGTATGCTGGGAGAGGACTATCTGGCTTCGGACAGGCTGACGCCGTATGCGTTGGAGGACGGATATCTGAGGATCGCAGAGGATCTGTTCGATCAGGATGCGCTGGTGGTGGAAAATCATCAGGCGCAGCGGGTATCCTTGTGCACCCCGGACAGACGGCCCTATGTGACCGTATCCTTTTTGGCGCCGGTGTTTGGAATCTGGTCCCTGCCGCATAAGGGAGCGCCCTTTGTCTGCATCGAACCCTGGTATGGCAGATGCGACCGGGAGAACTTCCAGGGGACGTTGCAGGAACGGGAATGGGGAAATACGCTGGGAGTGGGAGACGTGTTTGAAGCGGGGTATGGCATTGAGGTCTGAAAAGCAAAGGCTGCGCCCAAAGATCACAGAGAAAATCCTGGAAACGGTTCTGTGCCGGTACCATTTTCCCAAAAAAGAGAAAGAGACGATGAAACAGGTCGCCGCCGCTTTGGAAGAGACGGTGCGCAGGCAGGCCGGATTCTGGTGGGACGTGCGGGAAAACACAGAGGCGGCCAGCGTGGCGGTGACGCTGGGAGACGGGGTGGACAGGCTGCAGGAAGAATATACGAAACAGGGGCGGCTGCTGGAATGTTATATGGCAGAAACCCTGGCGGATGAACTGCTGCTTTCCCTGTATCCCAAAGTCAATGCGCACATCACACAAAAAACAGGGCGTCGGGTGGCGCGCTGCCGCTTTTACGGTTCCGACGCCTTTTATCCGCTGGAAGAGATGAAAAAGGCGCCCGTGCTGTGCGGACTGCGCGAGGTGGTCTGCAACGAGGCGGGGTGTCTGCTGCCCAAAAAGAGCGTCGTTTTCTGGGCAGAGCTGACCGGCAAACAGGGGACCGTCTGTGAAAAAATCTGCGCGGGATGCGGACAAAAAGGCTGTCTTTGGAGAAGGGAGAATCCCACATGAAGTACCGGGCGCTGTTTTTGGATATGGACGGAACCTTCCTGGATTTTTCGGCGGCGGAGCGGGAAGCCTTTTGGAAGACGCTGGACAAAGCCGGTGTGGAAGCGTCCGAAGAACGGTATGCCTGCTACAGCGCCATCAATGACGGCCTCTGGAAGGCTTTCGAACGGGGAGAAATCAAAAAAGAAGAGATCCGGCGACGCCGTTTTACCTGTCTTTTTGAACGGTTTTCCATCGCGGCGGACGGCGTTGGGGCAGAGCAGGATTATGAACGTTTTTTAGGGGAAAGCCACGCCCTGATCGATCATGCCAGGGAGGTTTTGGCATGCCTTTTTGAATCTTATCCGCTTTATGCGGTCACCAACGGATTTGCGGCGGTACAGCACAACCGGCTGCGGCTTTCGGGGATCGATGCGTTTTTGACCGGATGCTTTATTTCGGAGGAGATCGGCTGTCAGAAACCCAGAAAGGAGTTTTTTGACGCCTGTTTTCTGCGGCTGGGACATGCGGTATCGCCCCGGGAAGTGCTGCTGGTGGGGGATTCTTTGACCTCCGATATTCTGGGGGCCAAAAACGCCGGCATAGATGCCTGCTGGTTTAATCCCAAACGGATTTGCAACGACAGCGGGATCACGCCCGATTATGAGATCCATTCCCTCACCGAGCTGATCGGACTGCTAAAAGAGCGCAAGGAAGAATGAAACAAAGATGAAAAAGCTGTTGGTTTTCTTAAAAGGATATGAAAAAGAAACGGTGCTGGCGCCGCTGTTTAAAATGCTGGAGGCGCTGTTTGAACTGTTTGTGCCGCTGGTGATGGCGGCGGTGATCGACACGGGAATCGCTACCCGGGACCGGGGGTATATTCTGCGTATGTGCCTGCTTTTGGTGGCATTGGGGCTCATCGGACTGGTCTGCTCCATCACCGCCCAATATTTTGCGGCCCGGGCCGCCACGGGATTTTCGGCAAAACTGCGCCATGCGTTGTTTTCCCATATCCAGAATCTGTCCTATACGGAAATGGATCAGGCCGGCACCTCCACGCTGATTACCCGGATGACCAGCGATATCAATCAGGTGCAGTCGGGCGTAAACCTGGTGCTGCGCCTTTTTCTGCGTTCCCCCTTCATCGTGTTTGGCGCCATGATCATGGCCTTTACGGTGGATGTCAAAGCGGCGCTGGCCTTTGTGGTCACGATCCCGCTTTTGTCCATTGTCGTCTTTGGCATTATGCTCTGGACCATGCCGCTTTATAAGAAGGTACAGTCCGCCCTGGACCGCGTGCTTTTGCTCACCCGGGAAAATCTGACGGGCGTACGGGTGATCCGCGCGTTTAACCGGGAGGAGGAGGAAAAGGAACGGTTCCGGGAAGAGAACCGACAGCTTACAAAGCTCCAGAAATTTGTGGGACGGATTTCCGGACTGATGAATCCGGTCACATACGTGATCGTAAACGGCGCGATTCTCATGCTCCTTTACACCGGCGCCATGCGGGTAGAGGCCGGTCTGCTGACCCAGGGGGAAGTGGTGGCGCTGGTGAATTATATGTCTCAGATTCTGGTAGAGCTGGTCAAACTCGCCAACCTGATTATCACCGTGACCCGGGCCATCGCCTGCGGAAATCGGATCCAGGATGTATTGGAAATGAAAAACAGCCTGACGGTAAAAAGCGGCGCAAAAGAGCGGGCAGAGAAACCGGACGAAACGGACAGCGTGCGCTTTTCCCATGTGTGGCTGACCTATGCAAACGCCGGCAGCCCCTCGCTGACCGATATTGATTTTGAGGCGCGGGCGGGGCAGACCATCGGCATCATCGGCGGTACGGGATCCGGAAAATCCAGCATCGTCAATCTGATTCCCCGTTTTTACGACGCCACCCAGGGGACCGTTTCCGTCAATGGCAGAGACGTAAAAGAGTACGATCCTGCGACGCTGCGGGAGAACATCGGGATTGTGCCGCAAAAAAGCGTGCTGTTTGCCGGCACCATCGAACAGAACCTGCGCTGGGGCAAAAAAGACGCCACCCGGGAACAGCTGTGGCGGGCGCTGCAAATCGCCCAGGCCGCGGATTTTGTAAAGGAAAAGGAGGGGGGACTGCAGGCAAAGGTGGCGCCGGGGGGCAGTAATTTTTCCGGCGGGCAGCGTCAGCGTCTTACCATCGCCCGGGCGCTGGTGCGCAATCCGAAGGTGCTGATTTTGGACGACAGCGCGTCGGCGCTGGATTACGCCACCGAGGCCGCGCTGCGCAAGGCGCTTCGGGAAATGGACACGCATCCCATTGTGTTTCTTGTTTCCCAGAGGACCTCTTCCATCCGTCATGCGGATCAGATCCTTGTGCTGGAGGACGGCCGCCTGGTGGGGATCGGAACGCATGAAACGCTGCTTTTGGACTGCCCGGTCTATCGGGAAATCCATCAGTCTCAGTTTGATGAAAGTACGGCAGGAAAGGGGGGAGAGGGCCATGAAAAAAATTGATGCGGGCAGGAAACGTACGCTGGGAAAAGTGTTCGGATATATGAAACGCTATTGGTTCTTTCTGCTCCTTTCTACGGTTCTGGCCGCCGTCACAGTGGCTTCCACGCTCTATCTGCCGCTTCTGATCGGCGATGCGGTGGATTGCATCGCAGGGCCGGGCCGGGTGGACGTTGCCGGAGTGGCAGTAGTGCTGCAAAAAATGGCCGTTGTGATCGCGCTGACGGCGCTGGCCCAATGGGTGATGAGCGTATGCAACAACCGGATGACCTATCACATTGTGCAGGACATCCGCAACGACGCGTTTGAAAAGCTGCAGATTTTGCCGTTTGGCTATATCGACAACCATCCCCAGGGAGAGGTGGTCAGCCGCATCATCGCGGATGTGGACCAGTTTGCGGACGGACTGCTGATGGGATTCACACAGCTTTTCTCCGGCCTGATCACCATTTTGGGAACGCTTTGCTTTATGCTCAGCGTCAACGTGGCCATTACGCTGGTGGTGCTTTTGGTCACCCCCATTTCCTTGCTGGTGGCCTCTTTTATCGCCCGGCGCACCTTTGCCATGTTCCGGCTCCAGTCCGAGACCAGGGGGGAGCAGACGGCGCTGATCGAGGAGATGATCGGCAATCAGAAGGTGGTGCAGGCGTTTTCCCATGAAGCGGAAGCGCTGGAACAGTTTGACGCGCTCAATGGCCGGCTGCAGAAGTGCTCCTTAAAGGCCATCTTCTTTTCTTCCATTACCAATCCGGCCACCCGGTTTGTCAACAGCCTGGTGTATACCGGCGTGGGCATCGTGGGCGCCCTGGCCGCCGTCAGGGGAGCGTTGAGCGTGGGACAGCTTGCCACCTTCCTCAGTTATGCCAATCAGTATACCAAACCGTTCAATGAGATCTCCGGCGTGGTGACGGAGCTGCAAAACGCCATCGCCTGCGCGGGACGGATCTTTGATCTGATCGAGGAAACGCCCCAGATTCCGGAAGCGGACCGGGCGAAAACCCTCGAAAACGTGCAGGGCAAGGTGTCGCTTTTGGACGTGTCCTTTTCCTATGTGAAGGACCGGCCGCTGATTTGCAATTTCCAACTTCATGTCCGGCCGGGACAGCGGGTGGCCATCGTGGGGCCTACGGGCTGCGGAAAGACTACGGTGATCAATCTGCTGATGCGCTTTTATGATGTGACGGGCGGCACGATTCTGGTGGACGATACGGATATCCGCGCACTTAAAAGAAGCAGCCTGCGCAATGCCTACGGCATGGTACTGCAGGAAACCTGGCTTCGAAACGGCACCATACGGGACAATATCGCCATGGGAAAGCCGGACGCGACGCAGGAAGAGGTGATCGCGGCGGCGAAAGCCTGTCATGCCCACAGCTTTATCATGCGTCTGCCCAACGGATACGACACGCAAATCGGCGAGGACGGCGGCAGCCTCTCCCAGGGCCAGAAGCAGCTTTTGTGCATCACCCGGATCATGCTGCTGCGGCCGCCCATGCTGATTTTGGACGAGGCCACCTCCTCCATTGATACGCGTACGGAACTTAAGATCCAAAACGCGTTCGCAAAGCTGATGGAGGGGCGGACCAGCTTCATCGTGGCCCATCGGCTCTCCACCATCCGCACGGCGGATATCATCCTGGTCATGCGCGACGGGCAGATCGTGGAGCAGGGCAATCATGAGTCGCTGCTGGCGGCCGGCGGATTTTACGCCAAACTGTATCACAGCCAATATTCATTTTAGGAAAAACGCCATGGAACAAAAACCGGAAACAGACAGATTTTGGGAACTGCTGCTTTCCCATGAGGGAGAAACCTTTTATACGGCCAAAAAACTGCCGTTCACCTATCGGATCAGAGGCGGAGAGCTCTTTGTGGACAGACGCTCCAAATCCATTACCCGGGCCACGGTGGAAACGGCGCTGCAAAAGCTGGCGGCAGACGGAGGGCGCAGCATCACCGGCCCCAAAAGCCTGTGCTGTTTCGGCGCGCCGTATCTCTGGGCGCTGATCGTGGCATTTCGGCAGGCAGAACAGAAAGAAGAATAAGAAAAGGCCCCGGTTCCCATGACGGAAGGAATCGGGGCCTTTGATGGTTTTGTTACAAAACAGGGCGGTGCGTTTCGCTTATGCGAGCTGGCTGACCGCCTTGGAAAGACGGGATACCTTGCGGGAAGCGGTATTCTTGTGATACACGCCCTTGGAAGCCGCCTTGTCGATTTCAGACGTCGCCGCGATCAGAGCCGCTTTTGCCGCCTCCTTGTCGTTGGCCTCAATGGCTGTGCGAACCTTCTTGATCGCCGTCTTTACGCCGGATTTAATCGCTTTGTTTCTCTCGGCTTTGGTTCTGTTGACCAGAATTCTTTTTTTTGCGGATTTGATATTTGCCACGATATTACCTCCATTGATCGATCCTGTAAAGTTTCATTAAATACGGACACGGACGTTCTAATGTAAACATACATGCTTATTTTAGGGGATGAAAACCGTTATGTCAATACATATTTTGTTTTCTTTTGCAAAAAACTATGGGTAAAGTGGCTGCATATTATAAGATAAAACCGCAGCCGCGGGCGGACGCAGCGACGGAGGAAGGAAGAAATGAGCAGTTTTACGGTACGAACGGACCTGGCACTGGAGGACCGGGAACGGATCGAGGGCCGCGGGGAAGAGATTCACGGCGTGGTTCTGGAGGAGGAACGCAGGGATGAGAGCGGCATTTGCGTGACAAGGGTAAAGATCGAGACGAAAAACGGCGCGAAAGTAATGGGGAAACCCATCGGTACGTATATTACGCTGGAGGCGCCGGCACTGACGGAACAGGATGAGGCGTATCACCGGGAGGTATCCGAAGAACTGGCGCGTCAGCTTCGCAGCGTCATACCGGACGTCCAGAAAGAACAGGCGGTGCTGATTGTGGGACTGGGGAACCGGGAGGTAACGGCGGATTCTTTGGGGCCGCAGGTGGCGGACCGGCTCTTTGTAAACCGCCATGTGATGCTGGAGTTTGGAAAGGCGGCCTACAACAAAGGGAAAATGCACCGGATCAGCTGCATTGTGCCCGGCGTTATGGCCAGGACCGGCATGGAAAGCGCGGAGATCGTGCACGGCATCGTAAAGGAGACAAAACCGGATGTTCTGATCGCGGTGGACGCGCTGGCCGCGCGCAGTACCAGACGGCTGAACCGCACGATCCAGGTGACTACATCCGGCATTTCCCCGGGCTCCGGTGTGGGGAATCATCGGAACGCACTGTCGGCGGAAACGTTGGGGGTTCCGGTGATCGCCATCGGCGTCCCCACCGTAGTGGATGCCGCCACCATTGTGGGGGACGCGCTGGAGCGGATGGAAAAGGACAGCGGGCTGCAGATCATCGGCGGCCGGGAGCACCCCCAGGCGGTGTCGGAGCTGAATAATATGTATGTGACCAGCAAGGATATCGACGAGATGATCCGGCGTCTGAGCGCTACGGTATCGGAAGGCATCAATCTCGCGCTGAACATGGAAGCGATCCTGTCGCATAAGGAATGAGCCGTCCGGCCCTCTGTCCGGGCGGCTGACATAAACCCGGAAAAGGCGCGCATATATTTTCCTATGAGAAACAGGGACAGAATCAGGAAAATCGTATCTCGCGCAATCCTTACCGCGCTGCTGTCCGCCGCGCTTTTCTTCTGCCTTTTTTGTTTTGGCGCACGGGTGGGGACGCTTTTTTGGGAGCAGACGGAGCAGTCCATGATCGCGTTCTGGTGCCCGGCGCTTTCTTTTTCCCGGGATTTAAAGCCGCACGGATTGTGGCAGAGCCTGCTTAGCCGGTTTCCGCTTCTTTTTTTTCTGGGAGAAGAACCCCAGGTGGAGCTGCAGACAGAGAGCATGGATACTTATGAGGAGATTATACGGGCGGAAGGGCGGGACGAATCCGCCGATCCATTGTCCAACGCAGAGATGGAAACGCCCAAAACCTCTACGGGAAGGGTGCGGGTGGACGAGGATCTGGAACGGCTTTTAAAAGAAGAAAACGGCAGTCTTACGGGGGCGGCTTTGGAGGAGCAGGCAGACGCCGGCGATTCTTTGCCAAAGCAGCAGGAGTTGTATCAGTGGGCGTTTTTTGAAAAGTTTGACGCGCTGGTCAAGGAGTTTTACGCGGTGGATCCGGCCACCGCCATTGACGAAAGCCAGCTGAATCTGGACGCGCTGCTTTCGCCGGATCTTTCCATTCCAAAGGAGGACGGCGACGGCCCGCAGATTCTGATCTATCATACCCATTCCCAGGAAGGCTTTGCCGATTCGGTGCCCGGGGACGAAAACACCACCATCGTGGGGGTGGGGGAGGTGCTGGCCCGGATCCTGCGGGAGCAGTACGGGTATCGGGTGCTGCATCATACGGGCCGGTATGATGTGGAAAACCGGGATTATGCCTATAACAATTCGCTGCCCGATCTGGAGGCTCTGCTGGCGGAAAATCCCAGCATCCAGGTGGTGATCGATCTGCACCGGGACGAGGTGAGCGAGGACACCCGTCTGGTGACCACCGTGGACGGCCGTCCCACCGCGCGGTTCATGTTTTTCAACGGCCTCTCCCGCACCCGCCGGCACGGGGATATCGAGTATCTGCCCAATGAAAACATCGCCGACAATCTGGCTTTTTCCTTTCAGCTGCAGGTACTGTGCAACGAATATTATCCCGGGCTGACCCGCCGGATCTATCTGAAGGGCTATCGATACAACATGCACTTAAAACCCCGCTGTCTGCTCATCGAAATGGGCGCGCAGAACAATACATACGAGGAATGTTATAACGCCTGTATCCCTCTGGCGCGGATGCTGGACATGGAACTGTCGGGGACGGATTTTGGGTATAATGGTTGACCGGGCACAAAGCCTTTGTTATACTGAAAGATGGCAAAAAACGGACGAAAGCTCACAGGAGGACGCAATGGCGAACATCGATCAGAGCCATATCAGGAATTTTTGCATCATTGCCCATATCGACCACGGAAAATCCACGCTGGCGGACCGGATCCTGGAAAAAACGGGGCTGTTGACCAGCCGGGAAATGCAGGATCAGGTTCTGGATAATATGGATCTGGAACGGGAACGCGGGATCACCATCAAATCTCAGGCGGTGCGCACCATATACCGGGCGCAGGACGGAGAGGAATATATTTTCAATCTGATTGACACCCCCGGACATGTGGATTTCAATTATGAGGTCAGCCGGTCTTTGGCCGCCTGCGACGGCGCGATCCTGGTGGTGGACGCGGCGCAGGGCATCGAGGCCCAGACGCTGGCCAACGTTTATCTGGCGCTGGATCATGACCTGGAGGTGTTTCCGGTCATCAATAAGATCGATCTGCCCAGCGCCCGGCCGGAGCAGGTAATCGAGGAGATCGAGGAGGTGATCGGCCTGGAGGCGCAGGACGCGCCGCTAATTTCCGCCAAGAACGGAATCCATATCGAAGACGTGCTGGAACAGATCGTGCATAAGATCCCGGCGCCGGGCGGAAGTCCGCAAAACCCGCTTAAGGCGCTGATTTTTGATTCCGTCTACGATCCGTATAAAGGCGTCATCGTGTTCTTTCGGGTCATGGAAGGACGCGTGAAAAAGAAAACCCGGTTGCGCATGATGGCTACGGGCGCCGTTTTTGAGACGGTGGAGGTGGGATATTTCGGCGCGGGACAGTTCCTTCCCTGCGAGGAGCTTTCGGCAGGCATGGTGGGGTATCTTACCGCTTCCATCAAAAACGTAAAGGATACCCGCGTGGGCGATACCATTACCGATGCGGACAGGCCCTGCGACAAGCCGCTGCCCGGCTACAAAAAGGTCAATCCCATGGTATATTGCGGGATGTATCCGGCGGACGGCGCAAAATATCCGGATCTGCGGGATGCGCTGGAAAAACTCCAGCTAAACGACGCGGCCCTGTTTTACGAGCCGGAAACGTCCGTCGCGCTGGGCTTTGGGTTCCGCTGCGGATTTCTGGGGCTTTTGCATCTGGAAATCATTCAGGAGCGGCTGGAGCGGGAATACAATCTGGATCTGGTGACCACCGCGCCCGGCGTGGTGTATCGGGTCCATCAGACGGACGGCGAGGTGATCGAACTGACCAATCCCTCCAATCTGCCGGATCCCTCCGGGATCGATTATATGGAAGAGCCCATTGTCAGCGCGCAGATCATGGTTTCCACCGATTATATCGGCCCCATCATGGAGCTGTGTCAGGAGCGCAGGGGACGGTATCTGGGCATGGAGTATATGGAAGCGACCCGGGCGCTTTTGCGCTATGAGCTTCCCTTAAACGAGATCATATACGACTTTTTCGACGCGTTAAAGTCCCGGTCCAGAGGATATGCGTCCTTTGACTATGAGATGAAGGGCTATGAGCGTTCCGAACTGGTCAAGCTGGATATTCTGGTGAACCGGGAAGAGGTGGACGCGCTGTCTTTTATCGTCTATCAGGGCAGCGCGTATGAGCGGGGCCGGAAAATGTGCGAAAAGCTGAAAGAGGAGATTCCCCGCCATCTGTTCGAGATCCCGATTCAGGCGGCGGTGGGGGGAAAGATCATCGCCCGCGAAACGGTGAAGGCCATGCGCAAGGATGTGCTGGCAAAATGCTATGGCGGCGATATCACCAGAAAGAAGAAGCTGTTGGAGAAGCAGAAGGAAGGCAAGAAGCGGATGCGCCAGATCGGCAGCGTGGAAATCCCGCAAAAAGCCTTTATGAGCGTTTTGAAACTGGATGACAAAAAATGACGGAACCTTTTTCTTTCCCGGCGGCCGAACCACTACGGCCGCTGGGTCTTTATCTTCATATCCCGTTTTGTAAAAGAAAATGCCTGTACTGTGATTTTCTCTCTGCGCCCGCGGATCAGGAGACCATCGACCGCTATGTGGACGCGGTCTGCGCCCAGCTTTCCCGGGAAGCGGCAAACTACAGAACGTATCAGGTAGAGACCGTTTTTTTCGGAGGCGGCACGCCCTCCCTGCTCTTGGCAGGACAGCTTGACCGGATCATGGAGCGGATCCGATCCGATTACGCGCTGTCAAAACAGGCCGAGATCAGCCTGGAAAGCAATCCCGGAACGCTGACGGCGGACCGGCTGTCCGGGTATCGCAAGGCCGGCATCAATCGGCTCAGCATCGGGCTGCAGTCCGCCTCAGACGCCGAATTAAGGGAGCTGGGACGGATTCATGATTACAGCGCGTTTCTGGAAAACTACCGGCAGGCGCGCAGGGCCGGATTTGACAACATCAACGTGGATCTCATGTCGGCCCTGCCGGGCCAGACGGCAAAAGGGTGGCTGGATACCCTGAAACGTACGGCCGACCTGGAGCCGGAGCATATTTCCGCGTACAGCCTGATGATCGAAGAGGGGACGCCCTTTGGAGAGCGGTACGGGAAACGGCCCGATCCGGCCGGCTTTTTGCCGCTGCCGGACGAGGAGGAGGAGCGTCTGATGTATGAGCAGACAGAATGTCTGCTGCAGGAATACGGCTACAGACGATATGAGATTTCAAATTACGCCAGACCCGGCTTTTTGTGCCGTCATAACGTGGGCTATTGGACGCGCAGGCCCTATCTGGGCATCGGACTGGGCAGCGCCTCCTTTGTGGACAATGTAAGATGGAAGATGACGGAGGATCTGACCGTCTATCTGGATCACTATGCGCCTAGGGCGGCTGTAAAAGGGACGCCTTCCTCTTTTGACGAACGCCTGCTGTATCAGGAGATACAGGTTCTTGACAAAACGGAACAGATGGAAGAGTTTTTGATTTTGGGGCTGCGCCTGCGCGACGGGATCAGCCTGGGAGAGTTTCGGCGGCAGTTTCAGGTGGGGCTGCGGGAAGTATACGGGCCTGTGCTGGATCGCCTCTTACGACAGGGGCTGCTGCTTTTTTATGAAGACGGCAAAAAGATGCGGCTGACCAAAAAGGGGACGGATCTGAGCAACTATGTGCTGGCCCAGTTCTGACCTGCGTTTGGCCGGCCCAAATAGGGACAGATGGAAAGGCACCACGAAATCGGTTTTCACATAGAATGATATTAAACTGGCAGCGCCGGAGAGGACCTCCGGCGGGGGAGCTATGCTTGAAAACCTTTTTACAACCCCTGTCAAAAGAGGAGGAGCGCCTTTGCATACAGGCATTGCGGAGTGAAGATGCCGGAAGAAAAAGCGAAGCGAAACAGCTCCTGATCGAGCGGAATCTGAGGTTGGTAGCGCATATCGCCCGAAAGTATGGGAATACCGATGAGGATATGGAGGATCTGATTTCCATCGGCACCATCGGCCTGATCAAAGCGGTGGATTCCTTTGATCCAAAGAAAAATCCCCGGCTCGCCGCATACGCGGCACGGTGTATCGACAACGAACTGTTGATGATGCTGCGCAGTAAAAAGAAGACCTCCCGGGAGGTGTCTTTGTTTGAACCCATCGGGACGGACCGGGAGGGAAATGAAATCAGCCTGCTGGATGTGATGGAGCAAGAGCAGCCCGATATCGTGGAAAAAATGGAAAAGGTCCGGTATCTGAGCGCGCTGTACGGTCTGTTGGATTCCGAACTGACCAAACGGGAAAAAGAGGTGCTCATCCTTCGTTACGGATTAAACGGGGGGCGGGAGGTCACGCAGAAGGAGATCGGGGAAAAGCTGGGAATTTCCCGCAGTTATGTCAGCCGGATCGAAAAGAAGGCGCTGAAAAAAATGCAGGCCGGATTTCTGAAAAGGGAATCCGCAAAAAAGGGATAAGGAAACGGACGCGGTCTTGACAGATTGCGTCCGCTGTTTTATGCTAAAACAAGAATTATGATTTTTTTCTGGAAAATTTCGGTCAGACCGGACGGGCCATAGCGCGCTGCGTCCTTCTCTTTGGGCGGATCGCCCTTTTTCCGACAGAGATTTTATATGAGACAGAAAGGCGAATATGTATTGTCATATCAGTGCAGGCGGCCTGCGCGGGCTGGAAAGCTACGTGGCGCAGGTGGAGGTGGATGTGTCTAACGGACTGCCGTGCTTTGACATGGTCGGGCTTTTGGCCAGCGAGGTAAAGGAGGCCAGAGAACGCATCCGGGTGGCGCTGAAAAATGCGGGCGTGAAGATGCCCGTGGGAAAGATCACGGTGAATCTTTCGCCGGCCGGGATCCATAAGGCGGGAACCGCCTACGATCTGCCGGTGGCGCTTTGTATCATGGCGGCGCAGGGGATGATTCCGGCAAAGAAGCTGGAAGGGATCCTGGCGGTGGGAGAACTGGGCCTGGACGCGTCGGTAAAGCCGGTCCGGGGGATTTTGCCCATGGTGCAGCAGGGCTTTTTAAACGGGATAGGGGAATGTATTCTTCCCCTGTCGAATCTGAAGGAAGGGATGCTGGTGGAGGGCGCCCTGGTGATGGGCGTGAAGGATCTTGGGGAGGCGGCCCGCTATCTGTGCTGCGAAGAGCCGGAGCGGGAAATTTTGCGAAAGAAAGCAAAAAGGAGCGTCCGGGCGCTGCCGGGGTCGGAAACGGAAACAGACGGGGAGCAAACGATGGATTTTGGCGTCATACAGGGGATGCAGGATGAAAAGTTCGCCGCGCTGACGGCAGCGGCGGGTCTTCATAACCTGCTGTATGTGGGACCTCCCGGCGCCGGAAAAACAATGCTGGCCCGATGTCTGCCTTCGATTCTGCCGCCGCTTGGGCAGGCGGAAAAAAGGGAGATTTCCGCCATATACAGTGTGGCGGGCCGGCTTTCTCAGGGGAGCCTGCTTGAAAAGCGGCCCTTTGTCGCCCCGCACCATACCGTGAGCGATCATGCGCTGGCGGGCGGCGGCGCCATTCCCATGCCGGGCCTGGTGAGCCTGGCGCACAAAGGCGTCCTGTTTTTGGATGAAATGGCGGAATTTAAAAGAGGGACGCTGGATATTCTGCGTCAGCCGCTGGAGGATCGGGTCATTTTTCTGGCCAAAAGCGGCGGAAACTTTCTGTATCCGGCGGATTTCATGCTGGTGGCGGCTGCCAATCCCTGCCCCTGCGGATTCTATCCGGACCGGGCGCGGTGCCGGTGCACTTCTTTGGAGATCAGGCGGTATCACGCCCGCATTTCAGGCCCTCTTTTGGACCGCATAGATTTGTTCTGCCGGGTGGAACCCATGCCGTTTGACAGACTGTGGGGCGCTAAGGATGCAAAAAGCAGCGCGTCTGAAACAGAGAGCGGCTGGGACAGCCGTTTGATGCAGGAAAAGGTGATGCTGGCCCGGGAACGGCAGGCCCGGCGTTATGCACAGACGCGGATTGTGGCAAACGGCAGGCTGGGCCCCGGGGAGATTGCCCGATATTGCAGCCTGGGACTTTCCGAGCAGCAGTTTATGGAGCAGGCGACGCAGCAGCTAAGATGCTCTGCCAGGGCGTGCCATCATGCCCTGCGGGTGGCCAGAACGCTGGCGGATCTGGAAGGGCAGGAAAAAATCCGGGTCCGGCATCTGAGCCAGGCGCTGCATTACCGAAAGGGGGGAGAGCTATACCGGAATTAGGAAACGAAAAAGAAGCATTTCCCCAGGAAAAAATGCTGGAGTCGTTCTGGCTGTGCAACATCCGGGGGATCGGCGCGGTGAGCGTACGAAGGCTCCTGGAGGCGGCCGGCGGCGTGGAAGGGGTGAAAAACCTGGGGCGACGGACCATGGAAGAGACGGTGGGGAAAAAACGGGCAGACGCTCTGGAGCGCGGAAGGGAGGAAAAATGTCGTCAAAGGGCATTTGATACGTATTATAAATATAGAAGAAACGGCATTGCTTTTCTTCCCCTGTGGCACCCGGATTATCCCGCCCGGCTAAAGCAGATCGCCGATCCCCCGGTGGCGTTGTATGTAAAAGGACGGCTGTTTTTGGAAGAAACGAAAACGGCGGCCATCATCGGGGCGCGGGAATGTTCGGCTTACGGCAGCTGGGCCGCCCGGTATTTCGCTGTAGGGCTGGCCAGGGCGGGGGTGTGCATCGTCAGCGGGATGGCCCGGGGGATCGACGGCATCGCAGGCGGGGCGGCGCTGGAAGCGGGCGGCCGTTCCCTCGCGGTGCTGGGCTGCGGCGTGGATATCTGTTATCCGCCGGAAAACCGGTTTTTATATGAACGTCTGGCGCAGGAGGGAGGGCTGCTGTCGGAGTATGCGCCGGGCACCCTGCCTGCGGCGCACCTGTTTCCCGCCCGGAACCGGATCATCAGCGGCCTTTCCGATCTGGTTTTGGTGACGGAGGCCCGCAGCCGCAGCGGGACGCTGATCACCGTGGACCTGGCGCTGGAGCAGGGACGGGAGGTATTTGCCGTGCCGGGCCGGATTACGGACCCATGCAGCGGCGGCTGCAACAGGCTGATCCAAAACGGAGCCGGGATCGCCGTGAGCCCGGAGCAGCTTTTAAAAGAATTAAAGACGGACGCAGACAGGGGTATCCCGGCGGCCTTTGCGCCGGCGGCCGGATTGGCGCCGCTGCGGCCGTTGGGCCAAAAGCTTTTAAAAATCCTGGACTTTGAGCCCAAATGCCTGGATGAAATCATGACCCGGCTGGAAGAACAGACGGGAGCGCAGACGGCCTGTCTGGCGGAGGTAACGGAGGAGCTGGTCCGATTGTGGATGGAAAAGCGAATCCGGTGCGAATCCGGCAGATATTTCATCGAAGGGCCGGCCGGTTAAGAATTTTTTTCTTGCAATGCGTAAAGATATGTTGTATAGTGATTCACGATAATGTGCAAGACACATGAGTAATTGAAGTGGGGATACAAAATATGGCCAAATATCTTGTCATTGTGGAGTCGCCGGCCAAGGTCAAGACGATTCGTAAATTTTTGGGGGCCAATTATGCGGTTGCCGCCAGCAACGGGCATGTGAGGGATCTTCCCAAAAGTCAGCTCGGCATTGATGTGGACGGAGATTTTGAACCGAAATATATTACGATCCGCGGGAAGGGAGACATTCTGGCGAATCTGCGCAAAGAGGTCAAAAAGGCGGATAAAATCTATCTGGCTACGGACCCGGACCGGGAAGGGGAAGCGATTTCCTGGCATTTGACGCAGGCGCTGAAGCTGTCGGGGAAAAAGGTGTATCGGATCACCTTTAATGAGATCACCAAAAACGCGGTAAAGGAATCGCTCAAACACGCCCGTCAGATTGATATGAATCTGGTGGACGCCCAGCAGACGCGGCGGATGCTGGACCGCATGGTGGGATACCGGATCTCGCCCCTTTTGTGGGCCAAGGTCAAAAGGGGACTTTCCGCCGGACGGGTGCAGTCCGTGGCGCTGCGGATCATCTGCGACAGGGAAGAGGAGATCAACGCTTTTATTCCCGAAGAATACTGGTCGCTGGACGCGTATTTTTCCGTTCCGGGGGAGAAGCAGCCTTTGAAGGCAAAGTATTACGGCACGGTGGAAAAAAAGGAGACGCTTGCGGATGCCGCCGCTGTGGAGGCGGTCAAAAAGGACTGCGCAAACGCCGAATTTGCGATCACGGAGGTCAAAAAGGGCGAGCGCGTCAGGAAAGCGCCGCTGCCGTTTACCACTTCCACCCTGCAGCAGGAGGCCAGCAAGGCGCTGAATTTTTCCACCCAAAAGACCATGCGTCTGGCGCAGCAGCTCTATGAGGGCATTGATATCAAAGGAAACGGGACCGTCGGCATTATCACCTATCTGCGTACCGATTCCACCCGGGTCTCGGAAGAAGCGGAAAAGATGGTAAAGTCCTACGTAGCGGCGCATTACGGAGAATCCTATGCCGGAGAAGGAATAGAAAAAAAGAGCGGGCAAAAGATTCAGGACGCCCATGAAGCGATCCGTCCTACGGATCTGGATCTGACGCCCACGGTTTTAAAAGAGTCGCTGTCCCGGGATCAGCTGCGCCTTTACCAGCTGATCTGGAAACGGTTCGTGGCCAGCCGGATGGCGCCCGCCCGGTATGAGACCACCTCCGTGCGGATCGAAGGCGGCGGCCATCGTTTCAGCGTGGCGGCCAGCAAACTGGCCTTTGACGGCTTTTTAAGCGTATACACCCCCGAAGAGGAGGAAAAAAATCAGAATAACGTGCTGTCCAAAGGCATTGACAAAGAGACGAAGCTGACACTGGAAAAGCTGGAGCAGCAGCAGCACTTTACCCAGCCGCCCGCCCATTATACGGAGGCGTCTTTGGTGCACACGCTGGAGGAACTGGGCATTGGCAGGCCAAGCACCTATGCGCCCACCATTACCACGATCCTGGCGCGCCGGTACGTGGTAAAGGAAAATAAGAATCTGTATGTGACGGAGCTGGGCGAAGTGGTAAACCGCATGATGCGGACCGCTTTCCCCTCCATTGTGGACGTGAACTTCACGGCCAATATGGAAACGCTTCTGGACGGCGTTTCCGAAGGGACGGTGGACTGGAAAACCATTGTCTCCAACTTCTATCCGGATTTGGATGAGGCCGTCAGACAGGCGGAAAAAGAACTGGCGCAGGTCAAAATCGGAGATGAGGAAACGGACGAAATATGCGAGCAGTGCGGCAGGCGCATGGTGATCAAATACGGTCCCCACGGAAGATTTCTCGCCTGTCCGGGTTTTCCCGAATGTCGCAATACCAAACCGTATTATGAAAAGATCGGGGTGGCCTGCCCCAAATGCGGCGGCGATATCGTACAGAAGAAAACCCAGAAGGGAAGGACCTATTACGGCTGTCTCAACCATCCGGCGTGCGATTTTATGGTCTGGCAAAGGCCCTCGAAACAGCATTGCCCGGTCTGCGGCTCGATTCTGCTGGAAAAAGGGAGCAAACTGGTCTGCTCCAAAGAAGGCTGCGGATACCGCACCGAGAAGGCGCCCGTTGAATCTGTTATCAACTCCTGAAAAAAAGCATGAATTTTCAGAAAATTTAAGAAGTAATTCATTGCTTATGAGACTGCTCTGTGATACAACCCGAGTTTGCCACTTGTGAAGCGAAAAAGGAGCCGTTTTCGACTCCTCTTTCGTTGATAGTTCTTAGCTTTTGC
>CANQUI010000020.1 GCA_947626995.1 uncultured Eisenbergiella sp. | reverse complement strand
CATTGTAGTAGCAAGGAAAACCCTGCAAAATAAGGAAAAAATTTAATTAGGGTTAGCCAACAAGTGGCAAACTCGGGTTATAAAGGAAACACTTCGGAAGAGGAGATGTGCCCTATGAAACTTTATCGTAGAGAAAACTATCTGAAAAAGATCCGGGCATTTTATCATGCAGATGACATTATTAAAGTAATCACAGGCGTCAGACGCTGCGGAAAATCCAGCCTTATGGAAACGATTGCTGATGAGATCAGAGAAAGCGGTATTCCAAATGAAAATATTCTTTACATTGATCTGGATCTTCGAGGATACAGAAGCATAAAAACCGCAGATCAGCTTGAAAATCTGATTTTACAGATGGGAACGGCGATAGGCCGGAAATATTTGTTTATTGATGAAATTCAAAATGTTTTCGGCTTTGAAGAAGTATTAAACGGATTCCGCAGTGAAGGCGGCTGGTCTATTTTTATCACGGGTTCCAATTCGTATTTGCTCAGCGGTGAACTGGTTACGAAACTGACGGGGAGATATCTTGAATTTGAACTATTTCCACTGACCTTTGAAGAATATGAAAAAATGAAAGCCTTTTACAACAAGAATATTGATCCGCTTCCGGCAAATGAAATGAATCGTTACATTCTGGAAGGTGGTTTTCCGCGAACCATACAATTAGAGCATATGGCGGACAAACGCACTTATGTCCAGGGTGTAGTCAGGGAAATATTCGAGAAAGATATACGACGTAGGGTTAAGATCAGGGAAAAAGAGACTTTCGAAGCCGTTAAGACGTATATTATCAACAATTTTGGTGCAACAGTGAGCATTAACAGTCTTTGCAGCGCATTGCAAAAAAACGGGCTTTCCGTTAGCAGAGCTACACTTACAAGATATTTGAAAGCTTTGACGGATGCAAAAATTTTATATGAATGTTCCAGATTTGATATGAAATCAAAGCGATCTTTAAGCGGAGAAAAAAAGTATTATCTGGCAGACCTGAGCTTTTATTTTGCGCAAAATACAGATACTCGGATTCATTATGGACCGGTTTTGGAAAATATGATCTATATCTATGCCAGAGTCCAGGATGATTCAGTCAGCGTTGGAAGAATCGGGAAATTAGAATGTGATTTTATCCTCAGGGATAATGAAATGCAATATGCTTATGTACAGGCAGCGTACACGATTGCTTTGTCGCAGGAAACAGAAGACAGGGAATACCGGGTCTTGGAAGCAATCAAAGACAATTACCCGAAATACGTTGCAACAACCGATTCACTGTTACAGCAGAGAAATGGCATTAAACACATAAATCTGATTGATTTTATGAAAAATGGTCAAAAATTTTAACGTTGGGGGTGCGCAATAGCTGCAGCACCCCCTGTATTCTGCTTACCGCGCCAGGCGACTTATTTCCCGCGTGGAATACATACATTTTGCTTTGTGCCCTTCAAACAGTACTGGCAGGCCGTAAATGGCTTGTGACGCCACAGCAGACGGCGGATCTGCCTTCGATTTTGAGCGGTGGTATTGTTCAACAAATCCACCGCATCTCCTTTCCGGCGCTGACAGAATCCCAAATCATAAACGTGAGAGCACCGGAAACAGTAATACAGTCTGCCGTCAAATAAATTCTTGCAGACGGAATTACATTGAATAAACTGACGTTTCAATTCACGCGGGCTCCTATGCCAGTCTTGCGGCTCTCCATAGTCTACCCACTTGGGATAGAAATAATTCCAGGCCACCTTCTCCTTTTCCAACACGGCGATCAGCTGCTCTCGTATCGCCTCATTGCTTGGATAGGGTGTAATGACCACATGCACTCTTTTACGCCGCATCACATCAAACAGTTCCGGATCCTTCGGGATGATTGTGGCATTGGTCAGAACCTGGACCAATCTGCTCTTTTCAATGGGCATTTCTTCCAAAATGTACTTTAAATCCGGGTTCAGGAAGGGTTCGCCGCCCAGTATGTTAAAGTGGTCGATCCAATCGATCGCCTCAACCAGCTTTTTCATGGAGGCGACAATCCGGTCCCGGTCCAAATGCGTCGGATTTTTATAATACGGCATAAGATGGCTGCATCCTTCGCATAACAGATTGCACTTTGTTGTGACCACCACATCGACTTTTGCTAACACAATCCCCTTTGCCAACGACTCGTTGCCGGACTTGCATACGATGTCATTTCGCCGGTTGCGCCTCTTCTGATCTTTTTTGTAGATCTCATAGAAGGAGGTCTTTCTAAGACGCGCAGCAAATTTACTCTTTCTGAATCGGTTGACTAATTTCATCTGTCACGTTACCCTTTCTGCCCCATGTTAAAAAACATGCGCCTCTCTGCTTGTCAAGAGCGCAGATCGCCATCCGCCGCTCTCCGTCGTTCCATCCATGGATAGAATCAGCATACCATACTGCAGTAGGAAATTCCACCGCTTTTTCGTTTGTGCCTGCCAAAAAGTCAGGGATAGGCACCTGCCTCTGAAATCTTCCATATCTTTATAGGAAAAGAAGATCCCCCTAAGAGGCTTTCATGAAAATCGGCATTGCGGGACTTCCTGCCCTTACGCAAAATTACGTCGAAGCGCTGCGGCTTGTTTCTCCCCATATCGTCACGGACATTTCCCTGTGCCCTTCCCGGGCAAAGCAATGGGATGGGCTGCTCCTGCCCGGCGGCGGGGACATCGATCCCGCCCTTCTTCCCCACTCTCCGCCGGCGGATCCTAATTGCCGCAACCTGGATCCTATTCTGGACAGACAGCAGCTTGCGCTGCTGGAATATTTTGTCTGGCAAAAAAAGCCCGTCCTTGGCATCTGTAAAGGGATGCAGCTCATTCATCTATACTTTTGCGGCGATCTGTGTCAGCATCTTCCCACCGCCCGCATCCATTGCAAAGCGCAGGGCGATTGTCTGCATCCCGTTCACACGGCGCCCCACTGCGTTTTGGGCAAGCTCTATAGCCCCACCTGTCTGGTAAACAGCGCGCATCATCAGGGCGTTTTGGGAAACGGCCCCTCTTTTGGGCAATCCTGCCAGCCTGCCCATGACCTGTCCGTAATCCAGCAGGCCCCGGACGGTGTGGTGGAAGGCATCTGCCATACCCGCCTTCCCATTCTGGGACTGCAATGGCATCCGGAGCGTCTCTGCGGCCGTTTCCTTCGTCCCGGAGCCGCCGACGGCAGACAGATCTTTTCTCTTTTTCTTTCCTGGATTTTAGAAACGGCCCCCTGATCCCTACAAGGGGAACAGGAGGCCGCCTTTCATTTCCAGGCCGCTTTCCTTACGCAAACGGATTTTCCGTCGGATATCTCATTTCCCTGGGCTGATTGAAATCAATCTCGTTGACCGGTACGCCCACATATTTAAAGACCTCATACAGCGTCTTTCCGAAATGTCCAAAGGCCACCGCGCCGTGGTGAGGATAATTCTTTTCAATCAGGACATGCCTGTAGAAACGTCCCATTTCGGGGATCGCAAACACGCCGATGGCGCCAAAGGAACGGGTGCGCACCGGCAGCACCTCGCCCTGGGCAATATAGGCGCGCAGCTTTGCATCCGATGTGCTCTGGAGGCGGAAGAACGTAATATCTCCTGCCGCGATGTCGCCCTCCAGCGTGCCCTGGGTCACTTCCTCCGGCAGAGTTCTGGCCATGATCCGCTGATATTTCATCTCGCAGAACGCCAGCTTATTGGAAGGGGTATTGCCGCAATGGAAGCCCATAAAAGTATCCTTCAGCGTATAGGAACCGTACTTTCCTTTGATCTCCGCTTCGTACATATCGGCAGGTACGGAATTGTTGATGTCCAAAAGCGTCACCGCATCCTGGCTGATGACAGTGCCGATGTACTCGCTCAACGCGCCGTAAATATCCACTTCGCAGGATACCGGGATCCCCCGTTTGGTCAGACGGCTGTTCACGTAACAGGGGACAAAGCCGAACTGCGTCTGAAACGCGGGCCAGCATTTTCCTGCGATGGCCACAAAATCACGGCTGCCCTTATGTCCCTGCGCCCAATCCAGCAGGGTAAGCTCGTACTGCGCCAGTTTCTTCAAAATCTCCGGTTTCTTATTGCCCTCTCCCAGTTCTTTGGCCATATCCGCAGCCACCGCTTCGATCCGCTCGTCCCCCGCGTGTTTGTGGAAGGATTCAAAAAGATCCAGTTCGGAATTTTCTTCGATCTCCACCCCCAGATTGTACAGCTGCTTGATGGGCGCGTTGCAGGCCAAAAAGTCCTGCGGGCGCGGGCCGAAGGAAATAATCTTCAGATTATGGAGCGCCAGCACCGCCCGGGCGATGGGTCCGAACTCCGCAATCATATCCGCGCACTGCTCCGCCGTGCCCACCGGATATTCCGGAATATAGGCCTTTAAGTTGCGCAGCTTCAGGTTATAGCTGGCATTGAGGACGCCGCAGTATGCGTCGCCTCTTCCGTCGATCAGATTGTTCCCGGTTTCTTCCGCGGCGGCCACCACCATGCAGGGGCCTTCGAACTCTTTGATCAGAAGGGTCTCGGAGGATTCCGGCCCAAAGTTGCCCAGATAGACCACCAGCGCGTTGCATCCTGCCTCTTTCACTTCCGCCAGCGCTTTTCTCATGTCCGTTTCATTTTCGATACATACGGAACATTCATAAATGTCCCCGTATTTTTTCCGGTAGGCTTCTACCACTCTCTGCCGTCTGGACACGGACAGGGTCATCGGGAAACAGTCGCGGCTCACGGCCACAATACCGATCTTTTCCACAGGAAAATTGTTCATCTCATGATCCTCCATTCTTTTATATTGGCGCGGCGTTTCATCCGCTTATGCACCGTTTGTCTGCCTGCATCAAAGGGAAAGATTTTCCCCGATCAGCCCCATCGGACTTCCGGCGGCAAGTCCGCCCTCCGGATGACCGAGCAGCCATTTATTCTTTGCGGTCAGGTGCCCGTCCTCTCCGGCGGTGTGAGAAACCGACAGCTCCAGGTTCGTATCCCTTGGCAGCACCACCACGCACTGAAATCCTTCCTTTGCCACATGGCAGGGCGCATAGTGCAGCGTTGTGGCGTACAGCTCCACTGCCGTGCCCGCGGGAACCAGAAAGGCTTCCACTTGAGACGTATCGTAGGTAAAATCCTCTCCGATATCCTGCTGCCGTCCCAGCATGAGCACCAGATCGGTCACCGCGATATCAATTTCGGAGCTTCTGTGATACTCCAATGCGTTGAGCTTCTGATTATGACCGTTGCAATAGCCGATCTGGATCGGCAGTTCCCCATAGGTCTTTTCCTGCAGCTCCCGATACGCCGTCAGCGCCTCCAACTGCGCTGCGCTGGGGACGTAGACCACATCCTCCGGCACCGGCGTGGTCTCTGCGGTGCGCCTAAGCAGTTCCGAAAAGTCGATATCCCGGATGATGCGGCCGTACTGCCGGAACGCGCTGTCGGTAATGTTTTGAATCTTCATGCCAAATACCCCCTTTTTACTTCAGTTTTGGGAACAATTCCTTCACCGTCGGATAAATCTGTTTAAACTGCTGATACCGGGCCTCATATTTTGCCGCCAGTTTCGGATCGGGCTCCACGGTATCCACCACTTTTACCAGTTTCCCGGCGGCCTCCTGGACGGAAGCGTATTCCTGACAGGCCACCGCCGCGAGGATGGCACCGCCATATCCCGGCCCTTCTTCGCTTTCGATCACATCCACCTTGATGTTCATCACGTTGGCGATGATCGTTCTCCACAGCGGGCTTTTCGCCCCGCCTCCGCAGATTTTCGTGCGCTCGATGACAATTCCCAAAGACCTGGCCACCTCGAAGGAATCCCGCAGCGCGAACGCCACCCCCTCCAGCACGGCCTGCGTCATATCCGCTCTCGTCGTGTCCATCGTCATCCCAATGAACATTCCCCTGGCGTCGGGATCGTTGTGCGGGGAGCGTTCTCCCATCAGATACGGGAGGAAAAACACATGATTCTCTCCCAGCTTTTCAATGGCCGCCTGCTCCCTTGCATAATCCTGCGTCCCGATGATCTCGTCCATCCACCACTTATTGCAGGAGGCCGCGGAAAGCATACAGCCCATCAGATGATAGTGGCCGTCCGCATGCGCGAACGCATGCAGCGCGTTGTTGCGGTCCACGCCAAACTTCTCGGAGGAGATAAAAATGGTGCCGCTGGTGCCCAGCGAAATATTGCACATACCCTCTCCCACCGTACCGGTTCCCACCGCGGCCGCCGCGTTATCCCCGGCGCCCGCCGCCACCAGAACATGTTCGGAAAGCCCCAGCTTCGCGGCGATTTCCGGCAGGACGTATCCCACCCCCTCATAGCTTTCATAGACCTTCGCCAGCTGGCTCTCCTTCACATCGCAGATTTCGCACATCCGGGAGGACCAGCAGCGGTTCTTCACATCGAACAAGAGCATCCCAGACGCATCGGAAACGTCCGTGCAATGCACCCCCGTCAGGCGATACGCCAGATAATCCTTGGGCAGCATGATCTTGGCAATTCTGGCGAAATTCTCCGGTTCCTTTTTCTTGACCCAAAGCAGTTTGGACGCGGTAAACCCCGTAAAGGAAATATTCGCCGTATTGGCCGACAGCGTCTCCTTGCCGATCACATTGTTCAAGTAATCGTTTTCCTCGTAGGTCCTGCCGTCGTTCCACAAAATTGCCGGCCGGATCACATGATCCTCGGCGTCCAGAATGACCAGCCCGTGCATCTGCCCGCCAAAACTGATGCCCGCCACTTTTGTCGCGTCAAATCCCAAAAGCAGCTCCTGTAATCCCGCCATGGTCTGCGTATACCAGTCCTCCGGATTTTGTTCTGACCAGCCGGGATGCGGAAAATACAGCGGATACTCTTTGGATACCACGTTGGCGATCTTCCCGTCGCTCTCCATCAGCAAAATCTTCACCGCCGACGTACCCAAATCGATCCCGATATAATACATCCGTCTTCCTCCTTTCCGTGCCCGCGCACATAAACATCTGCAAAAGAATTGCAATCACGTCTCATCCTGTTTCCATCATACCGTTTACACCGCATAAAATCAATACGGAGTTTTATTTTCATCAAAATGTCCAAAAACCGGTCTCCCGGTTCTTTGCTGCCGTTCTTCCTTTGTGCATTTTCCCGTTTTTGTGCGCGGACACGGACTCATGCGCGCTCTGTCTTGACTTTCCGTTTGCCGCCGCACTATACTAAAAGCATAGGAAAACGACACCAAAAAACTTTTCCACAAAAAGCGCCCCTCAAGGAGGCAGAAGATGGCAACCATAAAAGAAATCGCCGAACTGGCGGGCGTGTCCCGCGGAACGGTGGACAGGGTCTTAAATCACCGCGGCTCCGTCAATCCCGCCACCGCCGCGCTCATCCGCGATATTGCGCAAAAGCTGGATTACAAACCCAACCGGGCGGGGATCGCGCTGGCGGCGCAGCGCAAAAATCTGAAACTGGGCGTCCTTCTTTTTGATACCGGGAATCTTTTTTTTGAAGACGTCTGGGAAGGCGTACGGGAAAAAGCGGAGGAGCTGGCCGGTTACAACTGTACCGTCCTCTCCCGGCGGACCGGATTTTCCGCGTCGGCCCAGGCCGAGGCCATACAGGAACTGGAAGACTGCGGCATTGCGGGCCTGGTGTTAACCCCGTTTAACGACCCCCTGATCGTCTCCTGCATCGACCGGCTGGCCCGCAACGGGATTCCGGTCATCACCACCAATACGGACATTCTTCACTCCCGGCGGCTGGCCTTTGTGGGAAGCGACTTCTATCGCTGCGGGCAGACCGCCGCCGGATTGATGCGGCTGATGACGCAGGGAGAGGTCCGGGTGGGCATTGTCACAGGGTCTTCCCGGGTGCTTTGTCATACAGACCGCATCAAGGGATTTTGCGACAGCATCGCGTCCCGTTATCCTCAGATCCACGTATGCGAAACCATTGAAAACAGCGACGATGAATTTGAAAGCTACGACAAAACCATGGATCTTCTGACCCGCCGTCCGGAGCTGAACGCGCTTTATTTCACCGCCGGCGGCGTCTACGGCGGCTGCCGCGCCGTACGCTCCCTGGGCCGTCAGGATATCCGCATCATTTCGTATGATAAGATTCCCACCACCCAGGAACTGTTGGAACAGGATATCATCTCCGCCACCATCTGCCAGCAGCCCAAGCGGCAGGGCTCCAAACCGCTGCAGCTTTTGTTCGATTATCTGGTTACCGGGCAGAAACCGGAGCGGGAGTATTACTACACCGCGGTGGATATCCGGATCCGGGAAAATCTTTAAAACCGGGCGGACTGCCGGCACAAAAGGATAACAGTTGCGCCGGCGCCAAAAAAGGAGTAAAATACTGGCGACTGCATGGGGGAAAATCCCGTTTCCCCAAATGAAAATCCGTTTCGGAGGCGACAGAATTGAAATCTTATACACAGGAATATAAACCGGAACTGAATAAATCTCTGACCCCTATGGCCGAAATCAACGGTTTCCCGGTACGGCCGGGCATGTTTGAATCCGAAGGCGCCACCATGCTGCCGGTGGGCGTGAATTTCACCGTCCACACAAAGGACGGCACCTCCTGCACGCTGCTTTTGTTTCATCGGGAGGAGGAAGAGCCCTTTGCACGGATTCCCTTCCCGGATGCGTACCGCATCGGCGACGTGTATTCCATGATCGTATTCGGCCTGAATATCGAAGAATTTGAATATGCCTATTCCGTGGACGGCCCCTACAATCCCGAAAAGGGCTTTCTTTTCGATCCCCAAAACGTCCTGTTGGATCCCTACGCCAAAGCCGTGGCAGGCCAGCGGGAATGGGGCGAAATCAAAAGAGGCAGCTACCATGCCCGTGTGGTGCGCGACATCTTTGACTGGGGCGATATGCCGCAATCCAACAGAAAAATGAGCGACCTGGTCATCTATGAGCTGCATGTAAGGGGATTTACCTATCATCCCTCCTCCGGCGTCCCGCAGTCGCACCGCGGCACGTTTGCCGGACTAAAGGATAAGATTCCGTATCTGAAAGAGCTTGGCATCAACGCCGTGGAACTGATGCCGATTTTCGAATTCGATGAGAACAGAAATTCCCGCACGGTAAACGGCAAACGCCTTCTGGAATACTGGGGCTATAACACGGTGGGATTTTTTGCGCCCAATACCAGCTACAATTCCACCCCGGAATACAATCATGAGGGGACCGAACTGAAGGAACTGATCAAAGCGCTTCATGACAATGGGATCGAAGTCATTCTGGACGTGGTCTTTAACCATACGGCGGAAGGGAACGAATACGGCCCCACCTTCTGTTTTAAGGGATTTGACAACAAAGTGTATTATATGCTGACGCCCAGCGGCAACTACTACAATTTCAGCGGCTGCGGCAATACCCTTAACTGCAATCATCCCGTGGTGCGCCGGATGATTCTGGAATGTCTGCATTACTGGACCGTCAACTATCGGGTGGACGGGTTCCGTTTCGATCTGGCCAGTATTCTGGGACGGCACGAAGACGGTTCCCCGCTGAACAATCCGCCCCTTCTGGAGTCGCTGGCGCAGGATCCGCTGCTGCGCAACGTCAAACTCATTGCCGAAGCCTGGGATGCGGGCGGCATGTATCAGGTGGGTAATTTTCCCGCCAGCAAGCGCTGGGCGGAGTGGAACGGCCGGTACCGGGACTGCATGCGCGGCTTCTTAAAGGGCGACAACTGGGACTCCTGGGCCGCCGCCTGGAGCATCGCCGGATCGGGAGATATGTACGGCGGGCACTATGAGGACGATAACAGCAACTATGACGGCTATAATTCCTGCGTCAATTTTCTGACCTGCCATGACGGGTTTACGCTGTACGATCTCTACGCCTATAACGAAAAGCACAACGAGGCCAACGGCTGGGGCAACACGGACGGTGCCAACGACAACCGAAGCTGGAACTGCGGCGCCGAGGGAGAGACCTCGGATCCGGAAGTGCTCCGGCTGCGTTACCGCATGATCCGCAACGCCTGCACGGTGCTGATGTGCAGCCGGGGGACGCCCATGTTCCTGGCCGGCGACGAGTTCGGCAACTCCCAGTTTGGAAACAACAACAGCTATTGCCAGGACAACGAAATCTCCTGGCTGAATTGGAATGATCTGCAGAAAAACCGGGATCTGTTTGAATTTTTTAAATTTATGATCGCCTTCCGGTTCAAGCATCCCGTGATCTGCAAAAAGCTCCCGAACGCGGTATGTGGCATGGAGCCGCTGCACGCCCACGATGTAAACGCGGAAGAAACCAATCTGCCCCCCGGCGCAAGAACCATCGCCATCAGCTTCGCAGGATATGACCCAAAGAGCGGCCAAGACGATCTGGTCTATGTGGCGATCAATACCTTCTGGGAGGATGTGCAAATCACGCTGCCCCGGGTGGGCCATCGGATCCGCTGGTACTTAAGCGTCAACACCTGGGGAGACGGAAACGGCCGTTACTGCTATCCGGAAGGGACCGAGACCCGGATCGATCATGATTTTATCCTGCGGCCCCGCTCGGTAGCGGTCTTTACCGGACGCCCTTTTTAAGCGGCTGCGGCAGCCCCGGTTATGAACCGTCCGTGATCTCGTTCCAGTTCTCGATCCCGATGACGGACTTTGCGAACTGTGTGACGCTCTCCGCGCCGGGACCGTCAATGTTTTGAAATACCTCATAGATAAATTTGTGTCTGCCTCCCTGGAAGGACAACCCCAGCGCCAGACCCTGCGCCACTTCTTCCGCGGCGTCCGTCTGCCGGGAAAGAATCATGGCGTCGATATAGGGATTCTCCTGCGCCGCATAATAGGCGTATACAAACGCCGCCGCCTGATTGGTCTCTCCCTGCACGGAGGAATAGCCCAGTTCGCTTAAAATGACAGGGCGGACTTCTCCCTTGTCGGTAAGCATTTCATCGCGCTGCATATAATCGGTCACTACGTGGATATTCTGCATGGTTACCAGAGAGGTGTCCTCAAAATCCGTGATCAGTCTGTCGATCCGATCGGGGGAATCCCAGAAAGCCGTATTGTCCAGCGGATAGGAATACGGATGGTGCGCCAGCCCCCAGTCGATATTCCCTTCCGCGGAGATTTTCCGGTTCAGGCTGGAAAGCAGATCCTTGACGTCGTAAAAGCTGTCGGAATCCAGATTGCGGTCCCACTGCTGATCCATGGAAACATAAATGCGGGCGTTGGCGTTCATGCTCTTAATGCTGTTATAAAACACCCGTACGGCGTCGGCATATTCGCCGGCATAGGTATCCAGATCCACATGCTCCATATAGTTCCAGTCGGAACGGACATTCACCTCATTCCCCACAATCCAGTTCATCACGATCCCCTGCTCCCGGTTCCGGTAGCGTTGGGAAAGAAAGGCCCCCACCGCGGCCATCGTCTCGATCCCGTCCTCCTCCGCTGTGTTAAAGGCGTAATAATGTCCGGAGCCGTTCCGGGAAAGAGGATGGATCAGCTGCGGCTGCGCGCCGGTTTTGTTGTTTAACAAAATCGCCGTCGTGACAATATTCTTCTGGGTCAGCGTCCGGAACACATAGTCGTATTCCGAGATCCGCTGCCCGTTAAAGGCATACTTGCGTCCGTTGTAGGTGTAATAGATCGTGGGATACGCGGCGTTTGTGGTTTCTCCCAGAAGGCTGGCCACCGGAATGTTATAGGCGGCGTGCGCCACCCCCAGCTCATCCAGTTCGCTTCCTCCCAGCTTCATCGGATCCACCAGGATCCCCTTGATGGAACGGGCCGTGGGAAACGCGTCGGTATAGGCCGCCAGCGCCTCCGGATTGGTGATGTAATGGGGATTGCACAGCGGCACATACGCGCCGTCCAACTTTACCGCCACTACAAATTTGGAATACAGGCGGGAATCGGCGCGGTTTTCATTCACGCTGCCCTGCAGGGTAAATTCCTTTTCTTTTCCGGTCTCCGCAACGGGTTCTCGTTCCTGCGACGGTTCGTCTTCGTACATCTTCATTTCCAGAAGATAGAACTTGTCATCGTCGCTGGCCGGCTTTTCCTCTACGCTGGCCTTCAGTTCGAACTGCCCGGTCCCCGGCAGGATCCGGCAGGACTCCACCTGCACATACCCGTCCCGGTTCTGGGGCGTGAGCGTTGTATAAACCTCCGGCTCCTCCACAGACTCCGGCTCTGACGCCGTCTTTGCCGGAACCTCTTCCTGCGCCTCTGTCACGGCGGGTGCCGTTTCTGCGCCGTCAGGCCGGCTTTCCTCCAGCAAGGCGGCCTGATCTGCGCGCTGTCCTGGCGCAAACGTCCAGGTCAGCATCCCGGCCGCTACGCCGACCGCAAATACCAAAACAGCGAAATAGAGTGCAAACAGCCCCCGCGAGCGGAGGCCTTTTTTCTTCTGTGTCTTTGTCTTTTTCCTTCTTCGGTCCGTATGCGCACCGTTTTCCCGTTTCAATGTCTGACCCCTTCCCATGCGTTTCCGCCGTCTTTTTAATCCGTCCGTCCGCCGATGATAGCGCCCGTGTTTTCCTTTTCCTCTTCCCGCAGGATTTCCATCAGCCTGCGCGTGTTTTTCTCCGGATCCGAAAAGATAACGGAGCCGGAGACGATCACGTTGGCACCCGCCCTTAACACTTCCCGCAGATTTTCTTCCGTAATGCCGCCGTCCACCTCCAGATCAATGGGATGAGACTGTTTCCCGATCTGCTCTCTGAGGTATCGGATCCGCTGTGTGGATTCCGGAAAATAGGTCTGCCCTGCAAATCCGGGCTCTACGCCCATAATCAGGATCAGATCCGCCAGATCCAGAAACCCTGACACATCCTCCACCGGCGTCTGCGGTTTGATGGACAACCCGGCCCGGCAGCCATGGAAGTGGATCATCTCCAGCGTCTCTCTCACATCGTCGCAGGCCTCCAGATGGACGGTGATGATATCGGCGCCCGCCTTGGCAAACGCCTCCACATACCGATGCGGTTCTACGATCATCAGATGCACGTCCAGCACCATATCGCAGGATTTACGGATCGATTCCACAACGCATACCCCATAGGAAAGGGAAGGCACAAACACGCCGTCCATCACGTCAATATGCAGGTAATCGGCTCCTGCCTTCTGCACCGCTTCTATCTGTTCTCCCAATCGCATAATGTCCGCCGACAAAATGGAGGGCGCCAAAATGTTCTTCATATCATAATCCTCATCTGTTCTTTGTCCGGTTGATATCGCGTACTACTATCTTGTACCATACTTTGCGCCCGCCGGTCAAGTCCTTTCACACAATATCATAACGGCGGCGGCCCGGTCATAATATAGAAAAAAACGGGATTGCGAGTTTGAGAAAAAAAAGAAGTTTCCTTTTCCTTTTTCTTCTGTCGGCGCTCTGTCTTGCCGGCGTCTGGATATCCGGCCTGCCCGACCGGATCGCGTTTTCTCGTCTGACGGATGCTTTCTTTACGCAGTCTCTGTCGCAGGATCCGCTGAGTCTGCATTTTACCCTGGCCGATCCTGAGGATTATGGCATCCGGCAAAGCGCCTCCTGCCTTCCGGTCTTTTCCGCCCTTTCCGCGTCGCAATCGGAAAAGAATCTGCTCCGGCTGCAAAAAAAACTGCGGTACATCCGGCCAAAAAAGCTGCGGGAAGAAGAGCGCTATACCTATGACCTGCTTTGCACCTGGCTGGAACAACGGATCCGGGGACTTTCCTTTCCCTATTATGAGGAACCGCTTTCACCCTCCTCCGGCATGCACTGCGAGCTGCCCCTTTTGTTTGCGGAATATACCCTGCGAAACGAAGCGGACGTTCGCCGCTACCTTTCTTTGCTGGAATCCGTGGGGCCTTATCTGCAGGGGCTGGCCGATTTTGAAGCCCAAAAAGCAAAGGCGGGGCTGTTTATGACGGATTCGGACGTGCGCGCCGTAATCGCCCAATGCGATCGGATCCTGGACGCCGACGCGCTGTCTGCGGGCACCCATTTTCTGCAGACCACCTTCCGGGAGCGATTGGATACGCTCCGGGAAAAAAAGCAGCTCACGACGGAGCAAACGGAAGCCTATCTTTTGGAAAACGACCGGATTTTGACCACCACCGTACTTGGCGCCTATCAGAAACTGACAAAGGATCTGACGGCTCTGATGGGCAGCGGGCGATTTGAAGGCGGTCTGGCAAGTATGCCGGAAGGCCGGCAATACTATGCCTGGCTGGTCTCCTGCTCCACCGGAACAAGCCTGAATATGGAGGAGCTGTACGAACTGCTGCAAAGGACCTTCCGGAAAAAATACGGCGACTACCGGCAACTGCTTTTGGAATACCGGGCGCAGACAGACGCCCTTCCCGATCCCGACCGGCTGAACGCCCAATTCCCTCTTTTCGATCCGGATGAGATCCTCTCCGACTTAAAAAGCCGGATGCGTCAGGATTTCCCGCCGCTGCCCGGCCTTTCCAAAGAAGGGGTGCAATGCGAGGTCAAAGATGTGGACGCCGCTCTGGAACCCTTTACCAGCCCCGCTTTTTATATGTCGCCTCCCATAGACGATCTGATCCACAATACCATCTGTATCAACCGTTCTTCCACCGCCGGGGGAATCGAACTGTATACGACCCTGGCCCATGAAGGATATCCCGGCCATCTTTACCAGACCGTATATTCTTCGCAATATATCGCCGTTGAAAACGACCAGCCCGTGCGCGAGCTTCTCTTCTTTGGCGGTTATGTGGAGGGCTGGGCCTATTATACGGAACAGATTTCCTTTGCGTACGCCGCGCAGCTTTTGCAGGAAAGAGGCGCCGATCCTTCCGCTGCCCTGCTGTGCCGGATGCTGTCCGCCCAACGGGATCTGCAGATCAACCTCTTTTCCCTGCTGGACATTTCGCTGCATTATTACGGCGCGTCCCGGGAGGAGATTCTTCGTTCCCTCACTTCCTTCGGCCTGCCGGAGGATACGGCGCGGCAGATCTATGACTATCTGCGCACCGATCCCGCCGTCTACCTGAAATACTATGTGGGCTATCTGGAAATGTCCGCTCTCCGGCAGCGGGCCGCCGTGCTTTGGGGGGAAGATTTTTCTCTGCAGCGGTTTCACCGATTCGTGCTGCAGGCCGGGCCCTCCGATTTTAAAAATCTTACCAGACGTTTAAAAAGCGCGGCCTGACCGCGCTTTTTAAACGTTATTCTACGCTCTTTAGGGATTCCGCCATATCGATATGCTCCAGCTTCAGATACATAAAGATATCCACCAGCCCCATGAACAAAAAGGTCAGCACCACGCTTTTGAGAAAGCTCGGGGGCAGGACGCACACATGAAAGCTGACCATATCCACCCGGATCTGAGACATGACGAACCGATGGAGCAATACGCCCAGGCCCTGCCCCAAAAGCGCGCCCACTGCAGTGAGCACCACGTTTTCACGAAAGACATAGGCGGCGGTTTCGCCCGGATAAAAACCAAGCACCTTGATGGTAGCAATCTCCCGGATCCGCTCCGTGATGTTGATATTGGTCAAATTGTAAATGACGATAAACGCCAGCGCCGCGGCGCACACGATAATCAAAAGCACAATATAATCCAGGCTTCCCATCATACGATCCACCCGGTCCATCAGATCCTGATTCACCGTGACCGCCGAGACGTCGTCGTTTGCAAGCAGGATGCCGGAGAGTTTTCTTGCATCCGTCTCTTCTGCCGTATTGAGATAGATACTCTTAAACTCCGGCAAATCCCCATTTTCCTTTTTCCAGGTTTCCGCATTGACATAAACATATTCAAACACATAATTTCTCGCCAACGCCGTGACCACAACGTGCAGGCTTTCTCCGTCCTCGTTGCGCAAAGAAACGGTGTCGCCCTCCTGTATGCCGCATTTATCCGCAACCTCCTGTGTCAGGACCGCCTCTCCTTCCTGCGGCCAGTCGATGGGATCCCCCGCTTCGGTATGCAGATCCACAAACGCGCCAATCTCCTGGGGATCACGGGGAATGATGACGTTGACGGATTTTGTCATCTCCGGTCCGGTCAGATCCATGGCCTTTTCGCTCACCTGCGTATAACCTGCCGCCCCGTTTTGCATCGCAAGATCGGTCACCCGGTCTTTCTTTTCTTCCCCGCCATCGGTAAGCGTCAGGCTCATCTCATACTTCTGGATTTCCTCAAACTGCTGCCGGGCCACGTCTGCGATGGAATCCTTGATCCCAAATCCCGTAACCAGCAGCGCGGT
This sequence comes from uncultured Eisenbergiella sp., assembly GCA_947626995.1. Classification (GTDB taxonomy): domain Bacteria; phylum Bacillota; class Clostridia; order Lachnospirales; family Lachnospiraceae; genus Gallintestinimicrobium. The sequence continues at coordinate 21,902 of CANQUI010000020.1, read as the reverse complement.
GCAGCCGCCAATGCCCACCACCATCATGAAGAACCGCCGTTTGTACCGCATTACGTTACGAACGGATACCTTGACCAGAAACGACAGATGCGACCAGATCGCCGGAAACCGTTCCAACAGGATGCGCTTCCCGCTCTTGGGCGCCTTGGGCCGGATCAGCAGCGCCGCCGCACTGCTTAACTCGTACCGGCAGGTGAGCCAGGTCGTCCCCATAGAGCACAAAAGCGCCATTCCCAGAGATAGGAATGCCATCTTCCAATCCGGATGGATGCGGATCTCTCCCATCCGGTACATGATCTTATACGCCTGCCAGATGACGTTGGGAAATACGACGCTGCCCACCGCAAATCCCAGGATGCTTCCCAGAACCGCCGCGCTGCCGGAATAAAACAGATATTTCCCCATCACCCGGTTCTCGCTGTAGCCCAACGCTTTGAGCACTCCGATCTGGGTACGCTGTTCCTCCACCATCCGATTCATGGTGGTAACGCAGACCAGCGCCGCTACAAGGAAAAAGAAAACGGGAAATACCCTGGCGATTCCCCTGACGATGGCGGAATCGTTTTCAAAACACACATATCCCACGTTGGTATCCCGGCCCAGCACGTAGGTCTTTGGCGTCTCGATCCCGTCCAGCTCCTCCCGGGCCTCCTCCAACTCTTCCTGTGCCTCCCGGGTCTTTTGCTGCAGCTCTTGTTCTCCGTCCTCATATTCCCGACGGGCTTTTTTAAGCTCTTCCTGCGACTGCTCCAGACGTTCGCGGTTCTCTTCCAGTTCCCTTTCATGCGCTGCGATCTCGTTTTGGGATGCGGCCAGCTGCCGCCTTCCCTCCTCCAGCTGCGCTTCCTGGGCCTGTATTTGCGAAAGCTGCTGCCGCAGCGCGCCCTCCTGGGCCGTCAGCTCCTGCAGCTGTAAAGCCGCCTCTCCGGTTTCTCCCTGCGCCATAGAAAGCTGCGCGATCGCCGGGCTGATCTGCGCCAGTCCCGCTTCGATCTGTTCGCGGGCCCGGGCAAGCTGCGCCGCGTTTGTTTCCAGCTCATTCTGCCCTTCTGTCAGCTCTCTGCGAGCCCGGGAAAGCTCGCTTCTTCCGTCGTCCAGCTGTTGCTGCGCTTCTGTCAGCTGGGCCTGACCGTCCCGGATCTTTTCCGCCGCGTCGTCCAGTTCCTGCCGCGCGTCTTTTTTCTGCCGGTCAAGCTCCGCCTGCGCCTCGTCCAGCTTGTCTTTGGCCTCGTCCAGGATCCTTTGATAGCGCTCCTGCGCGGCCGCATCCGTAAGCGGCTGCGCCCACTCCTTGAGCGCCTCGATCTTCTCTTTATAGGCGTCGCTGTAAATTTCCTCATCCCGGGCAAGCCTCAGAAAGATCTCCGTATAACAGTCCCCGGTAAACCCCTCCGGAAGAAGATAGACAAAACCCGCGATCTTTCCGTTTCCCAGCGAACTGGAACCGCGCTCATACTGCACATAAGAAACGGAATTGACCCTTCCTACTACCACGTACTCGTTTTGCGAAAACAGCTCCCGCCGGGTTTCTTCATTCTCCCCGGACACCCGGATCAACGTTCCCACCGGCGCATCCGTCAGATTCGCGTCCACCACACATTCTGCGGCGGTTTCGGGCATCCGGCCTTCCACCAGTTCCACCTGATTTTGAACCGCAAGCAGGGTCTGCGCCGACAGCACGCGGGTCTCTTCTTCTCCGATCTGCGCCAGAAAATCCGTAGAGACGGCGCCTTCTGCCGCCGCAAGCGTCTCCTCTCCCAAAAACAGATCCACCGCGTCCCGGTCAAATCCCAGCGTGGACAAAAGCCGCAGATCGTACAAGTCATGTCCGTTGATATAATCGTTTCCGGTCTGCAGCATCGACGGAGTCGTCGTCATCAGTCCTGAAAAAAAGCCGACGCCCAGCGCTACAATCGCCAGGATGGCCAGCCATCTGCCAAAGCTGTTTTTTATTTCCCGCAGGGTCGTTTTTCTCATAGACGATCTCATTGAAACTCCCCCTTACCATTCGATCTGCTCTACCGAAACGGCATGCTCGTTTCGCCTCATATCGGTGATTTGTCCGTTTTTCACGGTGATCACCCGGTCAGCCATGGCCGTAATCGCCTGATTATGGGTGATGACCACCACCGTCACGCCGCTTTTGCGGCAGGTATCCTGCAGCAGCTTGAGCACGGTTTTCCCCGTCTGATAATCCAGCGCGCCGGTGGGCTCATCGCACAGCAAAAGCTTGGGATTTTTCGCCAGCGCCCTGGCAATGGCCACGCGCTGCTGTTCCCCGCCGGAAAGCTGCGCCGGGAAATTGCCGGCCCGGTCCTTTAACCCGACCTTCTCCAGCACCTCCGCCGCCGCGAGAGGCTCTTTGCAGATCTGGGAGGCCAGCTCCACGTTCTCAAGGGCGGTCAGATTCTGTACCAGATTATAGAACTGAAACACAAAGCCGATCTCATGACGGCGATATGCGGTAAGCTGCCGTTTGTTATAGGAAGAGATCTCGTTGCCGTCCAGCGTCACCGTCCCTGCCGAAAGCGTGTCCATACCGCCCAGTATGTTCAGGATCGTGGTCTTTCCCGCTCCCGAGGCGCCTACCACCACACAGAACTCACCTTTTTCAATCTGAAAGCTGACCCCGCGCAACGCTTCGATATCCACCTCGCCCATGTGATAGACCTTTTTGACATCCTTAAATTCCACAAAGCTCATTTTGCCTTACCCTTCTTCCTTCATCATCGCTTCCATATATCCTCTGTCCCAGAGCAGGATCTTTAACTTCCGGGCCGCCTCCACGGCAGGCTGGGTGAAATACTGATTCGTCATGACCGCGCCCACCATCCGATCATAGTATTCTCTTCCGGCGCAGGCCTCCTGTACCGCCTTTACTCCCACCGGCCCGTCATACCGCTTGCACTGCACCGCATAAGTCACGCCGTCTTTTTCCGCCAGCACGTCCACTCCGAAATCGCCGCTTCCCTTTGTGACCTCTACCTCGATAAAGCCCTGCCGCTTTAAAAGCGACGCGCAATAATGTTCGAACGCATGCCCGTCCAACGTATCCGGTCCGCTTTCCGCAAACCCGCGCCGTTTTTTCCCGGCATGCAAAAGAAAAAGCCCGATCAGCGCCAACAGCAGAAAAACCGCCGCAATGCCGCCGATCCGCCATATATCGTACGGAACCATCCTCGTTCTGTGTCCTTTCGTAAAATCTTTCCTCTAAAGGGTACAATATTCTTCTTTCCTTTACAAGAACCGATCCGAAAAATTTATGTACTTTTAAGAAAGGGAAAAAGGGCCGCATCCCTCAGGTCATGGCCTGCGCCAGCACAACGCTCATCACCACGCCCGCGGCGGTGGCCATAAGCGCCCCCGCCAGCGTGTATCGCGTCTTTGTGACCCTGGCCGCCATGAAATAGACGGACATGGTGTAGAAACAGGTTTCCGTACAGCTCATCAGGATCGAAGTGATCATCCCGGTCCGGGAATCCGTCCCATACGTCTTAAAGATATCCAGCACCAGTCCCGTTGCCGCGGAGGAGGAAAAAAGCTTAATCAAAATCAGCGGCACCAGATCGGCGGGCAGGTCTGCCGGCCGGGTAAAGCGTTCGGCAATGCGTCCCACAAAATCCAGCAACCCGGAGGCGCGCAGAATCCCTACCGCCATCATAAGCCCCACCAGAGTCGGCATGATCCTTATGACCGTTTTAAACCCGTCCGCCGCGCCGCTGATAAAATCCTCATATACGTTGCTTCTGTTCACCAGTCCGTAAGACACAATATAAAAAATCAACGCCGGAATGATGATGCCGGAGATGTGGGCCAATACATTTGCCATATCAGACGCCCCTCTGCCAAGTCCCTTCTCTCTTCATCCTATTCCGGCGTTTCCTTAAAAATGTAACGTTTCCGTTCCGTTTTGCAGCAGCATCTCCCAGTGTATGGTTTCTTCCTGCAGACGGTACTGTTCCAAAAGCTCCGGCCCGCAGGAATTGGATCCCACGCCGCTCATGGCGTAATCCAGATGCAAAATCACATGCCCCGACCTTTCCAGCTCATAATGGTGCGCTTTTTTCGCCAGCTCCTGCGCCGTATAGTAGGACGCGTTGAAGGAAAACGGTCTGCTGCCTGCGGCCCACAGGCTGCCTGCCCGCACTTCATAGCAATTGCCGTGACTGCCGTTTTCCTGGGGCCTGATATAATCCTCATGCAGCGCCTCCACGGTGGTGGTAAAGCGATCCATCCAGGAAGCCCTGTGTTTATCCGGATAGCTTTCCCACGGCCCGTATCCCAGATACTCCACCTCCGACTCCGTTTCCTGCAGCGTCAGCACCATCCCAAACCGGGGCAGCCAGGGGAATTTCGGATCCCGGACAGCGTCCAGACAAAGGCGCACGACGCCGTCCCCGTTGATCTCCCATACCGTCTGCACCCGCAAAAAAGGCTGAATGGACGCGCTGGCAATGGAAAAATCGCATCGGATCATAATCCGGTCTTCTTCCTTGCTGGCCGTGCAGGCATACACCTTGGTCCAGGGCCTGAAGTAGCCCGCCGCTTCCCACTTCTTTCGCATCAGCGCGTCATTGTCTGTGGGCGCGCGAAAGACGCTCCATTCCATCGGCTTTTCCAACAGCTTGCGTCCGTCTTTTTCCAGAGAGAGAAATCCGGCCGTCTTTTTCCCGAACACATAGCGGATCCGGGAAGAAAGAATCACAAAGCGATCCGCCGTTTCCTGCAGCGAGACCTGCCCTGCTTTTGGCACCTGCAAAGACCTTTGACGCTCCTCAAACAGCGGGAACTGATCGAATCCCATCTCCCGCCCCTTTTTCGTCAGCGGCATCTCCTCCTTCTGGATATACCGCAGCCGCAGCCAGGTCCGGTCGGCGGCCCATTCTGCAAGTCCCGGGATCTGGCAGGTGCATGTCTCATGGGGTTTTGCGCTGATCGGATCCAGTTCTCCCTCCTCGCAGAGCACACCGTCTCGTTTGATCTCATACCGGATTTTTACGGTTTCCTCCAGATCCAAAAAATCCTGCATGTTCTGCAGTACGATCTTTCCGGTCCGGAGCGAAAAGGACAGCGCGCGCAGCGGCCGAAACTCGTTTTTTAATTCCAGCAGGCCCGTATGGGGGCGCCGGTCGGGATAGACCAGCCCGTCCATGCAGAAATTGCCGTCGTGGGGATATTCCCCCGCGTCGCCGCCGTATTGATAAATTACTTTCCCGGACGCTGTCTTTCCCACATCGTTTGCATGGTCGCACCATTCCCAGACAAAGCCGCCGCAAAATTTATCATATCCGTACATCAGCTCCATATAATCATGGATGTCTCCCGGTCCGTTCCCCATGGCGTGCACAAATTCGCACTGGAGGAAAGGCTTTCGCATACGCCCGTCCTCGCAATACTGTTTTACCCACTGGGTAGGGGCATACATCCGGCTCTCGATATCCAGCATGGAGGTGTCGTTATGATACCCCTGGGTCTCCCAGCGGGCGCTTTCATAGTGGGTCAGCCGGGTGGGATCGTACGCCTTTACCCATCTGCCCGCGTCTTCCAGATTGGGACCGTATCCGCTCTCGTTGCCCAAAGACCAGATCACCACGCTACATTCGTTTTTGTCCCGTATCACATTGCGCTTCTGCCGGTCCAAAATGGACTCCGCCCAGGCAGGATCCTGGGCGATGAGCCCGAAAAGGTTCTGCCGTTCTTCCTCCTTCTGATAGATGGTTTCGACTCCATGACACTCCAGATCCGCCTCCGCCACCACATAAAAGCCAAACTGACTGCACAGCTCCACAAACCACGGCGCGTTGGGATAGTGGCTTGTCCGGATGGCGTTGATATTGTGCTCCTTCATGAGCAAAAGATCCTGCATCACATCTTCCTTTGAAACCGCGCTCCCTTTCAGCGGATGGCTGTCATGCCGGTTCACGCCCCGGAATTTCACCGGCTGTCCGTTGATGCAGATCCGGTTTTCTTCTATGGAAACGCAGCGGATCCCGATCTTTTTTTCAATGATCTCGTCGTCGGCAGAAATCCGTAAGAGATATTGGTAAGGCCGCTCCACGTTCCACAGCGTCGGCGACGGCACCGGCAGGCGCACGGGCTCTCCCCGGGACTCTGCCCGCGCCAGAGACTGCCCCTTTGCATCAAACAGCTCGCAGGAAAGCGCCGCCGTCCCTTCGATCCGGTCAAAGCGCACGTCCACCGACGCGTCTGCCTTTAGCAAATCTACCGGCGTGGTAACCGTAAAATCATGCAGAAACGACGCCGGGCGCAAAAGGAGCGTCACATCGCGGAAAATACCGGAAAAGCGGAATTTATCCTGATCCTCCAGATAACTGCCGTCACACCATTTTAATACCAGCACGCTGAGACGGTTTATCCCGGGCCGGGTCTGCCGGCTGATTTCAAACTCGCTTGGGCTGTGGGACACCTGACTGTATCCCGTAAAGATTCCGTTTACCCACACATAAAAGCAGGAATCCACTCCCTCGAAATAAAGGAACCGACGCATCGCGCACTCCTGCGGGCTGAGTGCAAACTCCGTGATATAGGCCCCGCAGGGATTTTCATCCGGCACATAGGGCGGATCATAGGGGAACGGATAGCGCACGTTGGTGTATTGTTTCTGCCCGTACCCTTTCGCCTGCCAGCAGGAAGGCACCTCAAGCCGCGTAACTCCCTCCGGCGCAAAATCCGCCTCCGAAAACCGTTCCGGTACGTCCTCAATACAGGGATACCAGGAAAAATCCCACTCTTTTTGGCTCAAAAGGCGGCTGCGCGTTCCGCCGCCGGGTGCTTTGGGCACATAATAACAGCGATTTTCCAGGGTGCCCACATGAAGCGTCCCGCGGTCCTCATAAAATTTTTCCAATCTCATGCCGGAAATCTCCCTTCTACATCCAGAAGCATCTCGCAGCGCCCATGCCGCATCGCAGCCTGCTGCGTTTTGCCCAGGCAGCATACCTGCACGCTCTCGTACATTTTGTCATAACCCCTGTGGACACATTCCACCGTCAGCTTCCCGTTCTTTGTCAGGCTGCAGTGATACTGGTTGTAGCCGCCTTCCCGATAGGCAAAGCTCTCCCCGTCGTCCTGAAAATGCTCCCATGTCCCGTCGCCCGGAAAAATCTTCAGCAAAAGCGTCCGGTCCGTATCCTTTTCCCCCACATAATTTTGCTGCGGCCAGACGGGCAGGATCGCCCCGGCCTTTCCATAGAGCGGGCAGGTATCCAGGGGCGCATCCCGGATGATCCGAACCGGTCCCTCCAGTCTCTGTCCGGTGTAATAATCGTACCAGACGCCCTCCGGCAGATAGACCATCCTGGCCCTTTCTCCCTGATTGACCACGGGCGCGGCCAGCAGATTTTCTCCCGCCAGAAATTCGTCGTTGATCTCCCGCGCCGCTTCCTCCTTTTCATAATGCAGCGCCAGCGGCCGCATGATCGGCAGCCCCGTGGTCTCTCCGGTAAAAAAGAGATCATAATAATACGGAATCAGATGATACCGCAGCCGCACCGCCTTTCGATAGATCGCCACCGTCTCCTCATCAAACTGCCAGGGTTCCTGATAACGGGTTCCCATGGCGGAATGATTCCGAAACAGCGGGGAAAAGCTTCCCAACTCTACCCAGCGGCACAAAAGCTCCTTGGTGCAGTCAGAGCCAAAGCCCCCCACGTCGGTTCCCACAAAAGCCATTCCGCTCATTCCCAGATTGCAAAGCTGCGGAATCGCCATCTGCAGATGCGCCCATATACTGTGATTGTCACCGGTCCAGGCCGTGGCGTATTTCTGGGTCCCGGCATAGCAGGCCCGGGTGATGATAAACGGCCGCCGGCCGTCTCGTTCCTGCAGGCCCCGGTAGGTCGCCTTCGCCATATTGTGTCCGTAAAGATTGTGCATCCGGGCATGATTCGATTGGCGATCTTCGTCGGTAAACACCACATCCGGCGGCAGTTCTCCGCGAAAACTGGCCGGCTCGTTCATATCGTTCCAGACGCCCCGCACGCCCTTATCAATCAGAAACTGCTGATTGTTTGCCCACCAATCGCGCACCTTTCGGTTTCCGAAATCCGGATAGACCGCATCCCCCGGCCAGACCTGGTTGACATAGAGCTCCCCTTCCGGCGTGGTGGCAAAGTAGCCGTTTTTTACGCCTTCGTCGTAGATCCGATATCCCTCCTGCACCTTCACGCCCGGATCCATGATGGTGACAATCTTAAACCCGTCCCGGCCCAGATCGCGGATCATCGCCTCCGGGTCGTTATACCGGTTCGGATTCCAGGTAAACACCTTATAGGCGTCCATATAATCAATATCCAGATGGATCGCGTCGCAGGGGATTTCACATTCCCGCATTTTATGCGCCAGCTGCCTCACTTCTTCTTCCGACAGATAGCTCCAGCGGGATTGCTGGTATCCCAGCGTCCATTTCTGCGGCAGCGGGGTCCTGCCGGTCAGGTCGGTATATCCGCCCAGAACCTCCGCCATATTGTCTCCGGCGATCAGATAGTAATCCAGATTGCCGTCTGTGGCGCCGTAACGATAGTAATCCGGCGACTCCTTTCCCATATCAAAGGTGGAACGGCAGGGGTTATCAAAAAACAGTCCGAACACCGCATCCTGACGCAGCGCGATAAAAAAGGGAATGGACTTGTACAGCGCCCGGAAACAGTCCACCTGCGGATTGGGATCGTCCGTATTCCACATCAGATACTCGTATCCCCGCTTATTCAAAAATCCCGTCTTATCGCCCAGACCGTAAAAGGCCTCTGTGCCTTCCATCTGTTTTATGACCTCAATGCGCTCTGCGTCCGCCTCCCGGGTCGCGTGCCCTTCCGCCTCCAAAAGGGCCTTCCCCGTTTCGCTGCCCCGCCGAAGCCGCCTGCGCTCTCCCCGATAATCCCGGCACAGGATTGTGCCGTCCGCACGGTAAAAATCCACCTTAAAATCCGCAAAGACCCGGACGGTCACCGCCGCCGTCCGAACGGTCAGACCTTCCTTTGTTTCCGTTTCCACGGTAAAATCCACCGGCCGCGCCTTTTTACCCTCAATGGCGGCGCTGTGGTGTTTTGGAGAAACAAACCCGGCAAACACGTTCACGATCTTTTCCGTCAAAATCTCCAGACGGCCGTCCCCGTTTTCAAAATGAAGCAGCACCCGATTTCCCTCTTTTTCAAAGGAACGCAATTTCCCAAACCCCATTCTTCTCCCTCCTGCCTGTTTTTTATTTTTATCTTACATCCCTGTCCATTTGCACGCAAGCGGGAAATCCGGTTTTGCTTTTTTTCTTCCAAAAGCGGGAGCGGTTACGCCTTTGGCTTCCGATCCATGATCTTTGCAAACACGACCCCCACCAGGGTGCTTACCGCCGTGGCTATAATTGCCGGTCCTACCACGGCGGTGGGGTTTACGCTTCCGTACTGGCTCCGATAGGCGATGATGCTCACCGGGATCAGCTGCAGGGAAGAAATATTCAGGATTAAAAAACTGCACATTTCATTGCTGGCCACCTTTGGGTCAAATCCCGGCCGGCCAACGAACCGGTCCTTCGGGTCGCCGTGCGTTTGGGCGGTTTCATACAGCGCGCGGTTTTTTTGGCAGGTCTGCTCGTTTAGCTCCTGCAGCGCCTCCATGGCCTTTAATCCGGCGGGCGTACAGGCCCATCCCAGTCCCAGCAGATTGGCGATGATATTGGCGGAGATATACTCCCTGGCCGCATGGTCCCTGGGCAGTCCGGGAAACAGGAACGTGATAAAGGGCTGGATTTTGCGCGTCAGTTTCCCGATCAGCCCGGACTGTTTTGCAATTTCCATCAGTCCCATCCAAAGTCCCATGACCCCCATCATGGTGATACAAAGATCCACCGCCTCCTTTGCGGAATCCAGCGCGGCGTTGGAGACCGCCTCGATGTTTCCGGCAAAGGCCCCGTACAAAATGCCTGCCGCGATCATAAAAGCCCAAATATAATTCAGCATAAAAATTCCGTCCGATGTTTTGCACTAATCTATGCGCACATCGGACGGAATATGTTTTTTGCAAAAACAGGGCCTCAGACTCTTCCGTAAAGCATACAGAGTTGTTTGATCTTCCTGGCCAGCTTTTTGGACAAATCCCGTTTGGTCATTCTCCACCGCCAATTCGTCCCCAGTGTGGACGGGAAATTGATACGGGCGCTGTTATCCAGCCCCAGATAATCCTGGATCGGGATAATGGCAAGATCCGCGACGCTGGAAACGGTCATCCGGACCATCTGCTCCGCCAGTTCCTTATCATCGGCATCCGGCCGGTCCATATAGACGCGGATCGCCTTTTTTTCTTCTTCCCGGATGCTGGAAAGCCATCCGTAAATCGTCTCATTGTCATGGGTCCCGGTATAGGCGACGCAGTTTTGTATGTAATTATGCGGCAGGTAATCGTTGGCGCCGCTGGAATCTCTGGCGTCAAAGGCAAATTCCAATACCTTCATATTGGGATAACCGCTTTCCCGGACCAGTTCCCGCACGCTGTCGGTCATATAGCCCAGATCCTCCGCGATAATATCCTTTTTGCCAAGCTGCCGTTCAATCGTCCGAAAAAGGCCGATCCCCGGTCCTTTTTCCCAATGGCCGTTCACCGCGGTCTTATCCCCTGCAGGAATGGAATAATACTCGTCGAATCCGCGGAAATGATCGATACGTACCACATCGTACATCTTAAAACAGTTCTCCATGCGGCCGACCCACCAGATATAGCCGGTATCCCTGTGATAATCCCAGCGGTAGAGAGGGTTCCCCCAGAGCTGGCCGTCCGCAGAAAATCCGTCGGGCGGGCATCCGGCCACCGCCGCCGGCGTACGGTCCTCCTTGAGCTGGAACAGTTCCGGATGCGCCCATACATCGGCGCTGTCGTAGGCTACGTAGATGGGAATGTCGCCGATGATGCGCACGCCCTGTTCATTGGCGTATTCCTTCAGCTTCTTCCATTGCTTTGCGAACACATACTGCAGCCACGCGTAAAATCTGATCTGTTCCGCGTAATTGTTCCTATAATACCAAAGGGCATTGTCCCAGCGATACCGGATGTCCTCCGCCCACTGATCCCAACTGGCCCCCTGAAACACATCCTTAACCGCCATAAACAGCGCGTAATCGTCCAGCCACCACGCGTTCTCGCTCCAGAAAGAAAGAAATTCACTGTCCTCTTCCTGCTGGCTCTTCTGAAATGCTTTTTTTAACAGCGGCATCCGATTCTCATATAACTTTCCGTAATCAATATCCCGCTTATCCTTCCCCATATCTGCGCCATCCACCTGTTCTCTGGTCAGCAGCCCCTCCTCGACCAGTTCCTCCAGATCAATAAAATACGGGTTCCCGGCGTATGTGGAAAAAGACTGGTACGGGGAATCTCCGAAACTGGTAGGTCCCAACGGAAGAATCTGCCAGTAACGCTGTCCCGCGCTCACCAAAAAATCCACCCACTGATAGGCTTCCCTGGAAAAGCATCCGATCCCGTTCGGCGACGGGATACAGAAGACCGGAAGCAAAATACCGCTTGCTCTCATTTGAAGTCATCCTCCTCATATAGTAGAAATATATTATAACCCTGGTTCCATTATACGCATAAATCGACTCTCAGTCCAGTGCCATACCACTCTTTTCTGCGATATTTTAAACTTTATTCCCCGGTGTGAAAAAGCACCGGGCCTTTCTCCAGCGCCTCATATACCAAAAGCAGTTCCCCCACGCTCCATGCCTGCGCAAAACAGCCTTCGGACACGGTGGGAATCTCGGCGTCGTATATTTCCGGAAGCTGCCCCACGCAGCCCTCCCGCAGCGCGCTCTCCAGCCCGGTCAGCTGATCCTGCACCGTCTTTTTGGCGTCCCTGCTGTAATCATGGACCTTCAGATAAGCCAGATAATAGGCACCCAGAGGGAATCCCCATATGGTTCCCTGGTGATACGCCAGATCCCGGTGTTTCCAGTCTCCCATATACCGGGCCTGATATTCGGGGTCATCGGGCGACAGGGAACGAAGCCCCACGGGGGTATAAAGCAGTTCAAAAACTTTATCTACCACCGCCTTTTCCTGCTGCCGCTCCAATATGGGAAAAGGTTGGGAAACCGCCCAGATCTGATTGCATCGGATCTGATCCTGGGCCCGCTTTCTGCGCTGTTGTTCCTTTTGAGAAAGCTCCGGTTCCTCTTTGACCAGCACGTCCCGCAGACAACCCGTTTTCGGATTCCAGTATTTTTCCCGAAAACTCTTTCTCACCTGTTGGGCCAGCTTTTGGCAATGAACGGCCGTTTTTTGGTACTGCTGCCGCTTTTTTGGCTCTGCGCTGCCCAGCGCCTGCGCCATCCGCTCCATGGCGCACAGGCCGTTATGCCAATACGCGTTGATCTCCACGGGTTTCCCGTGCCGCGGCGTGGGCAGAATGTCCTCGAAACGCACATCCATCCAGGTCACCTGCTCCATGTCCCCTCCCGCCTCGATCAGACCGTCCTCATCCATGCGGATGTGAAAATCCGTTCCGTTCTGATACCAGTCCAGGATGGAAACCATGGTGTCCCAGCACTCCCGCACAAAATCCAGATCCTTCGTCCGGCAATAATACGCATACACCGCCGACAGGAAAAGCAGGGACGCATCCGCCGTATTATACAGCGGTTCCTCCATCCCTTCCGGAAACATATTGGGCATGATCCCCCGCCGGCAATAACGGGCAAAAGTGCCCAGAATACTCCTGGCGTCCAACGCCCGCCCGGTCGCCAGACAGCAGCCGGGCAGCGCGATCATCGTATCCCTCCCCCAGTCCCCGAAAAAGGGATATCCGGCGATGATGCTTTTGCCGCCTGTGGACGCGCGCTCCACCACAAACTGATCCGCCGCCCTGACAAGCTGCCCGGCCGTCTCAGACCGCAGGCCGCTGCAGCTTGTCAGCGCCTTTTTACGGCGTCTTTCTTTTGCAAGCAACCGGTCCACCCGATAGGATTCGATCTGTTTTTCACATCCCATTCCGTAAATCAGTTCAAAGACCGCTTCTTCTTTTGGCGCTGCATTCAACACGATCCTGTGGTTTGCCGCGGCGCATCCGGTGTCCGGCCTGCCGTCCCTGTTGTCGTGGGCATAATACAGCTGTGTCTCATACCTTGTTTCAAACGGCTCCACCTCTCCTTCGCCGTTTGTCCAGAAATACAGGCAGCGGATCCCGTCTTGTATCGTCCCCTTCCAGTGGGAGCGGATCCTGTCGAGTTGGATATAAAAGGGCTTCCCCTCCGGCATCCGTTCCGTCTTCGGCATAAACTGCAGGTACGGCGTCAAAAGCAGCCGCATCGTCTTTTGCCCCCGGTTGGTTAACCGGTACTGCAGCCCCACCGTGTTTTCGCCGTACTTCATCACCATGCTTTTTCTGATCTGCAGCCCTCCCACCTGATAGATCCAGACGGGAAAATCCTCGAATACAAAAGACTGCAAATACTTCTGCCCGCTTTGCTCTCTGCTGTGATCCGCATAGCGCTGCGCGGAAAGGGAAACCCTTTTGGATTCCTCTTCGCCCGTCATTTCGACTTCTTCCTCGATCCGCGTTACCATGTGATACCGTTCCACCGGCGCCACCGTGCAGGCCATAAGCACCGCCTGATCGTTTCTGGCATTGGATCCGATGATGCTCTGAGAAGAAAAGCCGCCCAATCCGTTGGTCAGCAGATAGCTGTTCTCCTCTCCCCGTTCCTGACTGCTCCAATCCGTTTTTCCGTACGTAAAGCGCATCCTTTCCCTCCTTCGGGCCGCACATGATGAGAAAAGCCCGGCATGACCTCCATACCGGGCTTTCTAATTCAAATATACAGTTCAGGCCTCGATTCCCTGCTCCTTGATGTACTCCATCACATCCGCCACCGTTGCCAGCTTCTCCAGATCCTCAGAAGGAATCTCGATCCCGTACTCCTCCTCAAAGGCCATAACCAGTTCAAAAAGATCCAGCGAATCCGCCTGCAGATCGTCCTTGAACGAGGTTTCCTCCGTGATCTCAACATCATCCAGATTGAGCTGTTCCCGAATGATATCAGCAATCTTCTCCAACATAATACGATCTCCTTTAATTCCCGATATACATCAGGCTTTCACCAAGAAAAAGTATATTCGCTGCTCTGTCAGTTGTCAACCTATTTCCTCCATATTTATCGGCCAAAACGCATTTTTCGTATCGCGCGTTCTTTTTTGCTTGCACTGTGGCACAATATCGTATAAAATAAATAATGTGTTCCTGTCACGGGACACGTGCTATGGAGAAGTACCCAAGTGGCTGAAGGGTCCGGCTTCGAACACCGGTAGGCTGTAACAGGCGCGAGGGTTCAAATCCCTCCTTCTCCGTAACCGGGCCATCAGTCCTCTGATGGCCTTTTCCATCGCAAAAGGAGGTGCCAAAGATTGAAAAATGAGCATGATCGCTTATTTTTCAATCGGCAATTTGTGCCGGAGCGTCACAAATTGCCCTGATGGCAGATGAGAAATCACATTCGTGAATTTCTCATCGCCCCGTCGCGTTGACGCTCCGGAATGGAGGAAACGATGCAAACAGTATTGGAAACCATTGCGGCCAGAAGCTCTACCCGCGGCTTTACGGCGCAAAAACTCACACAGGAAGAATTAAACACCCTGATTTTGGCCGGTCTTCAGGCTCCCACCGCCGCCAACAGGCAGGAGATCCACATCACGGTGGTGGACGGGGCGCACCCGATCCTGGCCGAGATCGAGGCCCAAAAGAATCTGGAAAGAGGAATCCAGGACCCGCCCCATAATTTCTATTATGAAGCGCCCGTGGTTCTGATCCTGAGCGGCGATTCCTCCTTTGTCTGGAGCGCGGTGGACGCCGGTATCGCAGTGGAGAACATTTCTCTGGCTGCGGAAGGGCTTGGTCTTGGTAGCCTGATCATCGGCTGTATCAGAGATGCCATGCGCGGCGAAAAGGCAGCCTATTTTTCCGGCGCGCTGCAGCTTCCGGAAGGCTATGAATATGAGATTGCCATCGCCGTGGGGCATAAGGCGGTGCACAAGGAGCCGCACACGTACTCCCTGCCGGATCATGTCACCTATCTGTAACATTCTGTCGGTGCAAAAATCGAAAGCGCCCTGCCGGTCTTTTCATGACTGGCAGGACGCCTTTTCTTTCTGTCGTAATTTTCTAATTTATTTCAGCCGCCGCAAAATTTCCAGAAGATACTTCCAGGTCCGCTGCACCGAAGCGATGCTCAGTCGCTCGCCGGTGGTATGAATATCCCGGATCTCCGGTCCGAACGAAACGCAATCCAGCCCCGGTATTTTGCCGGCAAAGAGTCCACATTCCAGCCCCGCATGAATGGCCTGCACAGACGGCATGCGTCCGTACTGCTCCCGGAACACCTCCGTCATCAGCTCCCGCAGGCGAGAATCTCTGTTGTATTCCCAGGCCGGATAATCTCCCTGTAGCTCCGTCGTTCCTCCCAACAGCTCCATCAGGCTGCCGATGCGGTCGACCAGTTCCTCCTTCTGGGTCTCCACGCTGCTGCGCACCGCCAAAGTCGCCCGCACTTCTTCCTCCAGTGTTTCCAGAATACCCAGATTGAGCGAGGTCTGTACCAGACCCGGAATATCCGAACTCATCCGCATCACGCCGCCCGGCAAATGGAGCAGGGCCGCTATGACCGCCTCGCGGGAATTTTCCTCCATGACCTGCGCGCTTTCGGTTTCTCCCGTCTGCAGGGTGCAAAAAAGCGCCGGATCCGTACTTTGAAATTCCGATCTGAAAATCTCCTGATACCGCTCCACCGTTTTTTGGAGAGCGGCCGCCGCTTCCGGCTTTGCCAAAAGCCGGGCGAACGCATCCCGGGGAATGGCGTTGTCCTTTTGCCCGCCTGAAACTTGGATGAGCGCATAGGGCGCGGTCTTTTTCAGTTCCAAAAGCAGGCGTCCCATCAGCTGATTGGCGTTGGCTCTTCCCTTATCAATCTCCACGCCGGAATGGCCGCCCGTCAGGCCTCCCACCGACAGCGTCAGCAAAACGCCTTCCCTTTCCTCCCTTTGAATCGGCAGATGGCAGGTCACCCGGCATCCGCCGGCGCAGCTGACCAGCAAAACGCCTTCGTCCTCGGAATCCAGATTGAGCATGGCGCGCGCCTTTAACGGCGTACAGTCAAGCGCCGCCGCGCCGCACATTCCGGTTTCTTCGTCCGTGGTAAAGACGACCTCCAGGGGCGGATGCGCAATGTCCCTGGCGTCCAGAAGCGCAAGGCCATAGGCCACGGCGATTCCGTCGTCGCCCCCCAGCGTCGTTTTTTGGGCATAGATGTCGTCCCCCTCCACGCACAGCGTAAGCGCGTCCTTTTCAAAATCAATGGGAGAATCCGCCGTTTTTTCACACACCATATCCAGGTGACCCTGAATGATCACCGGCGCGGACGTTTCATAGCCGGCGGTTCCGTCCTGAAACAGGATCACATTGTTGCTGTCATCCTGTAGATACCGGAGCCCTTTTCTGCGCGCAAACGCCACGCAATAATCGCTGATCTGTTTCGTATTCCCCGATCCGTGCGGAATCCGGCAGATCTCTTCAAAATACCGAAATACTTCGGCCGGTTCCAATCCTGCTAAGACTGACATTCCTTTTCTTTCTTCTCTCCTTTGGTTTGACACCGCGAATTTACATCCTGTGCCAGCAGCTTATATGCCGATGCCGCCAGCGGTACGCCAAGCAGCATCCCGGGGATCCCCAGCAGCCCGCCGCCAATGGTCACCGCCGCCAGGACCCAGATTCCCGGCAGCCCGATGGAGTTTCCCACCACCTTGGGATAGATCAGGTTCCCCTCCAGCTGCTGCAGGATCACGATGAACAGCAAAAACAGAAGCGCCTGCAGCGGACTTTTGGTCAGGATCATAAAGGCGCCCACCGCGGCGCCAAGGTAAGCCCCCACAATAGGGATCAGCGCCGTTGCGCCCACAAAAGCGCCGATGGTCAGCGCATAGGGGAAACGAAACAGCAGCATCCCCACCGTACACAGCGTTCCAAGAATCACCGCTTCCATCACCTGCCCCACGATGAAGCTGGAAAAGGACTCATCCAAAGTATCCAGAATCCGTTTCCCCGCCGCACGCCATTCCGGCTTGAGATAGGCGCGGCAGATTCTCTTTGCCTGGTTCGACAAACGTTCCTTGCTGCTTAAAAGATAAATGGCGAAAATCAGCGCGACCACACCGTTTACAACATTCCCCACGGCGGTGCTCACGACGGAAACGGTAGAACTTAAGACGCCTCCCAGTCCCGTGCTCAGATAATTCCAGACATTCTCACCGATGCTCTTCCAGTCGATCTGGATGTTTTGCAGGCGCCTCGCCACCTCATCCGACGCGATCCCGTTTTGGGCCAGCCAGTCGATTCCCCGCTCAACCACGGCGGGAATACTCTGTCCTACCAGCACCACAGCCCGAACCATCTCCGGCACCACGAGCAAAAGAATCAGATAAAAAACGCCCACAATCAAAAGCAGCGACAGCAAAATACAAACCGGCCTTCGGGTCTTTATCGCCAGCTTTTTGGAGGAATGGGGAAAATAAATCCGTTCCACCTGCCTTAACACAAGATTGAGCACATAGGCGATGACGCCGCCAAGCAGAAGCGGAAAAACAATATTCCATAATTCCCCGGCGCCGTTTTGCACCGAGTCAAAATAGCGGATCAATAAAATGAGCGCCGCTGCCAGCAACAGATATCCCACGATCCGCAGATCCAGTTTCCTCTTCATGCACGTCCTCTTTTCCGTTCCCGATCAGAATTTCAACCCTTTAAGCAGATCCGCCAGGGAAGTGCCCACAGAAGCGCCGGAGCTGTATTCCGCCGCCTGCTTTTCCTCTGTCCGGTCCGGCTTTTGAACCTCCTGCGCCGCGCGGATGCTCAGGCTGATCTTATTTTCGTTGGTATTGAGGACCTTCACCTTAACCGTGTCGCCCACGCTGAGCACTTCGGAAGGCTTTTGAATCCGCTTTTGACTGATCTGGGAAATATGCACCAGTCCGCTCAGCCCGTCTCCCAGATCCACAAACGCGCCATACGGCATCAGGCTTTCTACGCGCCCTTCCAGAATCGTTCCGGGCACCATCATTGAAATTTTATGGTTCAGCCGCTCCGTCTCTCTCTCCCGCAGTACCTCCTTAGCGGAAAGGACAAGACGTTTCTTTTCCCGATCCACCGTAATCACCCGGACGTCCAGCGTCTGTCCCACAAAAGTGCTCAGATCCTCCACATAACTTAAAGACAGCTGGGAAGCGGGAATAAAGCCGCGGATTCCTTCTACGAACGCGACCACGCCTTTGTTCACCGTTTCCGCCACCCTGACCGAAATCGTCGTATGATTTTCCAACAGCGTCTGCAGCCGGTCCCAGCCCAGCGTCTCACTGGCCTTGGTACAGGAAAGCAGGATATTCCCCGCGCCGTCGTCCTTTTTCACCACTACGCCTTCCAGCTTATCCCCTATCTGTACGTCCGTCATCACAGAAAACGTCGGATCCTTGCTCAGATCCGCCGTCTTGATAAACCCGGGCGCATAATCATTCAGATCCAGTGTCACTCCCGCTTCGCTCACGCTGATAACGGTCCCGGACAGCACATCCCCTTCCGAAACGGTATGAAAGGACGCCTCCAGCTCGCGGCTGTAATCCTCCATAGATTCCGTGGTCCCGCCTTCCTGCGCATCCGCGATCCCCTTTTTGACTTCTTCTGCCATAATCCCTCATTCCTCCCTTTTCTTCCGGCAGTCTGCTTTTCATGCCGATGCATCTATTGTAGCACTTTCTCAAAGAAGTTGCAATTCTCACCCGCCCTCATTCAGCTCTTTTCCGGTCACAAACAACATGGTGAGAAAGCAGGCGGTCCCTCCTATGAAATTGGAGACCACTTCCGCCCAGAAAACGCCGTTTACGGAAGGCGACACCACATGCGGCAGCAGCACCGTCAGGGGCACCACAATGATCACCTTGCGCAAAACAGAAAAGAAAATCGCAAATTTCGCCTTCCCCAGCGCCTGAAACACCGTCTGTCCGGAAAACTGCAGCGACATCATGAAGAATCCGAAAAAGTAGATCCGAAGAGCGGGAACGGCCGCTTTTACCAGCGCTGCGTCCTCATTGAAAATGCGGATAAAGAAAACGGGAAAGAAATGGAGCAGTCCCCACACTATGCCCGTATAACAGATTCCCACTACGGCCATGAACCGGATGGCCGTTTTAATCCTGTCGTATTTCTTCGCCCCATAGTTAAAACTGATGACGGGCTGCGCGCCGTTGGTAATCCCGGAAACCGGCATGACCGTGATCTCCCGGATGGAATTCAGAATTGTCATAACGCCGACATACAGATCGCCGCCAAAGACTGCGAGCGTGGCGTTGCACACCACCTGTACGATGCTGTTGGTAATGGACATCATAAATCCGGAAAGCCCCAGCGCGATAATCCGGCTCACCGTCTTTGCCTCCAGCCGCATGGACGCAGGGCGCAGACGCAGGATCGTCCTTTTGCCGGTCAGAAAACAAAGCGTCCAGAGCGCCGAAATAAACTGGGAGATCACCGTGGCGATGGCCGCGCCCTGAATTCCCATCTTCCAGGTAAAAATGAAAAGCGGATCCAGCAAAATGTTCCATATCGCCCCGATCAGCGTCGTCATCATCCCGACGCGTCCAAAGCCCTGGGCGTTGATAAAACTGTTTAAGCCCAGACTCATCATGACAAACACGCTTCCCAGAAGATAGATCGTCAGATAACGATCCGCAAACGGATAGGTGGCGTCGCTGGCGCCGAATATGTACAGCAGGGGCTTTTTGCACAAAAGGCCCGTCCCCGTCAGCAAAACGCCCGTAACGACCAGCAGGAAAAAGGCGTTCCCCATGATCTTCTCCGCGGTGTTGATATCCCCTTTGCCCCGGGCGATGGCGCACAGCGGCGCCCCTCCCATTCCGAACAGATTGGCAAACGCGATCACGGCGGAAATAATCGGAATACAAAGCCCCAGCCCCGTCAGCGGCAGGGATCCGTACCCGGGGATCCGCCCGATATACATCCGGTCCACCACGTTATAAAGAATATTGATCAGCTGGGCAAGGGTCATGGGAAGCGCGATGGACAAAATATTCTTCACCACGCTCCCTTTTGAAAAATCGTTCCTCGTTTCCCCGGATAAAGTGCTCATAGCTATCTCTATGCTTCTTTCGTCAGTGGTTATGTGTCCTTTGCAGACACTGTCCCGGAAATTTCCCTTTCGGCCCCGGTTTCATGCAACATTGTATCACGGCTTTTCTTCCACAGCAAGCGGCGCCCGGTCCGCTTCCTTTAATAATTTTCCGCCTTGATTTCAAAATAGGCCTGCGGATGCGCACAGACCGGACAAACCTCCGGCGCCTTTTTCCCGATTACAATATGCCCGCAGTTGGCGCACTGCCAGATCCGATCCTCTTCCCGGGAAAAAACCAGACCGTTTTCCACGTTGGCCAGCAATTTCAAATACCGCTTCTCATGCTCCTTTTCAATCCTTCCCACCTGCTCAAACAGCCGGGCGACAGAGTCGAGGCCCTCCTCTTTGGCCGTTTTGGCAAAAGTGTCATACATCTCTGTCCATTCGTAGTTTTCTCCCGCCGCGGCCTCTTTCAGATTGTCTTTTGTGTCCCGAATCCCGTCATTTAGCAGCCGAAACCAGATCTTTGCGTGCTGCCTTTCGTTGGACGCCGTCTCCTCGAATATCCTTGCAATCTGCTCATAACCGTCCTTTCTGGCTTTTGCGGCAAAAAAAGTATATTTCACCGCCGCCTGGGATTCTCCCGCAAACGCCGCCAGCAGATTCTTTTGCGTCTTCGTACCGTTTAATTCCATGTCCTGTTTCCTTTCCGTTTTTCTTTCCAGTGTACCCGAAAAGAAACACTTCATTCCGGGAAAAAAAAGATTTCCGGCGTCCTTTCCTGCGCGCAACTCCCGTTGGTTTTCCCGTAAGAAACGGAACAGGGCCCGGATAACCGGACCCTGTTCCGTTTCTTTATATAAAAGGTTCGCAAAGCCTGATGCCGCCGGACGTCTGCTCAGTGCAGGATTTTCCTGTTATACGTCCTTCGCCCGACAACAAAAGATTCATAAGCTTTGCGATACTCCGTCATGCGCTGCCTTTTGCGGTCGATCACTTCGTCCGCCCCGCTGCACCGATAACTCTTAAAAAGGCGTTCCATCCCAAGTGTTACATACCGCACTCCGTATGCCAGCGCAAGATCCATCCGCATCCAACCAAGCAAGAGCATGTGATATGCCTTACTCCCCAAATGTCCCCCGGTCTCTCCGTCGTACGCCAGATAAGCCAGGATCAACAATAGAAAAACCGCCGCCAAAAAAATAATCAATGCTCCCTTCATGGCTCTCCCTCGTTTCTGTGATCGAATCCGTTTTTCTAATGTATCTGTTTTTATTGTAGTCGATATGGCATAAATAGTCAACTTTTTTTGATGTATTTTAATTTTTTTAAAAAAGAAAAACCGGGCATGAGCCGATATTTTACAGACAAAAAAAGGATCCCGAACTATTTTTTCGAGATCCTGAAGAAAGAGGCGCGAGCCGGACTTGAACCGGCGATAAGGGTGTTGCAGACCCGTGCCTTACCACTTGGCTATCGCGCCATATCAAACCTTATTTCGTTGCGAAATGACTCCGACGGGAATCGAACCCGTGTTACCGCCGTGAAAGGGCGATGTCTTAACCGCTTGACCACGGAGCCTTATATGCGGCCCTGCTGGCCATCTCTTAAGCTCCCCCTGTTGGACTCGAACCAACGACACTGCGGTTAACAGCCGCATGCTCTACCGACTGAGCTAAGGAGGAGGATTCCATGAAAGTATTTCCGGTTCTTTCCCCGTTCATACCTTCAAAA
>CANQUI010000019.1 GCA_947626995.1 uncultured Eisenbergiella sp. | reverse complement strand
GTATCGGGCGGAATGGGAGCGCTATTCACGAAAAATAACGGGCATTTTTGAGGGAGGAGTCAATCAATGAACAGGGAGGCTTTTACGGGAACGGACTGTCAGAAACAGAATCCCGAAAGCGTCGGAAAAATGAGTGTATCTTCTTATTTTGGAGATATTGATATTTCCTTTATCAAGGCATAAAATAAAGGTACCGGGCAATCGGACAATCAGGAGAAAAGGAGAGAAAAAAATGAAGGAAAAGAAATTACTGCGTTCTACCACAAACAGAATGGTCTGCGGCGTATGCGGGGGGCTTGGCCTGTATCTGGGCGTGGATCCCACCCTGGTCCGCGTGCTTTATGTGGTCTTAAGTCTCGTACTGGGAGCGGGCTGTCTGGGCCTGATCCTGTATTTCATTCTGGCAATGATCATTCCCGAGGACGACGGGATCGTGGACTGACGGATCACGGAGGCGGCGCGTATGCAAAAGAAAGTCCCCCAATCCTCTTATAGTCAGAGCTGGTGGGAGGTCACATGGAAAAATACGCTGGTGACGGCGGCCATTCTGGCCGTTGTCACCCTTGTGGCGTGGGTTTATAACCGGATTTCGGAAGGCACGGTAAACATCGTGATGTTTTATACGGTGGCGCTGATTTTTATTCCCCGCTTTACCCAGGGCTATGTGCCCGGCATTGTCGCGGCGATGATCAGCGTAGGCTGCGTCAATTACCTGTTCACCTATCCCTATTCCCGCCTGGATTTTACACGGCAGGGGTATCCGGTTACTTTTTTTTGTATGCTGCTGATCGCCGTGATGGTCAGCGCGGTCACTTCCTATACGAAGGAGCAGTCCCGGATTTTGGCCGAGCAGGAGAAACGGCTCCGGGAAGCGGAAAAGGAGAAGATCCGGGCGAACCTTCTGCGGGCCATTTCCCACGATCTGCGTACGCCGCTGACGGGGATCATCGGGGCCAGCAGTTCCTATCTGGAAAACGGAGAGCTGCTGTCCGAGGAGGAAAAACGAAAAATGGTCCGCCACATCGGCGAAGACGCCAACTGGCTTTTGCATATGGTGGAGAATCTGCTGACCGTGACGAGGATACAAAACGATTCGGCCGGCGTGACAAAGAACATGGAGGCGGTGGAGGAGGTGCTTTTGGGGGCCGTAGGACGCATCCGCAAGCGGATTCCCGATATCCGCATCGATGTGCGGCTGCCGGAAGAGTTTGTCATGCTGCCCATGGACGCCATGCTGATCGAGCAGGTGCTGGTCAATCTCATGGAAAATGCCTGGTTTCATGCCAACAGTACGAAACCCATCCTGCTGTATACGCAGATCGGAGAAAAAGAAGTGGCGTTTTGTGTGCGGGATTATGGTACGGGCATCGCCCCCAACCATCTGGAGACGATATTTGACGGAGAGGACCGAAACGGCGGCGGGGAATCCGACAGTCACAGAGGAATGGGGCTCGGCCTGTCCATCTGTAAGACGATCGTCATGGCTCACGGCGGGCGGATTCTGGCGCATAATTGCGAACAGGGGGCCGAGATTTGTTTTTATCTGCCCTGTCAGGAGCAGCCGGCGTCAGAGGCGCCGGAGAGAAAAAGGGAAACGGCGGGAGACTGAAATGGCATCAAAGGGCACGGTATTGATGATTGAAGACGAAGAAAACATCCGTGATTTTATCGCCGCCAGCCTGCGGGCCCAGGGCTACAAACCGGTAGGCGCAAAAACCGCAAAGGAAGGGATGGCGCTGGCCGCCTCGCTCTGCCCGGAGACGATCCTTCTGGATCTGGGGCTGCCGGATATGGACGGCGGCGAAGTGATCCGAAACGTCAGAAGCTGGTCGCAGATCCCGATCATTATTATTTCGGCGCGCGGACAGGAAAAGGAAAAGGTGCGGGCGCTGGATCTGGGGGCCGATGATTATATTACAAAGCCTTTCGGTATTCCGGAGCTTATGGCCCGTATCCGGGCGGCCATGCGCCACGGAACCATCGCTGCCCAAACGGGAGCCTGTGCGGACGTTTTTTGCGTGGGGGAGCTGAGACTGGATCTGGGGAAACGATTGCTTCAGATCGGGAAAGAAGAAGTCCATCTGACGCAGGTGGAGTATAAGATCGTGGCGTTTCTGGCGCGCAACGCGGGACGGGTGGTGACTTACGACGCCATCATTTCCCATGTGTGGGGGCCTTACATGGACGACAACAACCGGATCCTGCGGGTGAACATGGCCAATATCCGGCGAAAAATTGAGAAAAATCCGGCGGAGCCGCGCTATATCTTTACAGAGATCGGCGTGGGGTATCGGATGGCCCAGGAGGAGGAACCGCCGGGTCCTGCAGCATGAAAAGAAAGTTTTCAAAACAGACGCCGTCCGTTTCCGGAATCTGCAGGTCATGGCTGGTCTTGATACACGCGCCGATAAAGGCGGCCGCTTTTTGCACCGAGGCAGGCAATGGAACGCCCTTTATTGCGTCGGCGGCCAGCACAGCCGCAAAAAGATCTCCCGTGCCGTGATAGGGCGCGCCGGCAAAAGGCGTACGGTCCTCATAAACGGCCACTTCGCCGCTGTCGGGATCCTTTTCCGATACGAAATTGGTATAATAGCCGGGTTTGTCAAGGGGCGGCGTGTAGAGCCCGGTGATGACCACTTTGGAGGGCCCCAGCGCATGCAGCGTAACGCACAGATCCCGCAGCTGCTCCTGGGTCCAGTTTTCTTCTCGACAGGGAATATCCGCCAGCAGACAGGCCTCGGTGATATTGGGCGTAATAAGATCCGCCATTCGGATAAAGCGCCGCATGGCAGCGCAGTAATCGGGCGTCACCGTCCGGTACCGCCGCCCATGATCCCCCATAACCGGATCGATCAGGACCACAGGGGAGGCCCCGTCCTTTTTTTCTTTCTGTTTTTCTATAAAAGAGCCGATGGTTTGGAGAGCTCGCTTTTTCCCCAGAAATCCGCAGTAGACGCCGTCAAAACGCAGATCCAAAAGCTCCCACTGCGCCAGATAATCCGCCAGGGCAGGGGAAAAGTCGTGCGCGTAATAAGAGGGAAACCCCGTGTGGCTGGAAAAAACGGCGGTGGGAACCGGACAGGCCTGCACCTGCATGGCGCTGATCACCGGAACGGCTTCTGTCATCGCGCAGCGGCCGTATCCGGCAAAACTGTTGAACATGGCAATTTTCTTTGGGATCCTGTAGGGCGTATTCATGGAAATCTCCTGCGTTATGCGTTTTTCTTATTTTTGCCGATCCGAAAGAACAGGCCGGATTTTTTCAGCGCGGGCAGCAGGGCTATGTAAACGACAACGGCCACAATGGTGCTGGTCACGGCGTTGATCGAGGAGGAGGCCACGTTCCAGGCCAGAGCCACCTCGGCGGCGGGCTTGCCGATGATGTAGATCTTATACACATAGCCCAGCAGCGGGTCGAAGATGACGTTGAACAAAAGGCCGCCTGCGGAGGCAAAAAGCGTCCACAGCGCGATCTGCTTTTTGTCCGTCTTTTCCGTAATATGTCCAAGATTGTGGGCGATCAGCCCGGTGATCAGGCCGATGCACAGCTTCAGGATAAAGGTCTTTGGCGCGTAGATCACATAGATGGGATCCAGCAGGTCGCCGATGGTCATGCCGATGGCGCCGCCGATCCCGCCCAGAGGACCGCCCAGGATCAGCGCGCCCAGTACGCACACCGCATTGCCCAGGTGGATGGAGGTGGCGTCGCCGCCGGGAAGCGGGATCTTGAACTGCAGAAAAGTGAAGATTACATAGGAGAGGGCGGCAAAAACGCCCGTCATAACCAGTTTTTGGATTTTTACGTTTGTCATTTCATTTTCCTCCGTTTCGTCAGGGAAATATTTTCTTTTTGCAGGCTCAATCCTGTTTTCATTATACGCAAAAGTGCCATGATAAAAAGTGCCATTTTGAGGTTATTTGAGCAGGCCAGTTTGGGAAGAAATGGAACAAGCAGCTACGGAAAACTTCACAAAAACGATTCCAGGTGATATGATTATTTTGTATTTTGAAAATATCATGAAGACTGAAAAAGGAAAGAGTATATGGTTTTTCATTCTTATTCATTTATCTTGCTCTTCCTACCTCTTGTGATTCTCGGGTTTTTCCTTTCGGGAAAAATAGGGGGAAGAAAAGCAAAAGAATTCTTTTTGTTGGCGGCAACAGTGATTTTTTATGGGCATGGAGGACAGAAACTGGATCTGTTTTTGCTTTTTGCCAGTTTGATCCTCAATTTTGGACTGATCCGATTTTTTCAATTTCTCCCGAAAAACAGGCTGATTTTCGGCATTTCCGCAAGAACGGCCCTATTGTTTACCGGAATAGCAGGGAATCTGTCTGTGCTTTTGTTTTTTAAATATTTTAATTTTTTCCTATGGAATATCAATTCCATACTGGGGACGGATTTTACAGCCAGAAATATTCCGCTGCCGGCGGGAATCAGCTTTATTACGTTTTGTCAGATCGCGTTTTTGGTGGATGCTTATCGGGAGGAAACGCCTTCCTGCGGGATGCTCGATTATTTTTCGTATGCGTCATTTTTTCCCCATCTTTTGTCCGGACCAATTATCACAGGCAAACAGGCGGGCGTCTTTTTAAACGAGATTAGGAAGAAAGAAATTGACTGGAACCGCTTTGCGGAAGGAATGTTTCTTTTCGGGATCGGAATTGGGAAGAAAGTACTCCTGGCGGATACGCTTGGGAAATCTGTTGACTGGGGATATGCGAATATCGACGGACTGACCACCTTGGGCGCATGGGTGGTATGCCTGTGCTACAGTTTGCAAATTTATTTTGACTTCAGCGGTTACAGCGATATGGCGATTGGCGTCAGCAGATTGTTGGGTCTGGATCTTCCGGTCAATTTTGATTCTCCCTATAGAGCGAAAACCCTTCCTGAATTCTGGAGACGCTGGCATATCACCTTAACGCAGTTTTTTACAAAGTATGTTTATATTCCTCTGGGAGGAAACCGGAAAGGGAAACTCAAAACATGGATTAACATTATGATCGTTTTTCTGTGCAGCGGTTTATGGCATGGCGCGAACTGGACGTATGTCCTCTGGGGAGGCCTGCATGGACTGTTTATGATTCTCTCAAGGGAATGTGCCGGTGTAATCCAAAAGATCCCGGAAAAGATAAACTGGATGATGACGTTTCTGTTCGTAAATCTTGCCTGGGTATTCTTTCGCGCGGATTCCTTTGGCACGGCTGCCCGGATGTTACATAAGATGTTTTCGGTCACGCCGGGATTTCTGTCATCCACATTGATCGAACGACTGCAGCTCTCCTGTTTGCACGGAATTTATTCCCGTTTTATCCCGGATGAGATTTCTGCTGTTATTCTGTTGGCCGGTATTTTGATCGTTGCTTTATGGAATAAGAATTCGATGAGCATCGTAAAGAACAGGAAATGGGGGATCGGGAAGACTCTTGTTTTCCTTGCGGCTGTTTTTCTTTCCATGCTTTCCCTTACAGGAGAAACTACTTTTTTATATTTTCACTATTGAACGGGGTGAATTGTATGCAGGTAAAAAAATGGGTGCTGGTCACACTTGGAATATATGCGGGGATTCTGGTTATCGTCGGTACGCTGACAGTGGTCATCGATCCGCTGTTTTTGTATCATGCGCCTTTAAAAGGAGTTTCTTATTCCGGTGACAGCGGTGTATACAGAGTTGGAGGGATTGTCAAAAACCTTGATTATGATACCATCATCGCGGGAAGTTCCATGACGCTGAATTTTAATACGCATGAGGCAGATGAACTTTTCGGGGCCCATTCTGTCCGGGTTACATTGCTCGGAGAAGGTTATAAGAGAGTGAATGATATTTTGAAGATGGCCTTTGACGCAAATCCTGATATCAAACGGGTGATCTGGGGAATTGACAGCACAGGATTTATTTCAGGACCGGAATGGATTGGGGAAGGGACTTATCCGGAGTATCTGTATGATAAAAATCCGTTTAACGATGTAGAATATATATTCAGCATGGAAATGTTTTCCAAGTGGACGTTTCCTACGATTGTCAGAACAATCACAGGGGCGGGAGACGGGGAGCAGGAATTATTTTCCGACGGTTTTAATACAAAAGGGGAGACTGGGGCCAAAGAGGTTCTGGCGGCATATGAGAGACCGGATAAGAAAACGAAAGAGATCTCAGAGGAAGAGACGAGGGAATTATTTGCGTTGTGCGAGCAGAATCTTTCGCAAAATGTGCTCAAGACTGTACAGGATCATCCCGATGTGGATTTTTATCTGTTTATTCCGCCCTATAGTATCTGTTGGTGGGATTCTCTGAATCAGAGCGGGACCGAAGTTTTGAAGAGAAGAATCGATCTGCAGCAGTTTGCCATTGAGAAAATGCTTTCTTATGACAATGTGAAATTGTTTGCATTTTTCAATAATTATGATCTGATCGGGAATTTGGATTATTATGTGGATGAGACACATTATACGGAAGAAGTGAACAGCATGATACTCAAATGGATGAAGGAAGGAGAGTATCAGCTGACAAAAGATAATTATAGGAAATATATTAACGATATTACGGAATATTATTGCAATTTTGACTATGACACTCTGTTTATAAAAAATTAATGATTTCGGACAATCTTATCATTTGACATTTCACAAATTATTTCATATACTTAACAAGCAAATCATTAACTAACTAAGAAATGAGCCAAAACAATGAAAAGGTTTTGGCTTTTTTGAGGAGGTGTCCGGATATGGAAGATCCGCGTCATGATATGGCCAGGGAGCTTTCGCTGCGGTTTCGCAGGGTGGATCGGGCGTTTAAGCGCAGCATCGAGGGACGGGTGAGAGATACCGGCGTATACCGCAGTCAGCACAGGCTGTTGATGCACCTGAGCAAGAATCCCAACTGTTCGCAGGTTGAGCTGTCGGCGTGTCTGGAGGTTTCTCCGGCGGCCATCGCGGTTTCTTTAAAGAAACTGGAAAAGGGCGGTTATATCCGCCGGGAGGTCCATGAGAGCGACAGCCGCGTCCATCAGGTGATCATCACCGGGAAGGGACGGCAGGTCATTGAAAAAAGCGTTCTCATGTTTCAGGAGATTGAGACGCAGATGTTTGACGGCTTTTCAGAGGAAGAAATGAAGCAGCTGGGATCTTTTATGGACCGTATCTGCAAAAATCTGGATCCGGGAGAGGAGAATCTGTAAATGAGACGGTATTATAAATATGTAAAGCCTTATCTGTACGCCTTCATTTTAGGGCCGATCCTGATGATCACCGAGGTGGTGGGCGAAGTGCTCATGCCGGCCCTGATGGCCGATATCATCAATGTGGGGGCGCTCCATCACGATGTGGGCTATATTTTATGGAAAGGGCTGTCTATGATCGGCGTAGCCCTTATCATGATGGCGGGCGGCATCGGCGGGGCCTGGTTTGCCTCCAAGGCGTCCATCAGCTTCGGCGCGGATCTGCGGAAAGATCTGTTCCAAAAGATCCAGACCTTTTCCTTTGCCAATATCGACCGGTTTTCCACCGGTTCCCTGGTGACCCGGCTGACCAACGATATCACACAGGTGCAGAATCTGATCATGATGAGCCTGCGCATGGCGCTGCGGGCGCCGGGGATGCTCATCGGAGCCGTGATTATGGCGTTTATCATGAACCGGCAGCTGGCCATGATCTTTCTGGTGATCCTGCCGATTATGGTAGTCGCGGTGGTCATCGTGATTCGGATCGCGTTTCCGCGGTTTACGATCCTGCAAAAAAAGCTGGACGCCTTAAACTCCAATATTCAGGAAATGCTGACCAATGTACGCGTCATCAAGTCCTTTGTGCGGGGCGATTATGAGGAAGAACGGTTTGCCCGATCCAATGCGGATCTGAAAAACTCCGGATTGCGGGCGTTTCATGTAGTCATTCTCCAGATGCCCATTGTGATGCTCTTTATGAATACCACCACGCTGCTGGTGGTGTGGTTTGGGGGCAATCAGATCCTCACAGGCCGGATGCCGGTGGGAGATCTGACCGCGTTTACCACTTATGTGGTACAGGTGCTTTCTTCGCTGATGATGGTGGCCATGATCCTTCTGATGAGTTCCCGCGCCATCGCCAGCTTAAAGCGGATTACGGAGGTGCTGGACGCAGAGGTGGATCTGACGGATCAGGAGGCGCGTTTTGGGCAGCTTCCGGTCAAAAAGGGAGAAATCGAGTTTCGGAATGTGTCCTTCCGCTATTATAAGAACAGCCCGGAAAAGGTGTTGGAGGATATCAATCTTCTCATAAAACCGGGAGAAACGGTGGGAATTATCGGTTCCACCGGCTGCGGCAAGACGACTCTGGTTTCCATGATCCCAAGACTCTACGATGTGGATGAGGGAGAGGTGCTGGTGGACGGCGTCAACGTAAAGGATTATTCCCTGAAAAACCTGCGCAACGGCGTGGGCATGGTGCTGCAGAAAAACGTGCTGTTTTCCGGGACGATAGAAGAAAATCTGCACTGGGGCAATGAGAACGCCACGGACGAAGAAATGCGGCAGGCGGCCCGGGACGCCCAGGCGGATTCGTTTGTGCAGAGCTTTATCGATGGGTACGATACCCAGCTGGGACAGGGCGGGATCAATGTGTCCGGCGGACAGAAACAGAGGCTTTGTATTGCCAGGGCGCTGTTAAAAAAGCCCAGGATCCTGATTCTGGACGATTCTACCAGCGCGGTGGACACGGCGACGGAGGCAAAGATCCGGGAGGCCTTTTCCACCACCTTAAAAGAGACTACAAAACTGATCATCGCCCAGCGGATCACCTCTGTCATGGAGGCGGATCAGATCGTGGTAATGGACGAAGGACGGATCGTAGGAAGGGGCCGTCACGCGGAACTGATGCAAACCTGCGAGGCCTATCAGGAAATTTATGATTCCCAGATGAGAGAGGAGGCGCTGGCGTAATGGATCAAAAAAGACAGGAACGTCTGATAAAAAAATACGCGCGCGTACAGCAGGAATCGCCCGGGGCGGGCTCCGGCCCGCGTCCGGGAGGAGGCGGAAGACGGGGCAACCGGAACATGACCGTAAAGAGGCCGGAAAATTCCAAACAGGTCATCAAAAGGCTGCTTTCCTATCTGGAAAAAGACACGGCAAGGCTGATCGTGGTGTTTTTCTGCGTCATCGCCGGTACGGTGTCCATGCTGGCCGGCTCCTATATGCTGCGGCCCATCATCAACAGTCTGACCGGGCAGGACGGCAGCGCCCAGAAGCTGCTGCACTCCCTTCTGATCATGGCGGCGGTTTATGCGGTGGGGATCCTGGCGCAGTATTTCCAGCAGCGCATCATGATCACCGTTTCCCAGGGCGCGCTGGAGCGGATCCGAAACGATCTGTTTTGCAGGGTGCAAAGACTCCCGGTACGTTTTTATGATACGAACAACAACGGCGATATCATGAGCCGCTTTACCAACGATCTGGACGCGGTGGGAGATATGTTGAACAACACCATCGTACAGATCATTTCCGGCGTCATCAATATTACCGGCACGCTCTGTCTGATGATTTATACCAATATCTGGCTGACGCTGGTCACCATCGTGATGGTTCCGCTGATGCTCCGGCTGGCCGGAGTGGTGGTCAAACGCAGCCGCAGGTTTTATAAGGCGCAGCAGGCGGCGCTGGGGACGCTCAACGGATACATTGAGGAGACGATCACCGGTCAGAAGGTGGTCAAGGTATTTTGCTATGAAGACGTGGCGCAGGAGGAGTTTGAGTTTTTAAACTACAATCTGCGGGATAAGCAGATCTTCGCGCAGTTTTTCGGCGGCATTATGGGGCCGGTGATGAACGGCAGCGGCCAGATCTCCTACTCCGTTACCGCCATCGTAGGCGGATTGCTGTGCGTGCTCAGGGGATTCGATCTGGGCGGCCTGACGGTGTTTGTAAATTATTCCCGGCAGTTTACGCGTCCCATCAACGAATTTTCCATGCAGATGAACACGGTATTTTCGGCGCTGGCAGGAGCGGAACGGGTGTTTAAGATCATGGATGAGCAGCCGGAACCGGAAGACGCTCCGGACGCGGTTACGCTCAATCCCTGCAAAGGGCATGTGATCTTACAGGATGTGACCTTCGGATATGATCCGGGCAAGGTGATCCTGAAAAACATCTCGTTTTATGCCAAGCCGGGACAAAAAATTGCGCTGGTGGGTTCCACAGGGGCCGGCAAGACCACCATTACCAATCTGATCACCCGGTTTTACGACATCGATTCGGGGAGCATCACCATCGACGGAGTGGACATCAAAAAGATCCGGCGGGACAATCTGCGCGGCAACATTGCGATGGTGCTGCAGGACACCCACCTGTTTACCGGCACCATCCGGGAAAATATCCGTTACGGACGACTGGACGCCACGGACGAGGAAGTGGAGGAGGCGGCGAAGCTGGCCAGCGCCCACCATTTCATCCGGAGACTGGAGCATGGATATGATACCATGATCGAAGGAGACGGCGCCAACTTAAGCCAGGGACAGCGGCAGCTGCTCAACATCGCCCGGGCGGCCATTTCCAGGGCGCCGATCCTGATTCTGGACGAAGCCACCAGCTCCGTGGATACCCGGACGGAACGCCATATCGAGCATGGCATGGACCGGCTGATGGCCACCAGGACCACATTGGTAATCGCCCACCGTCTCTCCACGGTCCGCAACGCCAACGCCATCATGGTATTGGAAAACGGCGAGATCATTGAACGGGGCGACCATGACGAATTGCTGGCGATGAAGGGAAGATATTACGAACTTTATACAGGAAAGACGGAACTGGATTAAAAGCGGACGCCGGTGTGAAAACCGGCGCCCGTTTTTTAAAAGAATCAAAAGAAATCAGAATTTCTTCCAGGTATTTTTGGAAAACAAAAGCAGAAGCGGGAACAGTTCCAGACGTCCCGCCAGCATGTCGAAAATCAGGACAAGCTTGGAAAATCCGGAAAAGACGGAGAAGTTGCCCATGGGGCCCACCAGCTCCAGGCCGGGGCCGATGTTGTTTAAGGTGGCCGACACCGCGGTGAAGTTGGTGGTCAGGTCCAGATTGTCAAAAGAGACCAAAAGCACCGAGGTGGTAAACACCAGGATATAGACCACGATAAAAACGTTGGTGGAACGGATGACTTCGTGTTCGACGGGTTTGCCGTCCAGCCGGATCTTTTTGACGCTCTTTGGATGAAGCATCTGCTGCATTTCTTTGGCGATGCTCTTTACCACGATGACGATCCGGGATACCTTGATGCCGCCCCCGGTGCTGCCCGCGCAGGCGCCGATACACATCAGCACCACAAGGATCGTCCGGGAGGTCTGGGGCCAGATATTGAAATCGGTGGTGGTAAATCCGGTGGTGGTGATGATGGAGGCCACCTGGAAAGCCGTCTGCTGGAGCGCCTGACCGAAGCTTTGAAAGCAGCCCGCCGCGTTGAAGGTGATGATGAGAATCGCCGTCAGGATGATGGCCAGATACGCCCGTACTTCTTCAATCTGAAACGCCTGCCGGAATTTCCGGATCAGGATGTAAAAATAGGCGTTGAAGTTCACGCCGAACAGGATCATGAAAACAGTGAGGACGATCTGCAGATACGTGCGATAGCTTGCGATGCTGTCCGATTTGATGCCAAAGCCGCCGGTCCCCGCCGTCCCAAAGGAAAGCGTCAGGGCGTCGAATAACGGCATACCGCCCAGCAGGAGCAGCACGATCAGAAGGACCGTCATGAAAATGTAGATCATGTATAAGAGCCTGGCGGTGGACTGCACCTTTGGAAGCAGGCGGCTGACGGAGGGGCCGGGGCTTTCCGCTTTCATCAGGTTCATGTGGCTTCCGCCGGACAGCGGCAGAAGGACCAGTAAAAAGACCAGAACGCCCATGCCGCCGATCCAGTGCGTAAAACTTCTCCAGAACAGGATGCAGTGGGACAGGGATTCCACATCCGACAGGATGCTGGCGCCGGTGGTGGTAAATCCGGACACGGTTTCAAACAGGGCGTCGATGGGATGGGTAATGGAGCCGGTAAGCAGGAAGGGAAGGGCGCCCATGCAGCTTAACACGAGCCAGCTCAGGGACGTGGTGACAAACCCCTCCCGCAGATAAAACACCCTGTTTTTCGGTTTTTTCAGGGTCAAAGGGATTCCGATGCAAAGACATAAGAGAATGGTCGCCACAAAAGCGAACCCTTCTTTCTCCCCGTAACACAGCGCGGTCAGACAGGGCAGAAGCATGAAGGCCGCTTCGATATTTAAGATCCAGCCGATGATGTAAAAAATAATGGAGTAATTCATGCCGCCCTACCTTCTTAAGATATCCTGAATGTCGTTCAGTCCCTTTTGCGTGGTGACGATGATAACGGTGTCTCCGATCTGAATGGAGTCCTGCCCGCGGGGAATGAAAATCCGGCCGTTTCGGTTGATGCAGCCGATGAGCAGATTGGGCTTGAGCTTCAGCGCGGAAAGCGGCAGATCCGTCACCGGGGATTTCTCATGGACGGAA
This sequence comes from uncultured Eisenbergiella sp., assembly GCA_947626995.1. Classification (GTDB taxonomy): domain Bacteria; phylum Bacillota; class Clostridia; order Lachnospirales; family Lachnospiraceae; genus Gallintestinimicrobium. The sequence goes on along the minus strand of CANQUI010000019.1, from coordinate 26,921 downwards.
AATTCCAATGCTTCCGCCCGGTTGTCCAGAATCTGATAGAGCGTCTCCACGTTGCTTCCAATGGTATTGGACATGGCGCGGACGTATTGCAGGATATAGTCTGCGGTCAGATATTTGGGATAAATCACGCTGCCAAGATCCAGATTGTTGATGATGTCGGTAAAGGAGATTTTATTGACCTTTGTGACGGTTTTGGCGTGGGAGTGTGCCTGGGCAAACAGGGAAAGCAGCACGTTTTCTTCATCCAGACTGGTAAGCGCCACGAAGGCTTCCGCCTTCGCCAGCCCTTCCTGCATCAGAAGCTGACGGTCCGTGGCGTCCCCGTGTATGACGGTGGCCCTGGGCAGCAGCGTCGTCAGTTCTTCGCAGCGGTCCCGATTGATCTCTACGATCCGTACGTCGATTTTCATCTCCTGTAAAAAGAGGGCCGTGTAATAGGCGATCTTTCCGCCGCCGACCAGCAGCGCGCTGCGCACCTGGTTGGTCTTGAGGCCGATGGTCTTAAAAAAGGCGGCGGCGTTTTTGGGAGAGGCCACGATGGACAGCGCGTCGTTGTCCTGCAGGACAAACCCGCCGTCGGGAATCGTCACTTCATTTCCGCGCTCCACGGCGCAGATCAGCACATTGCTGCTGTTGATGGAAGAAATCTGGCTGATGGGCTGCCCGCTTAGATGAAATTCCGGCCTGACGCGGAATTTTAAAAGCTCGACCCGGCCTTTGGCAAAGGTGTCGATCTTGATGGCGGAAGGAAAGCGCAGCAAACGGGAAATCTCCTGGGCGGCGGTCAGCTCCGGATTGATGATCATGGAGAGCCCCAGCTGCTGCTTGATAAAGTCGATCTCCTGATTATAGATCGGATTGCGGACGCGGGCAATGGTATGACATTTTCCGGCCTTTTTGGCGATCAGGCAGCAGAGCAGATTCAGTTCGTCCTGACCGGTTACGGCGATGAGGATATCCGCGTCCTCAATCCCCGCCTCCCGCAGGGTGCTGATGGAAGCGCCGTTTCCCGTGATGCGCAGGGCGTCCAGCGTTTCCGGGACGGCCTGCATCCGGGACGGCGATTCGTCCACCAAAGTGATATTGTGTTCCTCTTCTGACAGAAGTTCGGCCAGCGTCATGCCGACCTTCCCGCAGCCGATAATAATGATATTCATCGCAGTTCTCCAGCGTTCTCATGTTTGTTTCTCCATTATAGCACGGAAAGGGATTATTGCAACGGATAAATAAAATCATTGACAAACGGGAATCGATTCATTATAGTGGATTCAAAGATGTTGAAAAAGAGGAGTACGCATTTACCGGCTGTCAGAGAGAACGCCCCATAGGCTGAAAAGGCGTTTCAGAAACGGAATGTGGAACGTGGCTTTGGAATCGGAAGGCTGAAGTCCGGACAGGATGGTAGGCGTTCCCGACCGGTCCCCGTTACAGGACGCGGTTCTGCCCGGCATGGCCAAAGGCAGAGACCGGATGAGACGCCGCCCTTGGGCGGTAAACAAAGGTGGTACCGCGCGTCATGTCGCCCTTTGATGAGAACCCTCATCAAAGGGTTTTTTTGCGGAGGAACGGACCGGGCCGCGCATGATCCTTCCGGCGATTGGGAAAAGTTTGAAAAAGGAGGCTGCAATGAGTACAGAAATGGCAAAAACCTATGATCCTCATGGGATCGAGGACAAAATTTATGAAAGATGGATGGAGAAAAAGTATTTTCATGCGAAGGTGGATCCTTCCCGGAAACCTTTTACGATCGTGATTCCGCCTCCAAATATCACCGGACAGTTACACATGGGGCATGCCCTGGACAATACGATGCAGGATATTTTGATTCGTTTCAAGCGGATGCAGGGGTATAACGCGCTCTGGCAGCCCGGCACGGATCACGCCAGCATTGCCACGGAAGTCCGTATCATTGAGAATCTGAAAAAAGAGGGCATTGATAAGAACGAGCTGGGACGGGAGAAGTTTCTGGAGCGTGCCTGGGAGTGGAAGAAAGAGTACGGCGGCCGCATCATCAACCAGTTAAAAAAGCTGGGGTCTTCCTGCGACTGGGACAGGGAACGTTTTACCATGGATGAGGGCTGCAGCAGAGCCGTTACGGAAGTGTTCTGCAAGATGCACGAAAAAGGATGGATCTATAAAGGAAACCGGATCGGCAACTGGTGTCCGGTCTGTAAGACCTCCATTTCCGACGCGGAGGTGCAGTATGAAGAGCAGGCGGGCCATTTTTGGCATATCAAGTATCCGATGATCCGGGAAGACGGCAGTGTCAGCACCACGGAGTTTCTGGAATTTGCCACCACCCGTCCCGAGACGATGCTGGGCGATACGGCGGTGGCCGTCAATCCCGAAGACGACCGGTACCGGCACCTGGTGGGCAAAAAGGTGCTTTTGCCTATCGTAAACCGCGTGCTCCCCATTGTGGCGGATTCCTATGTGGATATGGAGTTTGGAACCGGCGTGGTAAAGATCACCCCCGCCCACGATCCCAACGACTTTGAAGTGGGCAAGCGCCACAATCTCCCGCAGATCAATATCTTAAACGACGACGCCACCATCAATGAAAACGGCGGCGAATTTAAAGGAATGGACCGTTACGAAGCCAGAAAGGCCATCGTGGCCAGACTGGACGAAATGGGGCTTTTGGTACGGGTGGAGGAGCATACGCACAATGTAGGCACCCACGACCGCTGCGGCGCCACCATCGAACCCATGATCAAAAAGCAGTGGTTCGTGAAAATGGACGAGCTGATCAAACCGGCCGTTCGGGCGGTGCAAAACGGGGAGATCCGTCTGATCCCCGAACGCATGGAAAAAATATATTATAACTGGACCGATCATATCCGCGACTGGTGCATTTCCAGACAGCTTTGGTGGGGGCACCGGATTCCGGCCTATTACTGCGACGCGTGCGGCGAAACGGTGGTGGCAAGAGAAATGCCCGCCGTCTGTCCCAAATGCGGCGGCGTGCATTTCACCCAGGATCCGGATACGCTGGACACATGGTTTTCCTCCGCGCTGTGGCCGTTTTCCACTTTGGGCTGGCCCGACCGGACGGAGGATCTGAAGTATTTTTATCCCACCGACGTGCTGGTGACCGGATACGATATTATTTTCTTCTGGGTCATCCGTATGATTTTCTCCGGGTATGAGCAGATGGGAGAAAAGCCCTTCCGGACCGTGTTGTTCCACGGTCTTGTACGGGATGCGCAGGGCCGTAAGATGAGCAAGTCGCTGGGCAACGGCATCGATCCTTTGGAGATCATCGAGCAGTACGGCGCGGACGCGCTGCGGCTGACGCTGATCACCGGCAACGCGCCCGGCAACGACATGCGGTTTTATATGGAAAGAGTGGAGGCCAACCGCAATTTTGCCAATAAGGTCTGGAACGCCTCCCGCTTTATCCTGATGAATACGGAGGGCAAAACGGGAATCGAGGAGGGCGAGGCCTTCCTGCAGCCGGTGGATAAGTGGATTTTGTCCCGGCTGAACAAGGTGATCCGGGATGTCACCGAGAATATGGAAAACTTCGAACTGGGCATCGCGGTGCAGAAGGTTTACGACTTTATCTGGGATGAGTTCTGCGACTGGTATATCGAGATGGTAAAGCCCAGACTTTACGCCACGGAAGATGAAAAGAGCCAGAAGGCGGCGCTTTGGACCTTAAAGACGGTGCTGATCGACGCGCTGAAGCTTTTGCATCCCTATATGCCCTTTGTGACAGAGGAGATCTTTTGCGCAATCCAGTCGGAGGAGGAGTCCATCATGATCTCTTCCTGGCCGGTCTATCAGGCGCAGCGCTGTTTTGAAAAGGAAGAAGGCCAGATCGAGCTGATCAAGGACGCGGTGCGCGGCGTGCGCAACGTCCGTACGCAGATGAACGTGCCCCACGGGAAAAAGGCGCACATCTACGTGACCAGCCAACAGCCCGGGATCCTTTCCGTGTTTGAGGAAGGAAAGATCTTCTTTTCCTCTCTGGCGGGCGCGTCCCAGGTGACGCTGCAGCCGGATAAAACCGGGATCGCGCCGGACGCGGTCTCTGTGGTGATCCACAACGCGACCCTTTATATTCCCTTTGAGGAGCTGGTGGACATCGCGCAGGAGATCGAGCGGCTGGAAAAGGAAAGGGTGCGTCTGGACGGCGAATTAAAGCGCGTAAACGGGATGCTCGGAAATGAAAAATTCCTGAGCCGCGCGCCGCAGGAGAAGATTTCCGAGGAGCGGGCCAAGCTGGAAAAATATACGCAAATGGCCCGGCAGGTACAGGAACGGCTGGCGCAGCTGAAGAAATAACAGCAAACGGCGAAGAAAAACGCGCGTTTTTCTTCACCGGTAGGAGCGATACGATCGATGGAACCGGCATCTTATGAGGCAGTATCTCAAAGAATCTGCGATCTGCCCCTGCATACGAAAAAAAATCCTTTTGAAACGGCGAAGGCCTTTTATGAGTGGCTGGGAGAACCGGGCCAAAAAAGCCGGATCTTCCATGTGGCGGGCACCAACGGCAAGGGTTCCGTCTGCGCGTTTTTGCACAGTATTCTGACAAAGGCCGGGTACCGGACGGGGATGTTCACCTCTCCGCATCTGGTGGAGCTGCGCGAACGGCTGGTGCTGGATCAGGCAAAGATCGAAAAAGAGGCGTTTACGCGTCTCTATGAAAAGCTGCGCGAACGGCTGCGCGCATTTTCGATCCCCTATGAGCCCACCTTTTTTGAAACGCTCTATTTCCTTTTCATGCTCTGGATGGAGGAAGAAAAACCGGATTTCATCATTCTGGAAACGGGAATGGGAGGAAGGCTGGACGTAACCAATACCGTGAGCCGGCCGCTGGTATGCGTGGTAACCCGGATCGCGCTGGATCACTGCGAATATCTGGGCGATACGAAAAGGGACATTGCCGCGGAAAAGGCGGGCATTTTTAAGCCGGGCGCTGCGGCGGTCTGTCTGGATACGGAGCAGGAGGTCCGTTCGGTTTTTGTCGAAAGAGCGCGGGAATTGGATATCCCCCTGACATTGGTGTCGAAAAAGCAGGTCGCATTTTCAAAATTAAGGAAAAATAGCGTTGATTTTTTCATGAAGTCTGCGTATTATAAATATATTGAGGCTTCCCTGAAAACGAACGCCCTCTATCAGGCGGAAAACGCGCTGATGGCGGTGCGCGCGCTGGAGGCGGCAGGGCTGTCCGGACAGATCGCAAAGGAGCAGGTGGAAAGCGGACTTGCCGCGATGCGGTGGGAAGGACGGATGGAAGAGGTGCTGCCGGATGTTTTTGTGGACGGCGCGCACAATCCGGACGGAATCGCCGCTTTTTTGCAGAGCGTCTCCCTGGATGGCGGTACGAAAAGCCGGTATCTTTTGTTCGGCGCCTGTGCGGACAAGTCCGTAAAAGGAATGTGGGAGCTTTTGCAGCGCTCCGGGCTGTTTGCCAAGACAGCCGGAAGCTGTATTCAAAATCCCCGCAGTCTGACCGGGCAGGCGTTTCTGGCATTGCCGTTTTGGGGCGGAGCCGCTGTCTATGAGGATTCTGCAGACGCCCTCTTTGATCTGATGCAAAAGAAAGGGCCAAACGACAGGATCTATGTAACCGGGTCCCTGTATCTGGTGGGAGAGATCAAGCAAGCCGCAGACATTTACATGGAGGAACACCATGATCAATTTTGAAGAAGAACTGAAGAAATTTCACCCCAGCCTTGAGATCAGCGAGGCGGAGGATGTCATCATAAACCACAACATGACTGATTTTACGGATATCCTTGTGCAGATGGTGAAGGAACACGAAGAGACCGCGGGACAGGATGCGTAAAGGAGCGAAGTTATGAAGTGCTATCAGTGCGGCGCGCAGCTGACGGAGAAAAACTTCTGCACCAACTGCGGCGCGGATGTCACCCGTTATAAAAAGCTGACCAGCTTTGCCAATTACTGTTATAACGACGGGCTGAGCAAGGCGCAGGTGAGGGACCTTTCCGGCGCCATGAACAGTCTGCGGCAGTGCCTGAAATTTAACAAATATCATATTGAAGCCAGAAATCTTCTGGGCCTGGTCTATTATGAGACGGGACAGACGGTGGAGGCTTTGAGCGAATGGGTCATCAGCAAAAACCTGCGCCCGCAGAAAAACATTGCGGACGATTATATTGATGCCATCCAGAAGAGCCCTGCGCAGCTGGAGGCGATCAATCAAAAAAGCCGGAAGTTTAATCTGGCGCTGAATTACTGTCATCAGGACAGCAAGGATCTGGCCGTGATCCAGTTAAAAAAGGTCTTGTCGGAAAATCCCAACTTCGTACAGGCGCATCTTTTGCTGGCGCTTTTGTATCTTGATGCCAGAGAGTGGGAAAAGGCGCAAAAGGAAGTAAAGCGCTGTCTGCGCATCGACAGGACCAACACCATGGCGCTGCGTTATATGAAGGAAGTGGAGCATGCGCTGTCGGCGGAAACGGAAGGCCATATTTCCAAGATGTCAAACCGGGCGGAAGAGGTGGTGAAATACCAAAGCGGCAACGAGACCATCATCCAGCCCGTCAATATGATAGAACAAAAAAAGAGCATCGGATGGGTCTGGGGGCTTTGCGCCGGACTGGCGGCGGGCCTGGCGATCGCCTGGTTTCTGATCCTGCCCTCCCGCGTACGTTCGGCCCAGGAACAGCTCAATGAGCGGCTGGTGCAGGTAGGACAGGAAATTGACGGCAAGAATACCCAGATCGTCAGTCAGACGCAGCAGATCGAGAGCCTGACAAAGGAGCGGGATGAACTGAAAGCGCAGGCCGAGACCCTGGCGGGAGTGGACGGGAAGATGAGCGTGGCGGAGGCTTTGCTGAACGCGGTTTCCATTTATCTGGAGACGCCGGAGGATACCCAGAAGCTGTCCGAGGCAATGGAAAAGATCGACGCCGACGCCGTCAAAAATGCCGATACGTCCCAGACGGTAAAGGATCTGTACGACAGGCTTTTACAGGATGTGGGGCCCGATCTCGCCAAATCCTATTATGATACGGGTTACGAAGCGTTTCGCGCCGAGGATTACGAGACGGCCATCACAAATCTTGTCAGGGCGGTGGAATATGATCCCAATCATGAAGAAGCGCTGTTTGCCCTGGGCAATTCCTACCGCGCCAAAGGAAACGAGAAGCAGGCCATAGAAACCTATAAAAAGCTGATTCAGCTTTTCCCGGGCACGCAGAAAGCCAGACAGTCTCAGAATTATCTGGACGAGATGGAGTCTTAGGACGGCGGCCCAAAAGAGAACGATTTACGAAAGAGAGCATGGAAGGTTTGATTCCAACGCTCTCTTTTTTTGATGAAGGAGGATGGAATATGGAAGAATCGTATCAGATCATCGATCAGTATCTGATGATACGGCTGCCGGAGGAGATCGACCATAAAAGCTGCCGGGAAATCTCGCGGAAAGCGGATCATCTGATGCTGGACAATCAGGTAAAGCATGTGGTGTTTGATTTTTCGGACACCAAATTTATGGACAGTTCCGGCGTCGGCGTACTGGCGGGACGCTACCGGAAGATTTCCTGTTTCGGAGGGAAGGTGTATGTGATACACGCGGACAGCCGGATGAAACGGATCCTGCGCATGTCGGGACTGACCAATCTGATTGAGTTTATGGAGTAGGAGAGGAAAACGATGGAGAATAAAATCAAGATCGAGCTGGAGGCGCTGCCGGAAAACGAGGGGTTTGCCAGGGTGGCCGTGGCGGCCTTTATTACCGGGTTAAATCCCACGATGGAGGAAATTTCCGATGTCAAAACGGCGGTTTCGGAGGCGGTGACCAACGCGGTGATCCATGCGTACGGGGAACAGGGCGGCACCATCGTCATCCGCTGCAGTCTGAACGGGGATCTGTTACATATCGAGATTGAAGACAGCGGAAAAGGGATCGGGGATGTGAAGCAGGCGATGGTGCCGTTGTATACCACCCGGCCGGATCTGGAACGCTCCGGCATGGGCTTCGCTTTCATGGAGGCGTTTATGGACAGCCTCGAGGTGGAATCCGAGCCCGGGAAGGGGACCTGCGTAATCATGGAAAAGAAACTGGGGAACGCGCCCTGGGTACCGGATGAGGAATAGCCCATGGAAGACGTATCAGTATTGATTGAAAAGGCCCAGTCGGGAGACGGCAGGGCGCGAGATATACTGATCGAAGAAAACCTGGGGCTGGTGCATCATATTGTGAAGCGCTACGCAGGACATGGGTACGATATGGAGGATCTGTTCCAGACCGGCACGATTGGCCTGATGAAAGCCATCGACCATTTTGATTTAAAGTACGACGTGAAGTTTTCCACGTATGCGGTGCCGCTGATCGCCGGGGAAATCCGGCGCTTTTTACGGGACGACGGGCCTGTGAAGGTGAGCCGGTCGTTAAAGGACGCGGCCTATAAGCTGCACAGGGCCAAGGAGGCGCTGCTGCAGGAACAGGGATACGAACCCACCCTGCAGCAGCTGTGCGAACGCAGCGGCGTCTCTTACGACGACGCGGTGATGGCCATCGGCGCGGCGGGAGAGGTGGAATCCATTTACAAACCGGTCTATGAAGGGGACGGAAAACAGATCCGGCTTTTGGACCAGCTTCCCCAAAACGGGGAGGAGGGACAGTGGGAAGATCGGGAAAAGAACCGTCTGATCGATCAAATGCTGCTTTCCCAGCTGATCAGCGAGCTGCCCGGAAAGGAGCGGCGTCTGATTCGGATGCGTTATTTCGAGGAGCGGACCCAGACGGAAGTGGCCAGAGAACTGGGGATCAGCCAGGTGCAGGTGAGCCGGATGGAAAAAAAGATCCTGATCCGGATGCGGGACCGGGTGACCCAAAAAGAATAGCAAAATGCAAAGGGATGTGGTTGATGTTTGAAAAAGATTTCGGTATAATAACAAAGGAGAAGAAGTCTTTCGCCCGTGTGCCGGAAGAGAAAGACATGAGGAGGAACCCTTATGGGAAAAAACGAAAAAAAGAAGAAAAAAGGCAGATTTACGCTGCTGGATAAAATAATCATGGCGGTCGCCGTGGCGGTGCTTGTGGTAAGCGGCTACAAGCTGGCGGGCATTTTCCTGGAATATAAAGAAGGAGAGGACGCCTATGATTCGCTGACGGACCAGTATGTGACCTATCTGGACGATGCCTCCCTTCCGGACGCGCAGGAGGAGGAAGAAGAGGAGGATCCCTTAGGGACGATTCTGAAGCTCAGCATTGATTATGACGGTCTGAAATCGGTGAACGATCAGTTTGTCGCCTGGCTGTCGGTGCCGGCGCTGGAAATTTCATATCCGGTCGTACAGGGGGAGGACAACGATTACTATCTGCACCGTACCTTCGACGGAAAATCCAATTCCTCCGGCGCCATTTTTATGGATTTTGCCGCCAGTCCGGATCTGTCGGATTATAATACCGTGATCTATGGCCATAACATGAAAAACGGCAGCATGTTCGGCAAGCTGAAACGGTTTGTGCAGGAGGATGGCCTTTGCGCCCAAAATCCGTATTTTTACCTGTATACCAAGGATACGGTGTATCAATATCTGATCGTCAGTTATTATGTGACCCACGACGGAAGCTCCACTTATGTTCTACCGCTGGACGAGACGGCCTACGGGGAATATAAATCGCTGATCATGAAAAACAGCACCTATCAGAGCGAAATTGAGATCCCCAAAGAGGGGCGGATGGTTACGCTTTCCACCTGCTACGGCGCGGCGGGAGGCACCCAGCGCTTTGTGGTGCACGGGATCTGCGTCCAGGAGACGCCGAATGAATAAAGGGCGGTAAAGCAGGCCATACTGGAAGTATTCCTACGGTAACAGGAGGAAGTATGGCATGCCGAAAGAGACATTGTATCTGAAGCTGGAACGGAAGGTACAAGTGCAGCAGGATGAGGTGTACCTGAAGGATCTGGGAAAATTTACCTGTCGGGACGACAAGATCCTAAACCGGATCCGCGCGATGAAGATTCTGACCTTTCAGCCGGAAAAGGACGGCGGAAGAAGGGTCGTCAGCGTACTGCATCTGATCCGGCTTCTGACGGAAGAATATCCCGGTCTGGACATTCAGAACATCGGGGAGACAGAGGTGGTGGTAGAGCGCGTCTGTACGCCCAGGTATAAAAACGCGCGCCAGGTGTTTAAGATCTGTTTCGTATGCGCCATCTGTTTTTTCGGCGCGGCGTTTACCATCATGACTTTTCATAACGACATCAGCATCATCAAGGTGTTCGACCGGATCTACGAGCTGGTGGCGGGACAAAAGCCCGAGGGGGCGACTGTGCTGGAGATCAGCTATTCCATCGGCCTTGCCGTCGGCATCATCGTTTTTTTCAATCACATCGGCGGCAGGCGGATCACCAGGGATCCTACGCCCATCGAGGTGGAGATGCGGATGTACGAGGATCAGGTCAACAATGCGCTGGCAGAAACGTCGGACCGGGAGGGAAAGACGCTGGAGGTAAATTAACCGGCGCAAAAAAACAAAACGATTACGCGGAGGCGCACGGGAGAAATCCCGGGAAGCCTCCGCATTTTTTTTGCAATCCTGCGCATACTGGAAAGGACGAGGAAAGGAAAGGAAGGATTTTGGGATGGGACGGCAGATTTTTTTGGGGATTCTGGGCGTAAGCGCGGGCGTGCTGGTTTCCGCGGGCGTGTTTACGGTATTGCTTTCGGTGGGCCTGGTGCCGCGCTTTGCCGGGAAAACGCACACGGGACGGCATATTTTCCTGTATGAGGAAATGATCGTGCTTGGCACCCTCGCCGGCGATTTTCTGAGCATTTTTGTCCGGGAAAAGAGCGCAGGGCTGCAGGAAATGGCGCGCCTGGGACCGGTTGTCAGGGCTGCGGCGCCTACAGCGCTTTCTCTGTTTGGCCTTTTTGCCGGGATTTTCGTGGGCTGCCTGGCGCTTGCCATCGCGGAAATGCTGGATTCCATACCGATCCTCACAAGGAGAATCGGTTTTCGTCACGGACTGGGCCTTATGGTGTTGGCGGTGGCGCTGGGGAAGCTTGCCGGGAGTCTGCTTTATTTTATCTTCGGTATCTATCAGACCGTATTGTAAGAAAGAGAGGAACGGATCATGGACGAAACGCAAAAGAAACAGTATCAGCAATATGTCAAGGAGGTCACGCCCACCCACAGTCTGCCGGTGCAGATGTTCCGGGCGTTTCTCACCGGCGGGATTATCTGTGTGATCGGGCAGGGAATCCTGAATTATATGAAGGCGGCGGGCATGGACCAGGAGACGGCGGGCAGCGTCTGTTCGTTGGTGCTGGTCCTGCTCTCGGTGCTGCTTACCGGCCTGAATCTCTATCCGTCCATTACCAAATGGGGCGGCGCGGGGGCGTTGGTTCCCATCACCGGATTCGCCAATTCGGTAGCCGCCCCCGCGATCGAATTTAAAAAGGAGGGGCAGGTGTTTGGCATCGGCTGCAAGATTTTTACCATCGCGGGGCCGGTGATTTTGTACGGTATTTTTACCAGCTGGCTGCTGGGGCTGATTTATTGGGCGATGGGGTTTCTTTCCGGCGCTTAAAACCGTCTTTTTGGCGGCTTCTTTGGCAGGACAGACAAAACGGGGGTATTCAAGACGCAGGGATTATGCCGTAAAAGAAAAACGCCGCGCAGGAGACGGAATTTTTGCCGGAGCGTCACAAATTGCTTTGAGGGCAGACGAGAAATCGGATTCACGAATTTCTCGTCGCCCCGTCGCGTAAACGCTCCGAAGGGGCAGAAAATCAAAGCCTGTGAAAAGGAGATGTCCCGGGCCATACATACGATACAAAAGGCGGATCTTGTGTTGTTTTCCTATCCGGTCTATACGTTTCTGGCGCCCTGGCAGCTGCATCGCTTTATCGAACAAAACTGCCGGGATCATTCCATGGGCACGTCCTTTAAGCTCTACGACGACAGGTAGTTTTGCAACGGGCATCGCACCATGACCATGGGGACGTCGGTAGGGTATCTGATAAACGGCAATTATGAGGCGGAAGAAAATCTCCGTCTTCTCCTGGAAGCCCGGGCGCAGGTGGGCCGCAATTATCTGGCAAGCAAAGCGTCGTATAATGACCTGGATGCGACGTGAACGGCAATCCGAAGAAGAAAAAATTATGATATGCTATCACTAACGATTAAAAGTGAAAACAGAGGAGGCAACATCTATGAGTCAACCAAAGAAACGCGGTAATCTGCGTCACTGGTTCCAGGCGGCCTGGTTTGCGTTGACAAACGGATATGCGACAGGATATCTGCAGGGCAAAATCTATACGGGGAAGACCAAGGCGCTATGTGTGCCGGGACTGAACTGTTATTCCTGTCCGGGTGCTTTGTACGCCTGCCCCATCGGATCGCTTCAGGCGGTGCTTGACAGCGGTTCTTTTCGAGTCTCCTGTTATGTATTCGGTTTTCTGATGGCGTTCGGCACTCTGCTGGGCCGCTTTATCTGCGGCTGGATGTGCCCCTTTGGTTTTGTGCAGGATCTGCTGCACAAGATCCCGCTCAAGAGCAGACAAAAGAATATGCCGGGAGATCGGTATCTTAGAAAATTAAAATATGTGATCCTGCTGATGTTCGTTCTGATCCTGCCTTATTTTGTAAAAGACGGCACGGCCGGCGTCCCCTGGTTTTGTAAATGGATCTGCCCCAGCGGCACGCTTCTGGGAGGAATCCCGCTGGTGATCGCCAATTCCGGGATCCGCAGCTGTGCGGCCGTTTTGTTCCGCTGGAAGACATGGCTGTTGTTTGTAATCATCTTTCTGTCCATTAAATACAGCCGTCCTTTCTGTAAATATCTCTGCCCGCTGGGCGCGCTGTACGGCGTTTTCAATCCGATTTCTTTTTACCGGCTCAAGGTGGATCAGGAGGCGTGTGTAAAGTGCGGCGCCTGTCAGAAGGCCTGTCCGATGGATGTCAAGACATGGGAGACGCCCAACAGCGCCGAATGTATTCGATGCGGACAGTGCGTGGCGGCCTGTCCTAAGAGCGCCATCATGACGACTGCAAAGGAAGCGCTGAAAAAATGCCCGGTGGTAAAATGCGGGGATGAGAAAAAGGAAAAGAGGATGCGGATTTTACGCTGGGGAGTGCTGGCTTTTTCTGTGGTGCTGATTGCTTTGGGCGTCTGGCAGAATGAAGTGAGCATTGTGCTCAACAAGGCGGTCAACATCTGCCTGGAGTGTATCGGGATCGGATGAGAACGTATGTAGAAAGTCCGTACATATAAGGCTACCTGCGTCCGATCAGACGGGTAGAATTAAAATCGGCAGGAGGGAACGCGATGGAAAACAATCAAAATGCTTCAAATAAAATAAGAATAGGCAGATGGGTTGTGGGCGTGATCAGTATGTTCACAACCGTGGTCTGTCTGGTGATGATCCTGTATTTCATGGGATCTGAGATCCGGTTTCAGTTGGAAACAGGACCGACATCCGTGTCGCAATATGTTTACGCCATTATTATGGCGCTTTTCGGATTCTTTGGGCTTCTCTCGTCCCTGCGTTTTTCCTGGCAGATTCTTCCTGTCCGCAAGAAGGGGGACGAGGATCGTCTGCAGCTGTTTTACGGGGGAATGGCAACGATCGTATATTTCGTTTTTCTGCTGCTCAATTTCATTTTCTGGTTTGGTTCGGCTTCTTTTATCCAGCTGCAGCTTAGGATCTTTCTTTACGAATGTATCCTTATATTTCCCGAACTGCTCGTGTCGCTGCTGTGTCTGGTGGCCGTTGCAATCATGATGGGCAACGCGGAGAAAACGGAAAAGAAAAAGAAAGAGAAAGCAGGAGCCGCCGTATTCTGGAATAAGATCAAAGGGCAGGTTCTGCGGAGCGCATTGATCACCGCCAGCATTTTTTATATTTTTACGGGGCAACATTCGATTACAGGGGAGAGGACGGATGCGTTTCTGCAATTTACCGCGCAGGAGCTATCCGGAGAACCGGCGGATCAGAGTATCTTTGCGGACCATCAATTGACGCTGGTCAACGTATGGGGCACTTTTTGCGGGCCATGCCTGAATGAAATGCCGGATCTGGCGCAGCTGCAGACGGAATATGAGGATCGTGGTTTTCAGATCGTGGGAGTCTGCGCGGATATCGTGGACAGGAATACCGGATCGATCAATCAGACGCTGTATGATATGGCGCTGGAACTGGTGGCGGAGACCGGCGCGGATACGTATCATCATCTGATTCCCGCCGGAGACCTGATGGAACACTTTATCGCTAAAAGCGTCGTGGCCTTTCCCACTACGGTTTTTGTGAATGAAAAGGGAGAGCAGGTGGGCGATATGGTCATAGGATTCCGCGAAAAAGAAGAATGGATCAACGAGATCGAGAAGCGATATGAGATCCTGGAAGAAAAAAGTGCAAACGAGTCATAAAAGGATATCATGCCATGCGTTTGGCGCCGGGCCCCCGGCGCCTTTTTTCGCGCTTCTTGAAAAAGCCGGCGGCATAAACGGCATCCGTCGGGCATAGGTTGTACCAGTGTACAGGCTCACCGGTACGGCCTATGCCTTTTTTAGGGCAGGACGTATCGTTTCGGAAAGGAGAGAGGATGTTCGAAACCAAAACGATTCAGGAAACCTGCAGGATACAGGAAAGCGACGGCAAACGGGGGCTCTCTGAGGTAGAGGCGCAAAACCGCCTGGGAAAAACCGGGCGCAACGAGTTAACGGAACGGACGCCGAAGATGCCGGTGGAATCCTTTCTGGAGCAGCTGAACGATCCGCTGATCTATGTACTGCTGGCCGCGGCCGCAATCTCCGCTCTTCTGCATGAGCTGAGCGACGCAGTTATTATCATAGCGGTGGTCGTATGCAACGCTTTTGTGGGCATGCTGCAGGAGGGGAAGGCAAAGCGGGCGCTGGACTCTCTGAAAAAACTGACGCGGCCGCAGGCGCTGGTGATCCGGGGCGGGATAGAGCGAAGGATCCCTGCGGCAGAGCTGGTGCCCGGAGACCTGGTCCGTCTGGAAGCCGGACGTCAGGTTCCTGCGGATCTGCGTCTGCTGGAGACGGAAAGCCTTCAGACGGATGAATCTGCGCTGACCGGAGAAGCCGCGCCGGTGCCAAAGGACGCCGCCTTTTGCGCGCCTTTGGCTAATAAAAAGGGCGTCCGACTTGCGTTGGGGGATAGGCGGAATATGGCCTTTATGTCCACTGTGGTCACTAAGGGGCGCGGCATGGGGATGGTGACGGCCACCGGTATGCAGACGGAAATCGGAAAGATCGCCGCCATGCTGACGAACAACCGGGAGGAGATGACGCCGCTGCAAAAACGGCTGGGCGATCTGGGAAAGATATTGAGCCTGTTGTCCCTTGGGATCTGCGTTGTTTTGTTCGTACTGGCTATTTTGCAGCACCGGAATGTATTCGAGATGCTCCTGATTGCCATTTCCCTTGCCGTGGCGGCTGTGCCGGAGGGACTGCCGGCGGTGGTCACCCTCTGTCTGGCCTTGAGCGTGACCCGCATGGTGCGCGCCAATACGATCGTGCGGCGTCTGCCCTCGGTGGAAACGCTGGGGGCGGTCAGCGTGGTCTGTTCGGACAAGACCGGAACGTTGACCTGTAATAAAATGACGGTGGTTTCCTGTTTTGTGAACGGGAAGATCCAAAAAGCGGCGGAACTGGACAGGGAGGAAGCAAAGGAATTTCTGACCGGCATGGCGCTGTGTAACGATGCCAGAATCGAAACGGAACCAACGGGAGTTCCCATGGGAACCCCCGTTGGGGATCCCACGGAACTGGCGCTTTTGCATCTGGCAGAATGCTATGGGTTTCTGAAAACGCAAATGGAACAAAAAATGCCGCGCCGCCGGGAGATTCCCTTTGATTCGGAGCGGAAAATGATGTCCACCTTCCATGCAGGGAAAGCCGGTTTGATCTGCTATACCAAGGGCGCGCCGGATCGGGTCCTGGCGCGGTGCAGCCATATCCTGCTGGGCAAAAAGGCGGTGCCCTTTACAGACAGTTACCGCAGGCAGGCGGAGGCCGCGGTATCGGATCTTTCCGCCCGGGCGCTGCGGACGCTGGCGGTGGCGTACCGGCCGGGACCCGGGGAGACGGAAGAGGGCCTGATCTTTCTGGGGCTTGCCGGGATGCAGGATCCGATCCGGACCGAGGCAAAGGGGGCGGTGGAAACCTTCAAAAAGGCCGGCGTGTCTACCGTTATGATCACCGGGGATCACCGGCAGACCGCTTTTGCCATTGCGCAGCAACTGGGGATCGCCGCCCATCCGGATCAGTGTATGACGGGAGAAGAGCTGAACGCACTGCCGGAGGACGCGTTTTTACAGAGACTGGGGCGGGTCCGCATTTTCGCCCGCGTCTCGCCTGCGGACAAAGTACGGATCGTCAGAGGGTTTCAAAAGACGGGCAATATTGTGGCGATGACCGGGGACGGCATCAACGACGCGCCTTCCTTAAAAGCGGCGGACGTAGGCGTGGCAATGGGAAAAAACGGGACGGACGTGGCCCGCCAGGCCGCGGATATTATCCTGACGGACGACAATTTTGCCACCATTGAAAAAGCCATTGAGGAGGGAAGAAGCGTCTATGAAAATATCCGAAAATCCGTTATTTTCCTGCTGTCCTCAAACCTTGGCGAGATTTTGACCATGTTCGGCGCGGTGCTGCTGGGATTGGCCTCCCCGTTAAAATCCGTGCAGATTCTCTGGATCAACCTGATTACCGATTCCCTGCCCGCGCTGGCGCTGGGCGTCGACAAAAATGACGGAAAGCGTCTGATGTCGCGGCCGCCAAGATCGATGCAGGAAAGCCTGTTTTCCCGGGGCGGCCTTTCCCGGACGCTGTTGTATGGCGCCCTGATCGGACTGATCAGCCTGGCCGCCTATTTTACCGTCCCCTTCGGGCTGTTAAGGGCGCGGGGCCTTCCCGTCACCTTTTTGCATGTGGCGGCCCTGCTGGAGGAAAAGCAAATCCTGATCCGGGCCCAGACCTATGCGTTTACCGTGCTGGGGATGTCGCAGCTGTTTCACGCGGTGGGGATGCGGGATGTGCACCGCTCGGTCTTTTTGCGGAATCCTTTTGAAAACCGGCTGATGATCCTGGCCTGTCTGTGCGGGTTTGCCCTGCAGTTTGCGGTAACCGAGATCCCGTTTCTGGTGCGCGCCTTTCTGACCGTAAGACTGCTGCCAAAGGAGTGGCTGTATCTGTGGGGACTGTCTTTGTTTCCGCTGCTGGCGCATGAACTGCTGGTCGTGCTTGCGGGGGACGGGAAACGGAGCTGACATAACAAAAGGGCCTGGCCAATATATTGGAATATGCGCCGTGTATCCGCAAAGGAGGCAAACAACGGGAGGTGGGAAAATGAAAACGACGGGAGAAGGAGTGCTGAAGCTGTTTCCGGAAACCATGCGCCAAACGTGGGAAAAAGCAGCGCAGCTGGAGGGAAAATTACAGGAGATCCGGCTGCGCGCCGGCCAGCCCACCTTCGTTTATCTGGGGGACGGAGAATGGTTCTGGGACCGGGACGGAGGACCGACCAAAAGGGAGGACAGGGCCCATCGTTCCTCCCGGGAAGAACTTGCCCAGATCCTGAAGCATATCTGCCGGTACTCGCTTTACGCCCATGAAGAAGAGATGGGAAGGGGATACGTGAGCGCGGAGGGCGGCTTTCGCATCGGTCTTGCGGGAGAAGTGATCGCCGGGCCGGACGGCTCGGTGAAAAATATCCGGTATGTTTCCAGCCTGAATATCCGCGTCGCCCATGAAAGAAAGGGAAGCGCAAAGGGCGTGCTGCCTTATGTGTACCATTTTGGACGTCTTTTAAACACCCTGATCGTTTCGCCTCCCGGCTGTGGGAAAACCACGCTTTTACGGGATCTGATCCGACTGGTATCCGACGGCAGCAAATGGGCCGAGGGACAGACGGTGGGGGTGGTGGACGAGAGATCGGAAATCGCCGGCTGTTACCAGGGGGTTGCGCAAAACGATGTGGGGCGGCGGACCGATATTCTGGACAATTGCCCCAAAGCACAGGGAATGACCATGCTGCTGCGTTCCATGACGCCCAGGACAATGGCGGTGGATGAGCTGGGCACGAAGGAGGATGTGCTGGCGTTGGAGCAGGTCGTCAAATGCGGCTGCAGCATACTGGCGACGCTGCATGCCGCATCCTACGAGGACGTCTGCCGGAAACGTTTTCTGGAAGCCCTCCTTTCCCAGAAGGTTTTTTCCCGTTTTCTCATCCTGTCAAAGGAAGACGGCAGGTTTCGGGTCGCTCAGGTGCTGGATGAAAACGGTTCGCTTTTAGGAGAAAATCTATGATGTGGCCGCTTTTTGGCGCCTGTCTGACCATCCTGGGAAGCGGCGGCGCAGGATTTTGCATTTGTATGGAAAGAAAGCAGCGATTGGAGCAGCTTGCCCTGTTTTCACGCGCTTTTGCCCTGATCGCGGGAGAGGTGGGCTACAGCCGCAGTTGCCTGCCGGTGATTTTTCGGGAGACCGCGCAGAAGATGGAGGATAGAGCCTCCTGTCCGCTCAAAGAGACGTTTGAAACGATCGGGACGCGCCTGGAGGATGGCGGCGGACCGGATATGGAGACCGTATGGCGGGAAGAAATGCAGCGCTGTCTGGCGGTCACAAAACTTCGCAGACAGGAGAAGGAGCAGATTCTTTCCTTTTCCAAAGCGGTCTGGTATCCGGACGGGGAGCGGCAGCAGACGGCGGTTTTGTCTTTTGTGGAAAGTATGGAGCAGGCGTTTTTGGGGGCAAAGCAGACGGAAAGGGAGGCAAACCGCATCACGATGGCGCTTTGCCTTGCCGCAGGGTGTCTGACGGCGATTCTGCTGGTATAGGCTTTCAAATAAACGGAAAGGGACAGGAAGGGGAATGGAGATCAGTCTGATTTTTAAGATCGCGGCGGTGGGGATCCTTGTGACGATTCTAAGCCAGGTGCTCAAACACAGCGGAAGAGAGGAACATGCGTTTCTGCTTTCCCTTGCCGCGCTGATCCTTGTGTTAAGCTGGATCGTACCCAATATCTATGACCTGTTCACAATGATCCAGCGGTTGTTCGCTCTGTAGCGGTAAAAACCGCGTTTTCGGAGGGTGCTATGGAATTTATGAAGGTCGGGGCCCTGGCGCTTTTGGGGGTTTTGGTGGGCATTTTTTTTCAAAACGGAAAGCAGGAATACGGGCTATATACCGGGATGGGAATCTGCCTGCTGATCTTTACCTATACGATTTCATACATGGGTCAGGTGAAGGAACAGCTTTCCCAGCTGTTTTCCTACCTTTCTTCGGGAAGCCGTTACTTCTCCCTGCTCTTTCGCGTCGCCGGGATTGCCTGGGTCTGCGAATTTGTGGCGGGGATCTGCCGGGACAGCGGATTTTCCGCGGTGGCCTCCCAGGTGGAACTGTTTGGAAAAATCATGATCCTTTTTTCGGGGATGCCGGTTTTTCTGACGCTGATGGAGACCATTTCCGATTTTGTAAGATGAAGATCGGTCGTTTGTGCCGGAGCGTCACAACTCGTTACATAAACGCTTCGGAATGGAGGAAAGGATGGAGCATTACCTGGAACAGCTGGATCTGGCGGAAATGATGGCGGAACTGGATGCATTTTTTCCGGAATTTTCTCTGGATCTGTCGCAGGTGCTGGAGCAGATTCTGGAAGGAAAGGCCAGGGAAGCCTTTCAGGGCGTCTGGAAGGAGATTCTGGACGGGGCTTTTGCGCAGGTTGCGGGTATGCGGGGGATTTTGGTCTCCATCCTGATTTTGGGGCTGCTTTCCGTACTTCTTTCGGGCTTTGCGGCCGGGGTGGAAAACCGGCAGATCGCGGATATTGCCCACTATATTTTTTTCCTGCTGCTTTTGACGATCCTGCTTAAGATCTTCTATCAATGCAATCAAATCGCCGGCGGTATTCTGCAAAATATGGCGCAGTTTGCGCGGCTGACCCTGCCGGCGCTTTGCCTTTCCCTGGGGCCTTCCACGGGAACGCTGACCGCCGCGGGATATTACGAGCTGGCGCTGGTGCTGATCTTTCTGGTGGAGTCCTTTTTGTCCAGCGTCTGTCTGCCCGTGCTTTCCGCCTTTATGCTGCTTCTTTTGATGAACGGCGTCTGGGAGGAGGGAAAGCTTTCCTCGCTGATGGAGCTTGTGGAAAAGGCCCTTCGGGGCGCCGCCAAGGTGTCGCTGACCACCGTGACGGGGCTTGGTATTTTGCAATCCATGGTTGCCCCGGCGCTGGACGGACTAAAACGCGGCGCCGCGCAAAAGGTGATCTCCGCGATCCCGGGGCTGGGAGGGCTGGCGGAGAGCACCACGCAGCTTCTGATCGGTTCCGCGGTTTTAATCAAAAACAGTATCGGTCTTTTGTTTTTGCTGCTTTTGGCGGCGATGACGGCGCTGCCTTTGTTGAAGCTGTGTCTGTACGGCGTAATGCTCAAGATCGGAGGGGCGCTGATCGGGATCGTGGCGGACAGACGCCTGGCTTCCTGCGTCAACAAAACGGCGGACGCGGTTTTTCTGGCCTTAAAGCTGTCGGGTACCGGCGCCGCCTGTTTTTTCGTCCTGACGGCGATTATCACCTGTCTGGTGGGGCAATAAGGCGGCACGGGAGGCGGAAAAATGGATGAAATGCTGAAATGGCTGAAGGAGACGGCGGTTTTTATGCTGGCGGCGCAGCTGATCTTTCAGTTCATGCCCGGAAAAAAATTCGAAAGGTACGGCAGGATGCTGGCGGCGGTTTTGGTGCTGGCCCAGGTTTGCGTGCCGATCCTTACGCTGGGACAGGAGGGCGATATGCGGAATTTTCTGGAACAGGTGGGCGAGCTGGAACAGGAACAGGATTCGTTTTCGGAGAAACTTTCCGGCCTGGAAACGGTACAGGAGGACATGGCCCAGAGCGGGCTGATCAGCTCCGTGGAGGAAAAACTGAAAACACCGGCCCTGGAGGCGGGCGTGACCGTGCGCGACGTGCGTCTGCGCGAAAACGTACTGGTGATCTATATCTCTTATGACAAAAACGAATCCCGACAGGAGGACGGGCTTTGTGTCGCGCCGGTGGAGCCGGTAGAAGCGGTTCCGGCGCAGGAAGAAGAAAACGAAACGCTGGCAAAGCTGGCGCAGGATTTTGCGCTGGCGCTGCAGATGGCGCCGGAGGAAGTGGAGGTGGAAGAGTATGGATAAGCTGCGGGAATGGTGCAAAAAAAAGCTGACGCGCAACAACATGATCATCCTGGCGCTGTCGGGGGTTTTGATTATGATCCTGGCGATTCCCACGGAAAAAAAGGAAAGAGAACAGACTTCCCTGATGCAGTCCGGTCAATGGGACACAAAAAGCGATACGCTTCAGGCAGAGGAAATGCAGGAGGAGCAGACGGAAGAGCAGCTGGAAAGGAGGCTGGAGCAGTTTTTATCCTGCATGGACGGCGTGGGAAAGGCAAAGGTGATGCTCACCTTTGCTGCCGGACGGGAGCGTGTAGTGGAGAAGGATACGCCGTACAGCCAGTCCCAGACCAGTGAAAACGACGCCTCCGGGATCAGCAGAGTGGTGACCACGCATGACCAGCAGGAGGATACGGTTTATTTTACCGACAGCGAGGGGAATCAGTCCCCGTATGTGACCCGGACGCTGGCGGCGCAGGTGGAGGGCGTGACCGTGCTGGCGCAGGGCGGCGATTCCGCGGTGGTGCAGGAGGAGATAACCGACATGATGGTGGTATTATTTGGGATCGAACCACATAAAATAAAAGTAGCAAAGCTGGGCGGCGTTTCCCAAGATGAAACGGCTGGCGCAGGGAATTATTGAGGAAAGCAGAGGGAGCAGAAATTGAAAAATGTGTTCAAACGGAATCAGGTCATGATCACAGCTCTGGCCATTATGATAGCCGTGGCAGGCTATCTGAATTTCGCGGGGACCAAAATCCAGGATGAAGAACTGGTAGAGGCAGACGCAGCGGCATCCGGGGATGAGATGACCGCGCTTTTGGACCTTTCGGATGAAGATATTGCGGAGGAAATCCCGGGCCTGGAGGATGACGGCGACGGAATAGCGGAGAATTTCCTGGATACGGATATGCAGGTGGCGGATCAGGCCAGCGTGTCCGTGGTTTCGGACTACATAGACGAGGAGATGGCGGAAGAGGTCACGGAGAGCACGGCAGCGGATTCGGGCGTGGAGGTACAGGATGGAGAAACACCGGGAGAGGCAGTCTATACCAGTTCTTCGGGGATGAGCGCTCTGGCGGGAGCGAGGCTGTTAAAGGAACAGACGCGGGCGCGAAATAAGGAAACGCTGCTGGAAATCATCAACAACGCCAATATCAGCGAGAGTCAGAAACAGGAAGCGGTGGACAATATGATCGCCATGACGGATGCGGCGGAACGGGAGACCTCCGCGGAGGTCATGCTGGAGGCCAAAGGGTTTTCCAATGCCGTGGTGACCATCACCGGGGATTCTGCCGACGTGGTAGTGGCCGAGACGGTCCTGACCGATTCGCAATGCGCGCAGATAGAGGACATTGTCTCGCGCAAAACCGGAGTGGCGGCGGAAAACATTGTAATCAATCCCCTTTTGGAGGATTGAGCGGCAGGATACGGGCCGATAGAAAAAACGTGCCAAAACCACGGGATTGTGTTACACTGATTACAGTTTATTTCAGGGAAAATACGGCTGTGGAAGAGCAAAGACAGACGCAGGAAAAAGCATCTTAAAAAAGGAGACGAAAAGATGAAAAGGGTTTTTCTGATTGTGCTTGACAGTGTGGGAATCGGCGGGATGCCGGACGCCGCCGAATATGGGGATTATGGCGTCAATACGCTCAAAGCGGCGGCGGCAAGCCCGTACTTTCATCTGCCTAATCTGGAAAAGCTGGGGCTTTTCCATCTGGACGGCGTGGACTGGTACCCTGCCAGGGGAAAATTTGAAGGCAGGATCGCCCGCATGACGGAAGCGTCCAGGGGAAAGGATACCACCATCGGACACTGGGAAATCGCGGGGATCTGCTCCAGGCGGCCGCTGCCCACATATCCCGACGGTTTTCCCGAGGACGTGATCCGTCGTTTTTCTGAGGCCGTGGGACGAAAAATCCTTTGCAACAGGCCCTATTCCGGTACCGCGGTCATACAGGATTACGGGGATGAGCATGTGCGCACCGGGGCGCTCATCGTGTATACCTCTGCGGACAGCGTCTTTCAGATTGCCGCGCATGAGGATGTGGTGCCTGTAGAGGAGCTGTACCGCTGCTGCGAGATCGCGCGCAGCCAGCTGACCGGGGAACACGGCGTGGGACGGGTCATCGCACGGCCCTTTAAGGGAAAGAGCGGCAGCTATGTCAGGACGGCGGGCCGTCATGACTATTCTCTCCTGCCGCCCTCTGTGACGATGCTGGATCAGCTTTCCGATGCCGGAATGGAGGTGATCGGCGTCGGAAAGATCCGGGATATCTTTGCCGGAAGGGGGATCAGCGAATCCGTCGCCACCTCCGGCAATGCAGAGGGAATAGAAAAGACGCTGTCCTATCTGCAAAAGGATTTTGAAGGGTTGTGTTTTGTCAATCTGGTGGATTACGACATGCTCTACGGACATCGGAGGGATGTGGACGGATACGCCAGGGCGCTCACTTATTTTGACGAAAGGCTGCCCGAACTGCTTTCCGGGCTTGGCCAAGAGGATATCCTGATGATTACGGCGGATCATGGCTGCGACCCGTCCTATTTGGCTACCACGGACCATACGAGGGAATATACGCCGTTTTTGATGACCGGGCCGGGCGTGCCTGCGGCAAATCTTGGCACCCGGGACAGCTTTGCGGATATCGGAGCCACGGTTCTGGATTATTTTGGGATCTCTCCGGCTTTTGCGGGAAAATCAATGCTCTGACAGGAGAAAATCCGCAGGGAAAGGTTGACAGAATCGGATTTGCTTGTCACAATGAGAAAATGAGCGTCCGGACAGATCCTGCTGCCGGACGCAGGAAATCTGCTGGAGGAAGGAAACTTGGGAGACAAAAAGGAAGAAATCAACAGAAGAAGGACGTTTGCCATTATCTCTCATCCGGACGCGGGCAAGACGACGCTGACGGAGAAGCTGCTGTTATATGGCGGGGCCATCAATCTGGCCGGCTCCGTAAAGGGAAAGGCCACGGCGCGTCACGCCGTTTCGGACTGGATGGAGATCGAAAAGCAGAGAGGGATTTCGGTCACCTCTTCCGTGCTTCAGTTCGAATACGACGGATACTGCATCAATATTCTGGATACGCCGGGCCACCAGGATTTCTCGGAGGATACGTACCGGACGCTGATGGCGGCGGATTCCGCCGTTATGGTAATTGACGCGGGCAAAGGGGTGGAGGCGCAGACCAGAAAGCTGTTTAAGGTATGCGTCATGCGCAAGATCCCCATCTTTACGTTTATCAACAAGATGGACCGGGACGCCAACGACACCTTCGAGCTGCTGGACGATATTGAAAAGGAACTGGGGATCGCCACCTGCCCGATGAACTGGCCCATCGGTTCGGGAAAAAGCTTCAAGGGCGTTTACGACAGAAAAAAACAATGTGTGATTACCTATTCCGATACCCAGAAGGGAACCCGGGAGGGCGAGGCTTTGCAGATTCCGATCTCTCAGTTGGACAGGCTGACCGGATTTGTGGGAGAAGACCTGAAAAAAAAGCTGTTGGATGAGATCGAGCTTTTGGACGGCGCCAGCGCGCCGTTTGATTTAAAAGAGGTGCAGGGCGGTGTGCTGACGCCGGTGTTTTTCGGATCCGCGCTGACCAATTTCGGCGTAGAGGTGTTTCTGCGTCATTTCCTGGAAATGACCACCGCGCCGCTGCCGCGCAGAGCGGATATCGGGCTGATCGATCCGGTGGAGCGGGAGTTTTCGGCATTTGTATTTAAAATTCAGGCGAATATGAACAAGGCGCACCGCGACCGGGTGGCTTTTCTGCGGATCTGTTCCGGACGCTTTGACGCGGACATGGAGGTGCGGCACGTGCAGGGAAACCGGGTGATGCGGCTTTCCCAGCCCCAGCAGATCATGGCGAATGACCGCAAGATCCTGTCCGAGGCTTATGCCGGCGATATCATCGGCGTATTTGATCCGGGCGTGTTTTCCATCGGGGACACCCTCTGTATACCCAAGGAGCAGTTTTGCTACGAGGGGATCCCGACTTTTGCGCCGGAGCATTTCGCCAGGGTGCGCCAGATGGATACCATGAAGCGCAAACAGTTTGTAAAGGGAATCAATCAGATTGCGCAGGAAGGAGCGATCCAGATCTTCCAGGAGATCGGTTCCGGGATGGAGGAAATCATTGTGGGAGTGGTGGGCGTTTTGCAGTTTGACGTCCTGAAATTCCGGCTGGAGAATGAGTATAACGTCGATATCCGGTTGGAGCCCCTGCCCTATGAGCACATCCGCTGGATCGAACATCATGAGGAAGTGGATCTGAACGCTCTGGTGGGGACCTCCGACATGAAAAAGATCGTGGATCTGAAGGGGAATCCGCTGCTTTTATTCATTAACGCCTGGAGCGTGGGAATGGTGCTTGACCGCAACAAGGGGCTGGAGCTCTCCGAATTTGGGAGAAACTGACAGCGCAAGAGGATGGGAATGAGAAGAGTATCAAAGGAAATGGGGCTCCTGTTTGTACTTGTTCTGCTGACTTTGGCAGGCTGCAGGGCAAAATGGGACAACCCGTCGGGCGATTGGGAGACAACGGCCCGGGAATCGGCAGAATTGCCCGGAACCGATGCCGGTCAATGGGAGATCGTAGACGAAACGCAGACAGAGGAGGAAGAAATAGAAGCTTCCCGGCCGGATGAGGAACGGGAGGAAACAAAAGACTTTTTCTATTACGGGTATGCCGCTTTGCAGACCGATCAGGAGCAAAAACTGTACGAAGAGATTCTGGATTCGTTAAAAGACTGTAAGGAAGAGACGGTGCTGTCCACGCAGGACGCACAACTGACGGACCGGATTTTTCAACTGGTGATAGCGGATCATCCCGAAATCTTTTATGTGGACGGATATTCCCTCACCTCTTATGAATCCGAGGGAAAGATCGTACAGATTTCCTTTACCGGAAGCTACCTTCTGGGCCGGGACGAGATCGAAAGGCGGCGCGTCCTGCTGGCGGAAACGGCCGCGCAATGGCTTGGCGGGATTCCGCAGGGGGCGGACGACTATGAAAAGGTAAAGTATCTGTATGAATATCTGATTCTGCATACAGACTATGAAAAGGGAAGCGCCGACAGCCAGAATATCTGTTCCGTGCTCTTAAACGGAAAATCGGTCTGCCAGGGATATGCCAAGACGCTGCAGTATCTCTGCCAGCAGCTTCGTATCCCGGCGATGCTGATTACCGGAGAGGTGGAGGGACAGGGACATGCCTGGGACCTTCTGCGGCTGGACGGAGACTGGTATTATGTGGACCCCACCTGGGGAGACGCCTCCTATCGGCAGATCGAGCAGGAACCCTCTACAAAGGAAACCTTTCCGGCGGTCAACTACGATTACTTCTGCGTGACTACGGAACAGATCTCCCGGACGCATGTTTTTACAAAAGGACAGGAGCTGCCGGAATGTAACGCGGTACGGGATCAGTACTACAGGCGGGAGGGTCTGTATCTGGAGACGGCGGACCTGACGGCCGTTTCCGAAATCTTTGACCGGGCCGTGGAACAACAGGAACATGTGGTCACGTTTCAGTGTGCAAACGAGGCGGTTTACCGGGAACTGTACCGGCTCCTGATCACAGAGCAGCAGGTCTTTGATTTTCTGCCCCCGCCCGGCAATTCCACCGCGTATTCGGAATCCGATGCCCAAAGGACCTTCACCTTCTGGCTGTGAGGAACCACAGAGAAAATACTAGGCAAATGAAATCAATTTTGCTATAACCCGAGTTTGCCACTTGTAAACGCGAAATGGAGCCTTTTTCCGGCTCCATTTCCTTGTATATATGCGGA
>CANQUI010000018.1 GCA_947626995.1 uncultured Eisenbergiella sp. | reverse complement strand
GCTGTATGGAAAAGTACTCCGGCTGTTCCTCAATCCGCCATAATGGAATTTCATCATATGGGGATTGAACGCCGGAACGGCTCAGAACTTTCCCAGATATGTAGTTGTAGTTTAACAGCGGCTGCATTCTGAGTCAATGTATAATCGTATTCTCTTTCATGCACGCACAGTAAAACCATAACCTCTCATTCAGATAAAAACTATCCCTGATAGTATCGGATTACGACTATGGAGAATCCTTCTTTAAATTGCTCCAATTTCTCAGAACGCATCAACGAAGTTTGTCTTTGCGTTATTCAGCAATTTTAGATGTCATATATGAAACATTTCAAATACCCCCTGCGTATACCCGATTCTGTAATGTTTCATTTGCTTAATACCCTCTGTCCTTCCCGATTATTTTTGCACTCGCTTTAAATGATCCTGTCATTGAATTTCCGTCCTGTCAGACATACTGAGAAAGAAATTTTTCCAGCTCCCGCGCGTTACTTTCCTTATACGCTTGAGTTTTTGCATCCGGATATCCGGATTCCATTGCGCGCAGCAGCTTCTCCGCAATCCGCTCCGCATCAAATTCCGGAATACTCAAAAACCTGTCGGGACAGCCGATGCTCGCGCCAAAAAAGCGTTGTTTCTGATTCCACACGAGTCCAACAAAAGACACCCCGTAAGCATATGCAATGATGCTGGAATGAAGTCTCGTTACCACAACGGCCTGACAGGCGGATATGACAGCCGCCAGGCTTCTCACATTCTCCGGCCGCGGACACGCATGCTCCTTATCCTTTCTGTTCAGATGCAGATATTCCAGCAGCCTGTCCGCAGCCTTCTGGTCATCCAGAGCGCCGTTACTGAAAATCTTAACGGAGCGTGACGGAGAACAATCTCCAGAGTCTCGTGATAAAACGGCGCCTGACGGAATTTGAGCATTGCGCCTCCCACAACAATGACCGCGTCCGTGGAAGGACCTATCGTCCGCCTGCAGTCCGCTTCCACCCGGGCGGACAGAGAATACGGTATTCCGTACCCAATCTGAAAAATTTTTTTCCGAAACTTTTTATAATATTTATACAGTCGGGGATCCGTATAAATACGGCCGTTTTTGCTGCTGCCGATATCCACGGTCCTAATTTTCAGCGGGATGTCCCTCACCGCAAAAAACTGCCGTACAGAATGTCTCGTCATTTCACATATTGCCTGGTCGCCCAGATTACGGTCAAAGGGCATCCCCACCCGAACGATGTTTTTTGCATTCGCCATTTACCTCTTCCTTCCTGTATCGTCAGACTGTTTCTCATTTCAGGCTGAAAAACAGGCCCTCCCGGAGCAGGCGGACGGTTCGTTTCACTCCCTGCTCCAGGCTGAAGCACGCCCTCCAGCCCAGCTGTTCCTTATGAAATGTTGGTCTCCACATGGAACTCTCCATTCATACGTATCACATTATAGAAAAAAGGATTTTCTTCCGCCCACGCGGAATCCGTCCGGGCCTTCTCGCGGTATTTCTCAAAGGCGTCCAGATATCCTCTGTGGAGAATATCCTCCGCCCGGAGACGGGCCTGCACGGCCACATCGAAATTTCTGAAATATCCCAGATTGTAATGTACCTTGCGGAATGTGATCATCACATGGTAACTGTCGCTTTTCGTGCGGTAAAGACCGCGGAATCCCGCTTTGTTTTTCCCGCTTTCCTTCTGTGCTCTTACAAGTCTTTCCACACAGGTGTCGTCCTGATAATGCATATGCTCGTGCATCCTGTGCCGCTGCTCATTATTCAGACAGCCGCAGCTCTGCGTCGCTCCTGTAAGGAGGCTTCCTGCAAAAACATCCACCTCATTTCCGCAATCGCATCTGCAGCGCCATATGCCCTTCTGAAAGCGTTTTTCCGAATCCGCGGGATACAGCGCAGTCAGCCGCCCGAAACGCTTTCCGGCAAGGTTCCTTTTATTATAGGAAATACTGTACTTTTTACAGCCGCAGCTCCGGGTATTGCCGTTCTTTAAATGAAAGGCGTACACTTCCCGCTGTCTTCCGCAGGAGCACCGGCACAGCCAGCGCGCTTTGCTGTTTCTGTCATTTTCCACACGACGGAGCACAGTCAGTTCTCCGAACTGCCGGCCGGTAAGGTCCTCCGCCGCAGTATCTAGTTCGCTTTCCTTTGCAGCGCATCCACAGTTGATAACCTCTCCGCTGATCAGCTGATTTCTTATAAGCAGGATCTCTCCTCCGCAGTCGCATCTGCACCGCCATAGAACACATCCTTGCTTCCTCTGGCCGGAATCCTCTGTCACACTTAGTCTGCCGAATCGCAGGCCGGTCATATCTGCTTTGCTTTTTATCATCCCCGCGCATCCCCCACATCTGGTTTTGTATATTTCGCAGAGTAAATAACTCAACGAAATATTTTGAATTATTTCCAGTTTTTTAATGCTATTATATGAAAATTGCAGATAAATAAACATGTTTTTCCATCAAAGTGCACAATAGCCCACCGAGGTTTTGATCCATCGGTGGGTCCTGTTTTATTCTTCTTGACTTTTTTATAAATTGACTGCTGATAATAACAGCGCTTCCCTGCGCCGGGAAACTCCTTTGTAATTTTTCGGCGTGGCCGGCGTCCCGGTATTTGCCCAGTTTACCTCCGGGATCGGCATCCTTCTCGAAAACACGGGTGGGTACATCACCGGATTCATTTTTACGGGACTTATATACTTTATATACTGGATGATCACGGAATTCTGGTATGTGATCCCTTTTGTGATTCCGGATCTCATCAAGCTTGGACTGAGGCTGACCCTGGCCAGACGTCTGTCGCCCGTGCTGAGACTGCAGTAACCTCTGTCGCCCCTCTGCTCCGGCTGCGCGCTGTTATACAGGAACAATGTAAATGAAAACCGGAGTAACTTCTGTCTCTTCTGACCGGCACGCCAGATCGCGGGGATCAGAGGTTACTCTTTTCTTTTTTGGGAAAGGATCTGCCTTCTGACCTCCTGCTCTGGCATGGGATGTCCGAAACGGTAACCCAGCATCAGATCGCACTGATGATTACTCAGAAAAACCGCCTGCTCCATCGTTTCAACACCCTCCGCCACCACAGAAATTCCCAGCTCACGACAAACTCCAATCATACCGCGCAGAACGCTTTCGCCTGTTTTCGTCCCGATTCCATCTACCAGGCAACGGTCAATTTTAAGCAAATCCGGCTGCCAGTCCTGAAGCTGTTCGAAGGATCCGAAACCCTCCCCAAAATCATCCATGGCCAGACGGACGCCCATCTCACGCAGACATTTGATATTGCGGATTATCCCGGAGGAAGCGTTGCCTTTCAACTCGAAAATCAGCCGTTCCCGAGGGAAATCATATCGGTTCAGGATTTCCCTGCATTTTTCCGGAAATCTCTCCTCGCCGGCTGTTTCATTGGAGATGTTACAGGAAACGAAAAAGGTCTTCTCTCCGTTTCTTTTCAGCTCCTCCAGAAATCTGCATACATTTTCAAGACAGCATTCATCCAGTCCGCTCACAAGCCGCTCCCGCTCCATCAGGGGGACAAATTCTCCGGGAAGAAGAAGGCCCCGTGACGGATGATTCCACCGGGAAAGAGCCTCTGCTCCCACGGCGCTTCCCGTCGCCGGATCAATATAAAACTGCAGGTACAGAATAAATTCTCCATATTCCAATCCATGCTGGATATCTGCCTGCAGTATCCGTTCATCGTGAAGCCTCTGCAGCACCTCGTCCGTACATATCCCATATTCTTCTCCGGCCAGATAAGCCGCCCGGGCACATTCCATCGCGTCGAAAATCACCTCGTTAATATCATGATCTTCCCTTTGAATTTGATAACTGCCTACAGCGAAGTACCTTGCCTCCGGAGCATCCTTCAGGACAGGGACACTGGACAGCCGATTCAGAACGGCATTCAGCCACCGGCGCTCCTCCTCCGCATCCACACTCAGACGCAAAAGCACAAATCCGCCGTCCGATATGCGTGCCAGAATATCCATGTCCGCCGCGTAATCTCTCAGCACCATCGCCACATGCCGAAGAAATCTGTCAGTCTGTTCCCGGCCGGCGTCACGAGCGATTCGCTCCGTATCAATGTGAAAACAGAGCACACAGTACAGAATTTTATTTCCGTCATTGATCACCTGGTTAAAGTACCGCAGAAGATATTCCCGGTTTCCGATACCTGTCAGGGCATCTGTCTCTCGGTCCTCCTCTGCGGCCGAAAGCCGGCGGCGGTAACGCCGCGCTATCAGAATCAGCGCAGTGAGAAGTACCAGAACCGCCAGAAGAGCCCCAATGAGAAAATTATGGAAACGGGCGAGATTAACCGGTTCCTCCCGTTCCGCGGCAGAGAGCAGAAATCCTGTTTTTTCCTCCTGGCTCACACCTCCGAGACTGGTTCTCAGTTTCTCCGCCAGCCCCGACGGCGCTGCCTCCGTAATCAGGATCCGGTAACCGTTTTCTTCCCCCTGTTTCACAAAAGGCAGGACAAGGATTTCCGCACCCTCCAGATGTTCATACTGTTCCGATTCCGTACAGCCTGAAATCAGATCCACCTGGTGAAAAGAAGCCAGTTCTTTTCTCTGATCGCCCTGGTCCGGCTGAAAATATCGGATATCACAGCCGTTCTCCTGGCCGAAGCGGCGGAGCAGCTCGGGAATCAGTCCCTGATAAGACTCTGTTTCTCTGTCATAATATTCCACCGGATAGGCGTCCGGATTCCCGGCAACGTAAATAATCGCGCCATCCACAAGCAGTTCCCCCTTTCTCGGGTTTTATTGAAAATTGATCTGCTTTCGCTGGATCTCTCCCCACGTCATTTTTTTTCGCCTGTACCCGATCAGTGCTGCCCCACGCACCCATGCAAGGATAAATCTCAGGCACGAAACCTCCAGCAGGCACAGCAGAATCGCTATTACCGCATCACGGAAACTCAGCCGGAGATCCGCCGTATGTACCCGTGCGAAAAACGCCGTCAGGGACAAAATCGCCGAAAAAACGGCATAAATTCCCAGATAGATCACCCAGAACGGAAAGTTCAAAAAATCCACCACCGCTGCAAATCCAATGGTAAATACGCCGAAAATCTCAATGTACGGGGAAAGCAGCTCATACAGCAGAAAATACAGATAAGAGATAAAGCTGACCAGGCCGTATTTGGGATTCATAAGAATATTTCTGTGCTGCATGAGACTTTGAAAAAGGCCGATATGCCAGCGTCGTCTCTGTTTGACAAGGTCCCGCAGATGCTCCGGAGCCTGCGTCCAGCAGACCGCATCGGTGGAAAACCGGATACGGTAGGGAATCCCGTGTTCCCGGCAGAAGACGTGAAGCTTTACCACCAGTTCCATGTCCTCTCCCATCGTACCCGTGTCATACCCTCCTGCATCCACTACAACACTTTTCTTAAAGAGACCGAAAGCGCCGGAGATTATGATCGTTCCATTGAATTTATCAAACAGAATCCGTGCAGCCAGAAACGAGCGGTCATACTCCAGTACCTGCATACAGGGAAGAATACGATTCGGCAAATGGTATTCCTTCACCAGTCCATCGCGAATTTCCGTTCCGTTGCATGGACGCACCGAACCGCCCACAGCCACTACATTGTCATTCTCCAGCACAGGCCGCACCAGCATCTCCAGAGAATCCCGCTGCAGTACAGAATCTGCATCCATGCACATAAAATAGGGGTACCTTGAGGCATTGATCCCCATATTCAGCGCATCCGATTTCCCGCCGTTCTTTTTGCGAATCAGAGTAATGGGAACCTTGCAGGCCCTGCTCTCAAACACCGCCTCCGCCGGCTGGCACCTGAGCTTCCGCTGAATCGGCCGGCTGACGTGCCGCAGATGAAAGGTATCGATGAGAATCCGGGATGTTTCGTCCGTGGATCCATCATCCACAATAATAATCTCATACAGCTTGTAATCCAGCAGCAGCAGAGACTGAACCGTCGACACAATGGTGGTTGATTCATTGTGCGCAGGAATCAGAATCGAAACAGGTATGTAATAGCCGCTCTGCAGCTCATTTTTCAGCGCGTTTCGCCGGCGGGTACCGAACAGTGTGGAGGAACCCACCGTTACCGCCAGAAATAAAAAGGTGGCATACACAAACATATAGACCACAAAAAATACACCGATGCCATTATAAAAAAACTGAATTGCATCTCTCACACCAGGACTCATGACACTGCCTCCCCCTGTCCTGTTTTTTTCTTTTCCTCGTCCAGCGCTCTGGCATCCAGACGGTACATCATCATTTCTCGCGCATACCGGTCCCGTCCGTCTACTACCCTGCCCAGTTCCCGATAATCCAGGTGAAAGGCATCCAGACTGGCGGAGGCATTATTCCGGACATACCAGTTGGTGCTGTACAAAGCATCCATCAGCACGTCAACCGTCTTCCCGCCGGGATAAGCTGCCAGACAGGCAGCGGCAACAGCGGAATACTCCCAGTCCACAGGATCGTTTTCCCTGACAAACGTACAGAGGAGCTCATGGGCAGGTTTCCAGGGATATTTGCCAAAATAACGCATTGCCGCAAGCCGCAGTTCCTTATCCTCTTTCTCATCCGCCAGGATTTCAAACATCCTGTCCTTACAGCTGCCGGTCCGATAGCGGATATAGTTCAGTATCGGATGCTTCAGTCTGTCTGAAAAATGATCGTATCGTTCCCAGAAAAGCTGGATCAGCTCCTCATGGCTGCCCCAATAAGAAAGCAGACCGTCAGTGATGATCTTCTCATGGACAGTTCCTTCCATACGGTCCAGTGTTTCCAGCGCTCCGACAATGGATTCCCGACTGCCGAAGCTGTACAGTGCCTGCAGAGCGTTTACCCGGCAATAGACATTAGGGAGCTTCATATAGCCAGTCAGGCACTCCTGTACCGCCGTGGTATCCATCTGGCGGAGCACGCTGCAGCCAGAAAGAAAAAAGGCATAATAGGCCGCCTCCATATCCTGCCGGCGGCTGTACTCATCCGCAAGGACAAGGATACGCTCCAGCACAGTTCTCTCATAAAGCTCAAAAGAAGGATGCTCCTGAACGGACGGATCGTCCAGCATGCGATCAAAAGCAATGAGCCAGTCCACTTTTTTCAGCTTTTTTATCAGCCGGTTCATATAACCATTCTCAAACCAGCCTCCATCTTCCAGACGATCCAGCTGTCTGACAGCGTCTTCCTGCAGCCTGGCGCTTCGCTGGCCGATGCGGCGGTCGCGCCGATTTCGTATCAGGTTGTACACAACGTTGAACAAAATCATACAAACGCATACCGCGCCATATGCGTAGAGAATTGTTTCGCCTCCGCTCATGGCGATGCCTCCCTCACCAGGGATACCGTCCGATCCAGTTCACGCCAGTATTCCTGCAGCATAAAGTAAGAACGCTTCAGACGTTCATGAAAAGTGGGATGTTTACCCCAGCCTTCCAGTCTAAATGCGGTCATCGGAACACGGTGATCCGTGTTGTCACTGGAAGCAATTCCGACGTACAGCTTGTCAATTTTCAGATCTTCAATTCCATAGCATTCGTAATAGTCGTCGTGGATCATCATTTCGGAGGGATTAGAAAAGTTCAGGAGCTGCCAGGGAATACGGATTTCCACATAATCTCCCGAGAAAATAAAATCCGCAAGGGAATCAAAGTCCGGCGCATCCGGATTTGCATTTCCATAGCGCAGCTTTCCCGTTTCATAGGACACTCCTGTAGGAATATTCTCTTCCTCCGACAGCTGCGGCAGCAGCTGAACGGTATTCAGCGCCATATATATCTTTTTAAAAACAGGGCTGTGAAGTTTCGGAGTATTTTCCTCATAATAAGGATTAATCCCGTAATATTCTTTATGATAAGTAGACATCAATACCTCATACCGTTCCTGTACCAGCAGCCGGCTGTTCTCCCGGCCGTCAATGACCAGAAGAAAATCCGCCATATTCTCAAAGGAAACATCATATCCTTCAGCATAGGTACTTCCCGTCTTCGGATTCGTGTCAATGGGAATATAAAGGATATCCTCCTCCGGATGGAAATCCGATTGTTTCACAAGAAAATACAGGAACTTCTCATCATACTTCATGGACAGCTGAGCCTCTCCGCAGGACAGAACCTCATCCTCTTTCGTCCATTCCTTCACGTTTCCGTCCACATAACAGATGCTCTTCTCCCGGCCAGGATCGAAGGTCAGAAGGCCGAAGAACTGTTCATTAGTCTGATAGTCGCTCCAATACGCATTCTTGTCCCGGTCAATGGCATAGAGTGTATTCCACGTTCGTTTGAACCATTCATCATGCCATGAAAACAGACAGGATCCTGCGCAGCCCGCAGCCTGGATATCCTTATAACAGTCAATCAGAGCCGCACCCTGCTCCTCTTCCGTCATGTAACCCTGATTTCTTCCTGTATTTTCGTCCTTCCGCGCCATTCCGCGTCCCGTTGTAACGCCGTATTCTGAGATCACAACCGGAATTGTATGATAATTTACAAGTGCCGTCAGATAGGCGCGATAGGTATTCCGACGATTTTGTTCGTCGTAATAATCCTCTTCGCCGACGTAGTCCAGAACAGACGGCGCATTCAGAAGAGACATGCGGTATTCCAGCACTTCCTTTTGCAGTATTCCATAATGAAGAAGAATTTCTTCCTCAGACAATGCATTCCCGTCAAGAATGATATCCAGATAATCCGGAAAATAAGGATAAACGTGGTAGGAGGCAAACATCCCGGAAGCATATTCCTCACCGGGCAGAATCTTTTCCACATCCACGCAGGTACACTTTGAACGGGAATAAACAACCACCAGCGGATAAGAAAACGGATCTGTATTCGGCCAGTTTGAAAATGCCAGCAGTCTCTGCTGATGATATTTCTTTGTCTCGTACTCGATCAGCTTATCGCCGACCTGTGCCAGCATGGCCTCAAAGGGCGAGGCATCCTCTGACGTATGGAGATACTTCCCTGAAAAGCTTTTCCGGTCTTCATTGACCTGATTCGTGTAGGCAACCAGACTGCTTTCCCATTCCACACCGAGAATATATCCCAGCACCCAGCGGGATACATCGTGACGGTAGGTTCCGCTGCCCACTCCCTGATATCCAAGAGAAAGCTTTTTCTCACCATGAAGCACGTCCACCAGCGTCCGACAGTCGTTTAAGAATGTATCCAGAAAATCTTCATCATAAGCGCTGTTGTGAGAATTATACACGTAATCATTCACCCAGACTCCGTTGATCAGATACAGCGGTTCCTCTCCGGCATCTTCTCTTTTTGTGTTATATTCATAGAACGCATCATAAAACTCCGAGTGATGAATGGTATAAATGCGGATCGTATTGGCACCCAGCTCCTGAATATATTCAAACCAGCGAAGATAGGTTTCTTTATCGATGGCATAATCCACTGCCCATTCGCCGGGATATCCGCTTCCCAAATCTACACCGCGTATTTCAAAAGGGACAAATGAACCGTCTGCCTGCCGGATCCTGAATTCCTGTCCGTCAGTCCGGATCCAGACGTCCGTGGCTTCCGGTTTCCCTATCTGAATATAAATACCTGCCCGATAATAAATGTTGTAACCTGTAAATGCCAGCGCCACAAGGATGCTGACAGCAATAATAAATTTTTTCACCTGTAGACTTCCCT
Organism: uncultured Eisenbergiella sp.; assembly: GCA_947626995.1. Taxonomy (GTDB): domain Bacteria; phylum Bacillota; class Clostridia; order Lachnospirales; family Lachnospiraceae; genus Gallintestinimicrobium. The sequence goes on along the minus strand of CANQUI010000018.1, from coordinate 30,326 downwards.
GTTCCTGTATCTGATCAGTGATTATATTCCTTGTTCCGGGACGGATGAGCAACCGCGCGAAGCGCATCAATATTCTTGTCCAGCCATTCTCCCCGCCGATGTATCCATGTCTTCAGCTGAGCAATCGCCTCATCCAGGCTGTGTACATTCCGTCTGGCCGGTGTCAGCGGAGCATAGTCGGTATATGCAGAAGCCCAGCGAAGACAATTCCGCTCTGCTGCCGGTCCCAGCCACTGTATGGTTTCATCAATATAATCAAACAGATACTCGTCGCTAAGATAGGATTCTCTGAGTTCATGATATCTGTCAATAATTTTTTCGCAAAAATCCTCATCTCTCGTCATCATGTTAAAAAAAACTTTTTCATATATCGTCAGACCTGTCTCATCAAATTCCCTCTCAATATAATTGTCAAACGCATTATTGAAATCCCATACGCAAAGCTTATATTTTTCTCCCACTTCTTTATACAGGTAGGTTGAGAATATTCCTGCGTCTACATTGCGCGTAAATTCATTGATGACGTAGTAATCTGCAAAATTATCAACATCCACCCAGTTCCAGTACCCATAGAGTTCGGTATCGTAGTCATAAGAATACAGCGCTTTTTCAAATCGGGCAAAATCCATTTCAATGGAATGTGCCAGCTCCGGTGTGAGCCTGCTTTTTCCCGGATACCGAACAGCCACATCTTCCAGAGGCATGTTAGTCCTCTCTGTAAAAGAATAGATATCCCTCGTGGTCTCCAGGTCCGTCTCTGTGGGCCGGTCAATTCTGAGAAGATACCCTTCCATTTCCGTTCCCTTATAGTCTTCGTTCAGATTAAGGCGGCCGGTCTTCCCGTTTGTAATGGTTTCCATCATAAGGTACAGTCCGCGATATTCTCCATTCAGAAACACCTCGCACCAGCGGACATTGGGAGCGTAATCCATGATACTTCCCGCAAGATTGCAGCACATATAATTCCGGACCAGAGATTTATCAAGATATGGGCCGTAAAGCGCCCATTCATGATGGGCATCCATTCCCATAACTTCCATTTCCCTGTCCATTCCTTTATCATCCACGAATTTCAGCAGATAAGGACTTTTTTCAAACTTCCTCGAAGCATGTCCGCGGATTCTGATCAGACTTTCCATCGTAAAATCCGGAGCATCCGAAAGATGATTGTTGACCTCCGCGTTATCAATCACAGTTACAGATCCCTTAAGATAATCCATTCCGTCTGCCGTTTGTGTATAAAGAGCTTCGCCAAACCGGTCGGTCTCCCCTGTCAGCGCCCCCGGAATCTCCCGTCCGTCTGTATTAACCAGCACAATGGGCAGATGGGTGCAGAACACATCATCTCTGTGCTCCGTACAGGGTGTATAGCCCGGCTCCTCAAGATGCTGATGATACCGAACCTCCTCCTTTTTCACGTTCCATGCGGCCAGAACCGGTATCGTAATCAGAAGAAGAAGGATCGCTGTCATGCAACAAAATCTGTATCTCATAACCGTTCACCGTCAGCTTCCTATGTCGTCGTTTTGTGCAACCACATTAAAATATTCAATATTTCCCAGGGAATATACGGCATCCGTAAGGCTTTGCGCATTCCGGTTGTCCCGATCCAGAATACGGCGGCTCACCTCGTAAATAAACTCTACGCTGTTTTCCGTGGAGTTTTTTACACGCAAAGATGCTTTCCGCGCAAAGCGCTGGAACAGCAGTGCCTCCAGACGTTCTTCGTTAGAACGGGATGTTCGAATCACCAGCAGTACCCGGTTATCGTTTTTAATCCTTCCAAACACCAGCAGAGCAGCCATTACAAATATGGTGCCCACAGACGCAACCTGATAATCTCCCGCCCCGCAGCAAATACCCACCACAAGGGCCCAGAAAATGTAAACCGCATCCCGGGAATCCTTAATAGCTGTCCGGAACCGGATAATCGACAACGCGCCTACCATACCCAGGGACAAGGCTAGGTTGTTTCCGATAACAATCATGACCATGGTCGTCACCAGCGTCATCGTCACCAGTGTAATGTTAAACTTTTTGCTGTAAATGCCTCCTGCATGAGAACACCAGTAGGAAAAGTAAATCACGCAGGCTATGATCGATGCGGAAATCATACGCATCATAATCGCTTCCAGCTCCAGGTTCCCGGACGGCTCCAGCAGCTCCAGCAGTTTGTTCCTCATAGACTGTTCCTCCTTGAAATCCGCTGATTTACTGAATCAGCTTTTATTTTTTTAATGACAGAGGTTACGACGAATCATGAAGTCCGACGCTCCGCGCCAGACAATATTTACTGATGGAAAGCTCCGACCGGTCCGCGCAATTAATCGTATTTTTGATATAGCTCAAAAGGAATCCGTTATACTTTACTTCCAGAATCACATGAAATGGATCGAGTACAGGATACTGCAGCAGCCCAGGAGAAAACAGATCGAAGCTCGCCTCGGTGGCTGTGATCCGGCTGTCAAAGGTAATTCGAAGATTGTTCTCTTTTGCCACAAAGGCACGGCGGCGATATTCCACAATCGCTTTCGGGCGATACGGCAATGCGGTCATCAGCCCATAGCATTCCAGTGCAAAAGGTTCATTATATCGAAGAAGCACTCTATAATCTCCCGCTGTCAGACCGATCGCATCGGCGCGGGGGAGGCGCAGGGAGCGTTTTCTCTGATACGCTCCTTCCTTCTGCTTCATTTCGAGAACCGCAAATGAATCGCCGGGATCATAACATCGGAGCCGTATTTTTCGCCGTATTTCCAGACCATCCACTTTATCCTGATAGTCTCCGTCCTCAATGCTGTCAAAATACAGCGACCGGACGGAATAACCGCCGGATCCATTGTGACTGTCCCGGGCAATGACACGGGAAAACTGTCCGGCCAGCCGTCCGGCAGCTTCCAGGGACAGGAGGTATTTCTTTTCCTGGCGCAAAACCTCATTCATAACCTTCACCTTCTCCTCATCTCAGGACACACGGCCGGTATTATCCCAGAGTCCGCATCCGTTGATGTTCTTAAGAAACTCTCCGTTTCTGTGCATAAATGGTCAAAGACGACTGTTTCTTTTTTAGATTTTTTCGTTGAGTTGCATAATCAATGAAAAAGCGGGGTGGTAATATGGTTTTTTGTTGATATCATGGGGTTATAAACTCTTTTTGACTAAATTTGACTAAATTATCCGACTGTGTGCCTGATGGACTTTTTTAGTCCTGATTCGACAATGCGGCGCTTTCTCATGATTCAGATTAATGGAATCGGAAGTCCCTGGGGGCAGCAGATTTTTTGACTGCTTATTTGACTGCTTTACATTGAAAATATACAAATACCGCTTGCATAAAAAGCCTGGCCGGTCTTTGAAAAGCAAAGATGGAGATGCTTTTCATGCGCAGAAATGTATCATTCATGCAGCTTTTAATGACAAATTAGGGAAAATGAAAACTGTTTTTACAGAAAAAAATAAAAGTCGGCCAGAGTGCGGCCTGCGGATATTGGATAAACGAAATCCAACATATTGACATGGAAGTTATTTTTGTATATAATTTCATTCTAGAATAACAAAACATTTCGTTGAGTATGCAACTCAACGAAATGTTTTGTTGTATTTTCAGCCTTTTGATATTATTATGCGAATAATTTAGATAATTGGATGAATTTTCATCAAAATTCACAAAAACCCACCGAAAATTTGATCCTTCGGCGGGTCCTGTTTTATTTCTTTTTTTATAAATTGACTGCTGATAACAGCGCTCCCCTGCTCCGATATGTTCAACGCCGCGCCTTCCGGCCGCCATTTCTCCCTTTGCCGGTCTTCGCCTCTTTTATTACCTTCAGCAGAATATGTTCCATAGTACTTACGTTTTGCCTGAGGGAAAACTTCTCCTTAATCGTCCGGTACGCCTCCCGGCTGAATTCCATGCGCAGCTCCTGATCCGATACCAGCTGCAGGATACGCTCCTTCAGAAGACTCGTGTCTCCCGGCGTGATCAGAAAACCGTTGACTCCGTCTTCGATCACCTCCGGTATTGAGGAAATATTCGTGCTGATATTCGGAATTCCCCTTGCCATGGTTTCCAGAATACTCATGGGAAGAACTTCTCTGTAAGAAGGAAGAACATGAAGCATGGCCTTCTTCAGAAACTCTTCTTTTTCCTTTCCATCCGTCCAGCCCACATGGCATACCCTGTGCTTAAGACCATATTGTTCGACCAGAGCCTTTACCTCTTCCGTCTCGCCGTCGCCGCAGAGAGCAGCCTTTACAGAATCCGGCAGAGAGGAATCCAGGTCACGCAAAGCCTCCAGAAGGTCATAGGTCCCCTTTCTCTCGCCCAGGCGGCCCATGGTAAGGATATAACAGGTATCCCCGCTGTATGGATTTTCTTCCTCTGTCTCAATGGAATTATACAGAAACTGAACCCGGGCTTTCGGCGCCTTTTCCAGAATATCCTTCTCCTGGGAACGGGAAAGCACAATATTCAGATCTGCCTCAGTAAGCACCTTCTGTATATACTTCTTTTTTTTCTCAGACAGAGTCCCGTAAAAATCATTAAATTCCGCACCGTGATGATGAAAAATGACCGGTACGCCAAAAAAATGGCACAGCTTCATCAACAGCGCTTTCCGATAAACGCTTCCTCTCTCCGATACATTCAGAAGCGCAATATCCGCACGCTTCCGGAGAAGACAAATCAGAATCCGAATGTACGCGGCTGCAAAAATCCCGAGTTTCACCGGCCCGGAGCTTTCCCTGTGGGTAGCCACATAGAAAACCTCTGTCCTTTTCCAGTGCTTCGTCCGAAGATAATTCCGTGAAACGGATACCATTCCGCCTTTCACCGTGTTCAGGTCAGAGCCGGCCATCAGAAGTCTGATTTTTCTTCTTTTCTTTTTTCTCTGCCTCTGAATGATCATCCAACCCTCTTCTTCAGCTTAATCACGTGATCTCTCGTATCCTCCGGCGAGCCTTCTCTCCGCGTCTGAGTAGGGACGTCATGGTTTTCCCGGGCGGCAAGCAGCGTGGAAACCCTGGATCTCACATTCTGCAGAATCTCTTCTGCTTCCTTTCTCTGCCGCACAATGATCCGGCTGGCCTCCTCCTGAACCTCATCCAGCTGTGTCTCCATCCGCCGGATTGTCCGGGACGTACTGTCTTCCAGTTCGTTATAACGGGTTTCCCACAGCTCAATTTCCATCTGCAGTTTCTCAATCTCCTCCTGCAGCGCGCTTATTTCATCATTCTTGGAAAACAGCAGCTTTTCGTTCTTTTCCTCAAGCTGTTCCACGTATTCCTCTACATCACCCTTATGGTAGCCTCCAAATAACACCCGTCTGAACAATACCGAATCTTTCATCCTTCTCTCCTTTTTTAACCATCTCAACATCTGATTCAACATCCGACCCAACATCTGAACATACCTGCAAAACAATTAACTGTGAATAAATTTCAGTTTACTCTGGGCATCCTTTTCACTGTCCGAAAGAGCTGTCTCCGCATCCGAGAAAATGTCGTTCAGCGCGGCTTCCAGAGAATCGCCCGCTCCACGGCGGACAGGCTGCTTCTTCTCAGAAGCTTCATAGGAATACTCCTGCTCCGCACGAGGCTCCCTTTCTCTTACGAAATCCGGCTCAGTCTCTCTTTTCGGTTCCGGCTGTTCTTTCGGAATCACCGGCGTGCTTCTGGACTCCAGCTCCTGGTTTAAGTTCTCCAGAATGTGATCCTTTTCAGAAATATCCGACTTTAATTCCGATATCCTGGCGGATCTTTCCTTCAGCTGCGCATTCAGTCCATCCACTTCAGAGAAAGAACGCTGCAGTTCCTCTGACTGTTCTGCCAGCTGCTCTTCCAGTTCCTGAACCTTCGCTTCGCTGCTGCGCAAAGCCTGCTCCAGTTCCTGTACCTCTGCATCTCTGCCGCGCAAAGCCTGCTCCAGTTCCTGCACCTCTGTGTCTCTGCCGCGCAAAGCCTGCTCCAGCTCCTGTACCTTCGCTTCGCTGCCGCGCAGAGCCTGCTCCAGTTCACGCGCTTTTCTGGCCTGGACAGCCGCAGCCTGCTCCGATTCCTTCTGTTTCTCCTTACTCTGCTGAAACAACTCCATGACATGTTCTTTCAGCTTTTCAACTATGGCTTCCGATTCCTTTTTCTGGTTGGCAATTACCGTCCTGGCGTCAGTCTGCAGCTTCAGAAAACGGCTGTTGTAGTCTGTGTCTGTTTGAGACGGGGAAGCTGCCTTTTTCGACAGTTCCGCATTCTGCATCTCCAGACGGCGAATCTGCTGCTTCAGGTCGATCTCCGCCATCCGGGCCTTCCTCAGGTCGTCCTTCAGGGCTGCGATATCGCTTCCATCCGCGGCCGTCTCAGCTATTTTCTTGTCTTCCTCTATTTTTTCCATCGCTTCTTTTAATTTCAAGGTGCTGTCATCCAGGGCGAGCTTCAGATTTTCCTTCTCAGCTTCCAGATTCTCTATATACTCGATCACGTCCTCTTTCCGAAAACCGCCCACCATCGCCTGACGGAATATTGTTACGCCTTCCATCTATACCTCCACCTTTCTGCGGATAATCCACAAAAAATTTTAATTCATTTTATATCGCTTTTCTACAATTGTCAAGTATTATGGTCTGTACATTACTCAGAACGCCCTGCTCAGAACATGTTTGGCATCTGCCGCCCGAAGAAAAGAGACATTATTTCCATTTATTCTGCCAAAGCTTTTCCCTGTAATAATTGGGGAGAAATATATGGAGAAGAGTCTTTGGAACTGATTTTTCCGGCCGGTACTCCCGCCACAGTAATTCCCGGAGTCAGAAAGGAGGACACTACGACGCTTCCCGCTCCGATCACCATATTGTCCGCAAGCCGGATGTCACCGATAATCTTTGCCCCGGAACCGATAAATACGTTATCTCCGATGACGGGAGCTTTCTCGGAGCCTCCTGTCGCGCCGATAGTCACACCCTCCTGGATGCGGCAGTTCTTTCCGACCCGCGCGCTGCTGTTTACTACAAGATACCCGTAATGGGCGATGGACAGCCCTTCTCCAAATACATGAAGAGGAACGGAAAAGCCCAGTCTGACGCTGGAGCTGTGATACAGGAACCGGCTGATCAACCGGTATGGCAGCTGCCAGACATGCTTGCAGCACACATCCGCATATTCGGCCCTGCGGAGGCGAATCTCAAACCTCCAAATTTCATCCCGGAACGGTCTCGGCCTTCTTCGGGTTTCTCCCAGAGCGATCTTATCCTGAGCAAGATAATATAAATAAGATTTGTAGGAATGAATCATTTCCGACCCTCCCTTTATGACTTTAACAGAACTTTACGCATGCTTTTCATCATTTCCGCGAATTCCTTCGTTCTTAGGGAGAGCAGAAGAAACAGCAGATTGGGAACAATGCAGCAGATGATTCCCCGCAGGATCAGTTCTCCCGGCCCTTTCAGAGTTACCAGCCTGCAAAACAGTTCTGTTATGACACAGGCTACTGCTGTAGCTCCTGTATAAACCAGAAGACGAAGCACATACGGTTTCATGCTGCAGTAAAACAGTTTACGGTGAATCATCCATGTCTGCCAGGGATAGGAAATCACCAGCAAAGACAGGATCGTCGACAACAGAATTCCTTCAACGCCGATTATCTGCACCAGAATCAGATTGGTGACCAGATTAAACAGATTGGCTCCATAGGAACGCCACATGTCCTCCCTCCAGAGCCCGGCCGCGTCCTTGTAGGTACTTTGAACGATTTTCAGCTGATATACATAAAAATATACGCAGAACCAGACAACCACTCTTTTTTCGAACATCAGACTCTCACCGGCCCAGAGCCGGACAAAGGGCTGGTACAGACAGTACAGGCAGACGGTGCACCAGCCGATCAGCCAGGCGTTGATGTACGACAGATTCATGTAATCCCTGTAATTCTTTTCCGGTGTTTCCAGCACAATACTGTTCCCCACCGTGGACTGAATGGAACTGAATATGACCGCGATGACCGCGATCAGCGAATCCATGACATAGTAATAATTATTATATTTTGCAAGCACCACCAGGCCCAGAAAACTGGAGATCACAACACTGTCCACAGAATTGTAAATCAGTCCGGTAATCTTGACACCCAGCAGGGCTCCCGTCTTCTTTCGGATTTGTTTTTGCGTTTCCCTGTCCACCGTTCCCCTGCATTCATACTGGGGATAATATCGTCCGGCCAGATATGCGGTAATCAGATTGGTAAGAATGGATATCCCCGGAATCACCAGGACAAAGCAGTAATAATTGCGGACAGTAAGCAGAATCACGATCTGAATCAGATTCTTTGCCAGATTTGTAGCCATACTGACCATCGACGGGATGTCATTCCTCTGATGCGCCGTCAAAATGGAAGCCCGATAAGCAAAAAAGAAATAGGTGGATACTGTATCCAGCAAATATATTAAAAAAAGAATGCGCACATTCACATCCTCCGGCACACTGCCGGCGATCAAATGCGGAACAAAAGGAAGAAGGATCAGACCGACTCCCAGAATGACGGTTCCGATGATCCTGTATATCCTTTTGTACAGTCCCAGAAGCGCGCAGACCATTTCCTCATCATTTTCCGCTACTGGTTTGTACATACTGTATGTGATGGCCGTCCCGAACCCCAGATCCGCCAGGCTGAGAATCCGCAGCACGGAGCTGAACAGACTGTTCAGGCCCAGATATTCCGCTCCCAGGGTATAAATCATGATGGTTCTGGCAATGAATGAAACCGCCAGCGTAGAAAACTTATAAATCAGCCCCCATTTGATATTTCTGGCCGCATTCTTTGTTCTTCCCATAGCTTCATTCCTTTATCTCGTCATTTCATTCAAAAGAAGATCCGCGATATAATCGTCCCCGTTTCCGTCCTCCTCCAGACCGACCCGCGTGCAGAACTCTTCACATTTTTTTGCATAAGCTTCATAGGAAAAGCCCGCGATGGCATCCTCCAGACATTCCTGGGAATCATTAAATATGAACGGCAGCTCCTTTTGTTCAAAATAAAACCCTCTGTCCTGACTGCAGTATTCATTCAGATCCGGCGTATACAGAAACACCGGCTTTTTGACAAACACCTCATCAAAAATGCAGTCAGAATAATCCGAGATCAGAATATCCGCAGCAGCCAGCAGTTCCTGCACATCCGGATACATCGTAGCATTTTTTACATTATCGCTGTAAAGAAGTCCTCCGGATTTCTCCGCCACACCCGGATGCAGACGCAGAAGCATCACGAAATCCGTTTCCTTCTGCAGTCCCATAAATCTGGAATAATGTTCTTTTAACAGGTCCAGACAGCGATGATAGTCAAAATGATAGACCGAAATATCTCTGTCCGCACGGAATGTAGGCGCATAAAGAACAATCCCTGTCTCTTCCGGAATAGAAAAGAATTTCCGTACTTTATGCCCCGCCCTTTCCCCGGCCTCTGAAAACAGTACGGAACATCTGGGAACACTGGATTTTAAAACAGTTCCATGATAATAAAATGCCTTTTGGTACCGTTCTCTTCTGAAATCATTATTCGAATACATTAAATCCGTTATCGATGCATCATGCTGTGAAATTTTCAGATATTCGGCAGGGAGAACCTTTTTCGCATCCATCTCAGTTTTTTTCAGTCCCAGACAGGAATGCCAGGTCTGCAGATAAAACTGTCCCTTTCTCTTGTGCGGCTTATAAGCTGTTTTTACGTTATCTACCCACACTCCGGCTGTAGACAGCTCATACAGAGCGGCAAGAGAACCATACGGAACAATCCTCACCCACGGCGGAATACTTTTTTTCTCTGCAGATTTCTTTCCGCCCCGCAGCAGCCATACCAGCTCCAGAGTCTCATCTTTCCTGTGCAGCGCTTCACATATGTATTTGGGATCGTCGCCGTAGCCCCTTCCTGAAAAATTATCAAATACAATCTTCTTCCGTCTGATTGGAAATATACGAAAAATAACAGCCATTTTTCCCTTTAACGCAAATTGTATCTGTATCTGCCGGCATCTGCGTTTTAAATCCATTATTTCATTTCTCCTCCTGCCTTCCATTTAATATACGTTCTCTCCGCCAACATTTTTCTTTATTCCTGTCTTTAAAAGAAGATCCGCGATATAATCGTCTCCTTTTCCATCTTCCTCCAGACCGATCCGGGTACAGAACTCATCACATTTCTTCACATAGATTTTATAACAAAAGCTCTTAACAGACTGCTCCAGAGATTCCTCGGATTCATTAAACGTAAATGGAAGCTCCTTCTGTTCAAAATAGAGGCCCCTGTCCGATCCGCTGTACTCGGCCAGATCCGGTGTATACAAAAACACCGGCTTCCTGACAAAAACCGCATCAAAAATACATGCTGAATAATCTGAAATCAAAACGTCCGCTGCTGCCAGCAGTTCCTGCATATCCGGGTACATCGTAGCATTTTTCACATCATCGTCGTAATGGAACCCTCCGGATTTTTCCGCTACACCCGGGTGCAGGCGCAAAAGCATTATAAAACCGGATTCCTTTTGCAGCCCCATGAATCTGGAGTAATGTTTTTTTAACAGGTCCAGACAGCGGCAATAATTAAACTGATAAACGGACACATCTTTGTCCGCGCGAAACGTGGGCGCATAAAGAACAATCCGTTTTTCCGGCGGAATCGAAAAAAACTCCCGCACCTTCCTGTCTGCGCGTTCTCTTCCCCGGAACAATACCGAACATCTGGGAACACTGCATTTCAAAACGGTTCCATTATAATAGTAAGCTTTCCGGTATCGCTCCCTTCGGAAGTCATTGTTCGAATACATTAAATCCGTTACCGAAGCATCGTGCTGCGAGTTTTTCAAATACGCGGCGGGAAGGACTTTTTCAGCGTCCTCTTCGTTTTTTTTAAGTCCCAGACAGGAGTGCCAGGCCTGCAGATAAAATTGTCCTTTCCTCTTACGCGGCTTGTAACTGGTTTTTACATTGTCAACCCAGACACCGGCTGTAGACAGCTCATACAGGGCAGCCAGAGAACCATAGGGAACCGTTCTTACCCATTTCGGAATGCTGTTCTTTTCTGGTTCATCGCCCCTCTCCAGCAGCCATACCAGGTCCAGAGCCTGATCCTTCCTGTGCAGAGCTTCACATATATATTTGGGATCGTCGCCGTAACCCCTCCCTGAAAAATTATCAAATACGACCTTGTTCCGCCTGACAGGAAAAAAACGAAAAACAACAGAAATTCTTCTCTTTAACGCCAGACGGGTTTGTATCTGCCGAATTTTCTCTTTTATATCCATAGTTTTCCAAACCTGCCCATATCTTACTCTTTGCCGGTACCGCTCCTTTGCCGAAAAAAACGGAACACCTTTTCCATGGCCATTTCCGCTCCCAGCAGCTGGAGCAGAATTAATATTCTTCGCGTTTGCTTCTTTTCATATGCCAGCCATATTTTTCGGTAAAAAAGCGGAAGCTCCATCCTGCGGACGTCGACATTTTTCATACAATGAGCAAGATCCCGGTTCTTATAACACAGTTCCAATGCCTTTTTTCCCTCGCCAGTACAGACGTTTCTGACGCCGCCGGCGCATTCCTTGATCCCCACCGTCATTACGTAAATCTTATGATATGTTAACTGCTCCACTAAGTTCTCCTGCATTTTACCTGCGAAACATATATCCAGACAATCATACAGATTTCGGAATTTTCGGAAATAATCCGGATCAAAAACCTTCGTCATGGCTTCCGGGCGTATCCGGTAATGGTAAAAGCACTGGCTTTTATAAATTTCCACACACCGGGCGTCCAGCATACAGGTATACGTACATGCCATATCCTCTCCCCAGGAAATGTTTTCATTCACCGTGAACAGATTCGGGATCAGTATTTCCCGCCGATACCATTTATTCCAGACCGAAGGGTAAACACCCGGCAGGTAAAACCTTCCTGAATAGATCATACGTTTCTGCAGCTTTTCCAGGCGCTTTCCCCGGTAAAGTCCTTCCGGAACCGCAGCTGTATATCTTACCGGATGTCCTCCGTCATAATAATAATCCGTAGTCAGAATGTCGGCATTGTTTTCCCGGATCCTCTCCATCATTGCCTGGTACATACCGCAGTCAATCCAGTCGTCGCCGTCCACAAAAGTAATGTACTGTCCTGTGCTCCGCCTGACTCCTTCCTTTCTCGCGCTTACGAGTCCTCCGTTCTTTTTATGTATTACTTTCACGCGTGCATCCATTTCCGCATAACTGTCACAGATTTCCGGACATCCGTCGGGAGAGCCGTCATCCACCAGAATGATTTCCATATCTCTGAAGGTCTGCCCAAGAATACTGTCCAGGCACTGGCGCAGATAGGGTTCTACCTTGTAAATAGGAACGATAACGCTTAAAAAGGGAGTCATAGGCCTTTTCCTTTCTTCTTTGCAGCGGGAAGAAACGATACCGCCAGGCAGCAGCCTGCCGCCGCCAGGAACGCGTCCCATCCGTAATAGGCAAATTTTCTGAAACACAAGGTATATACAAATAAAAACATCATATGCCAGTAATAGTTAATCTTGCTGGCCCTGTCAAAATAACTCCAGACAGATGCGGGTTTTAACGACACCGAACAAACCAGACAGACGATCCCCACCGCGGCAAAGACAGTCATAAAGCCTGACCAGAGGGGCAATTCCATCATCCCCGCCAGAAAAGCAGCCGCCAGTACTGCAGCCGCGATCTTAACAGACGGCAAGGACTTTCTTCCGGACAGCCAGCCCCCCAGAAGCAGATACAGAGGCGCGGTAAACATCTGTCCCCATCCGAAGGTGTGTACAATTCCGCTGCGGATCAGAGTAATTACCGGATGATCGCAGGGAAAATCCACAATATCCGACATTGCCACACCCACAGTGAACAAAAGCAGAGCAGCCGCAAACATCGCTTTTTCTGACCAGCTGCGTTTCATCATCAGATACAGAAGGCTGCCGCTGTAAAAAAGCGCGAGAAGATACCACAGATGCCAGGAATAGAAATGCCGGCCTATCAGGATCAATCCCTGAATGAACAGATACAAGTCCGCCAGAAAACTTTTTCCGTCTGTAAAATACTCATAGAAGGTACAGGGCAGATACACGGCCGTCCAGAGAAGATACAGACGCAGAACATTCATGGTCCACCGCCGTATTCGGAGAGCAGCCGCACTTCCCTTCTCTCCCCTTTTCCGGAACAGAAAAAAGCCGGAGCACAGGAAAAACACAGGTACCGAAAGCGAAAAAAGCATGGTCTGAAACCTGAGAAAAAGCTGGTTGTCAACATGTTCAAATGGATGGGTATGCTGGGCGATCACCACAATCGACATCACCCACTTTAATACATCCAGACTGTAATATCGCTTTGTCTCCACAGCTTTCCTCCTCAAGGACGCTTCAAAGGTCTTGCGGGAATTCCCACCAGCGTGATCCCCGGCTCATGAAAGGAATGAAGCACCACCGCTCCCGCTCCCACGGTAATTCCGTCCGCAAGAGTGACGTCTCCGATCACGGAAGCCCCCGTTCCCAGAGTAACGGAATTCCCCAGCACAGGCGCTTCCTGAGAAAAACCGTCATTTCCAACACAGTTGTTTCCATGGAAGGTGCAGTTTCTCCCTATGACAGCCCGTGAGTTTACCACCACGTTATTATGCCATATACAAAGTCCCGGGCCGCACACCTCCGGCTCAAGGAAGATCCCCGTCTTCTCTCCGTAACGGTTCCTTTTTCTCCTCCAGAAATAATGGAACAGCCTGTGATAAAATCCTTTCTGTCCCGTATGGTATTCCTCCATGCGAAGCGCTTTAATATAACACCAGATCAGGAAATAAAACTCCCTGCACACAAAGCCCCGTATCCATCGGGGCAGCATCCCGACCTCCGTTCTGGCCCGGTCTGCAGCCAGGCATTTTTTCAGTTCTTCACGATTCCTGATCATACTGTTCACCTCATCCCTGATCCTCTGTCTCCAGCAGCTTCTCAGCAGCCCACCTGCCCAGGATCTTCTGTCCGCCGGCATTGGGATGCACGCCGTTTCCGGTGGCCGGATCATAATCGGTAAAACGGTTCTCAGGCTCTGTCAGGCCCAGGCCGCAGCCCTCAAGCTCCAGCACCTTCACGTCCCGCTCCTCTGCCGCATCCCGGATGGTCTGATTCAGTTCGTCCGTAAGATTCATCTCCGTCAGATACCCGGGAAATTCATAATAAGTGCACAGCCTGACCTCCGCCTCCGGATATTCGTCCTGGATGATCTGCACCATCTCCTCATACTCCCGGCCGAACTGCTCCATATCCACCTGTTTGAAAAAATCATTAATCCCCAGAAGCACACAAATCACGTCCGGATCCCGGCCCGCCTTATCCAGGTGCCTGCTCCGGTCCCCGTTTCCCATAAAAAATTCGTCACCGCTTAAGTTGGTGACGCCGGAACCCGCACTGGCATTCACGGCGCAGATGTTCATGCCGGTCAGGCGGGCCATCTCATACCACCACATATCGGTCACGGACATATCATCCGCAGCGCTGTAACCTGCAGAATAACCTTCTTCGATGTATCCGGCATAGGAACTTATGCTGTCTCCCAGAACCGACAGATACTTTCCCGCATAGGGACCGCTTCCCTCCGGTTCTCCTCCCTGTCCCCGCAGACCCAGACCGGTTTCGTCCTCGTCATGGACCGCGATATGGAAGAAGGCATCCCGCACGGAAAAAGGTATGGTATGAGTTCCGCTGCCGAAAATCCACCGGCCGTTGAAGGAGCCGTCATCCCGGTAAGCGGTAACCAGGTGTTCCTCCTCCCGTGTAAAGGTAACTGTCATGGAATCCGGATGATCGAACTGATCTTTCACATATACCGTATAAGTGTTCCAGGCCGGATCCGACTGCTCTGCTATGGCTCCTCCGGACAGCTGCTCATATACGTCCCGGGTGACCTGATACAGAATTGCTCTGCCTGTTTTCTCCCGGGGCTTCAGAAAAATCAGAGCTGCGGCCGCTGCGGCTGCCGCGACAGCCAGAATACCTGCTGTGACTGCGATTGTTTTCTTCATCCGGTGAACCATCCTCTCCTTATTTCTTTCCCCGCAGAATTCAGTTTATGATTTCCAGATATTGATCGACAAATCTTCACGGTTCCTGAATATACTATTCACCTCATCCCTGATCCGCTGCCTCCAGCAGCTTCTCCGCAGCCCACCTGCCCAGGATCTTCTGTCCGTTGGCATTGGGATGCAGAGCGTTTCCGGAATCCGGATCATAATCCTTGAACCTGTTCTCAATATCTGTCAGACCCAGGCCGCTGCCATCAAGTTCCAGCACATTCACACTCCGGGCCTCTGCCACGGACCGGATAACCTGATTCAGTTTACCCTCAAGATCCTGCAGATACCCCGGAATTTCATAGTAGGTACACAGCCAGATTTCCGCCTCCGGATATTCGTCCTGGATAATCTGCACCATCCCATCGTACTCCCGGCGAAGTCGTCTTATATTCACCTGACTGATCAGGTCGTTGATACCCAGAAGTACACAGATCACATCCGGATCCTGACCCCCATTAGACAGGTGCCTGCTCCGGTCCCCGTTTCCCATAAAACGTTCATCGAAATCTAATTGTGTAACACCGGAACCTCCGCTGGCGTTGATTGTACAGATATTCATACCGGTCAGGCGGGCCATCTCATACCACCACATATCAGTCACAGGCATCTCATCAGGAGTGTTGGGGGCATAAAAATCTTCTTCGACGTATCCATAATAAGCGGTTATACTGTCTCCCAGAACCGACAGATACTTTCCCGCATAGGGGCCGCTTTCCTCCGGTTCTCCTCCCTGTTCCCGCAGATCCAGACCGGTCTCGTCCTCGTCGTGAACCGCGATATGAAAGAAGGTATCCTCTGGGGAAAAAGGTATGGTATGGGTTCCGCTGCCGAAAGTCCACTGACTA
This sequence comes from uncultured Eisenbergiella sp., assembly GCA_947626995.1. Lineage (GTDB taxonomy): Bacteria > Bacillota > Clostridia > Lachnospirales > Lachnospiraceae > Gallintestinimicrobium. The sequence goes on along the minus strand of CANQUI010000018.1, from coordinate 14,388 downwards.
TTGAAGGAACCGTCGTCCCCGTAAGCGGTAACCAGGTGATCTTCATCCCGTGTAAACGTCACCGTCATGGAATCCGGATGATCGAACTGATCTTCCACATACACGGTATAGGTATTCCAGGCCGGATCAGACTGCTCCGTAACAGCTCCTCCGGACAGCTGCTCATACACGTCCGGGGTCACCTGATACAGAATCGCTCTGCCTGTTTCCTCCCCGGTCTTCACAGAAGACGCTTCTACCCTGAAGTTCATAAACAGAGCCGCAGCGACAGCCAGAAGCCCTGCTGTGACTGTAATTGTTTTTTTCATTCCAATGATTCCCCTCTCCTTATTTCCTGCCCTGCAGGATATGATCTATAATTTCCAGATAACGATTGACGGATTTCTCCACGGAAAAATCCAGACTCCTTTTGATCCGTTTCTCTTTGTCAGTCTTCCCGGATACCGCTTTTCGGATTCCCTCCGCCAGAGCGCGGCTGTCGTCAACCGGAACCAGAGTGCCGTACACCCCGTCCCCGAGAATCTCCCTGGGACCTGAGGGACAGTCCGTACTCACGATGGTGCTCCCGCAGGCCAGAGCCTCGATCAGAACGGTGGGAAGACCTTCAAACCGCGAACTTAACACGACACAGTCCGCCGCGGAAAAATAAGCGTAGGGATTCTCCACATACCCTTTGAAGTCCACCCACTCCTCTATCCGCAGACGGCGGCACAGCTGTTTCAGTTCCTCCTCCAGCTCGCCGGTTCCCAGAAGAATCAGTCTCCAGTCTCCCTCCCTGCGCAGCCGCCGCAAAGCCTTCAGCATCAGCTGATGGTTTTTCTGATAAGATAAACGTCCTGCCAGCACTAGGGTCTTCCAGCTTCGCGGAGTTTCCAGCCAGGGATGTCCTGTCTTCTCTTCCGCCAGCTGGAAAATTTCGTCAAATATCACCGGGTTATACGCTGTAAAAACATGGCCGGCGTCCGCTTTGCAGAGCCGGATATAATCCTCTCTCACCGCCTCCGACACGGCGATCACGCCATCCATGCTTCTGTCCAGAAGGGGGTAAAGGATATTACGGATTCTCTGGAAGCTGTGGGTCTCCTGAGACAGAGTGTTATGAATAACAGCCGCCACAGGCATCCGTCCGGGATTCATCCAGGCTGCGGCCATGGCCACCTGACTCATCTCCGCCGTCACAGAGAGGAGAATATCGAATCTCCCCTTCGCCACCATCAGCCTTCGTAAATAAAGGATATTTTTCAGGTTTTTACGCACTCTGGACGTCTCGGATACCTTCATATCCAGCACAGGGATTCGCTTATCCAGCAGACGTCGGGTCTCCCCGTAATCATACCGGACACAGAACACCACCTTATGCCCCCGGCGTCGGAGCTCATTGGCCAGGATCACCGTCATTTTTTCCGCCCCGCCCCCGTCAAAGCGGTGCATAAAGATACAGATTCTCTTTACAGCCATGTACTGATTTCCTTCTCTTTCTCAACCTGCTCCTCAAAATGATGTCCCATCATCAGAACCGCCATGGGAATATTTCCATAAAAGAGGAAGTACATATTTTCCGAAAAGAATGTAACAAAACAGAACACACTGATTACAAAGGCAATGACGCCCAGCGTCGTGCTGCGGGACAGAAACAGCCGGATCCTTCCGATAAACATGGCTATGATCCACAGAAGGTATCCCCAGAAGCCCTGTTCGATAAACTGACGCAGAAAGTCGTTGTGCAGATCGGAAATAGTGACTCCCAGGTACATTTCGCCTGTCTCAAGCATCTTGGAAACATACCCCAGTCCGGTTCCCCGAAAGAACGGACTGAACTCATAATAGGAGCTGGCACTGGAATACATCAGCGATCTTCCGCTGGTATCGATGCCCAGCATATCCGTCAGCGTTTCATAAAGTCCGGACTTGATCATCCACACATAGACAAAGCTCACGAGCACCAGAATGACTCCGCCGAACCCAAGGAAAGCCCTTTTGCCCCTGTCAGGCATGGGACGCAGAATCAAACCGATCACCAGGGTGACGATCAGAGCGGCCAGAGCGCTCCGCTTAAACTCCATGACAAAAAACAGGATCGAGACCGCAAGCGCCAGGATATCCCGCCTGCGGCCTTTGTTGAACAGCAGGAAATACACAATATACATCCCAAAGGCGTAGGTATGGCCCGTCATTTCCATACGTTTCATCAGCTCGCCCGTTTCCATGGCCCCGGAAACCAGAAGCACCCGGAATTCATCCAGAAATTCGGCTACACCGCCGTCGATCATGGCTGTGACCATGGTCATCGTACTTGCCAGCACAAGTCCGATAAAATGATACTCAAGCCCCCTGTCCCCGAAGAGATAGAAGGCTGCCGCCGCCACCACAACAGCCAGTATCTGATAAACAGAGTAGAATGTGCCCCGGATAATCACGTTCGGCGCTGACATATCCATCACCCAGACAATCAGCGAAATAAAGATATTAACCAAAAACGGCATACAGATCCATATCACATACTTCAGCAGCAGCCAGGCCCGGGGCACCTGGGGATGAATGAGGAAGGCCACAACCACCAGTACGGCGATACCTATTCCAAGCAGATACATATACATGAATGTAAATCCGCCGATGGACACGCCCTCGGGAATCCAGCCCAGCGCATTGTACATCAGCGCCGTCACTGCAATATAAATAATAAAAAGCAATCCTGTTTTAATTTTTTCCCAGGCCATAGCTTCTCCTTATCCAGCCGTCAGCCGGCCTCCCTGATCACCGGTTTGATATTGTGCAGCGCGTTGACCAGAAGCAGCTTGATCCGGTAAATGCTGTAGGTTCTGGATTCCGCCATTCCGCACTCGTACTCAATCTTGCAGTTCACGGTGGCGTTGTAGCTTTCCGCTTCGTTCCTCAGATACTCCGCGTAGGCGTCCATATGCTCCTTTGACATGTTCCTGGAATAGATGATGTACTGTCCCACGCCGTTCAGAGCGATAAAGCAGTCGTCGTTCTTCGGAAAGATCTCCTTGATAATGCTGTTGAACTTCAGCATCATCTGGTCCATGGCCTCTCTGCCGTAAAGGGAATTCTTCTCCTGGATCCGGATCAGACGCAGAACAATGCATCCGAAATCATCGGGAAGCATCCGGTTGGCGTAAGCCTCCATAAATTTATCGCAGCCTATCCGGTTGGGAAGATCGAACTTCCTGTCTCTGTATACATAGTAGTCCACAACATCTCCCAGACGTCCCAGGATAATAGCCGCCACACAGAATACGCACAGGAAAATAACAACCACCAGCGCCGCGTACAGAAGGATTTTCTGGTTAGCGATAACCACAATATTGCTCAGCAGATTGATATTGGTAGCTCCGCAGAAAGCATTGAATTCCTGGTTGACCACCATCAGAATCTCGTACAGATGATTGGTCTTTTCCACCAGCTCGGAAATCATGGCCGCCGTAGTATCCAGGGCCTCCTGGGAGGTCTCCGCATAGACACCAGTGATAATCGGAACTGTTTCCGGCTTTTCTTCTGCTGCTTCTTCTTTGGAATCAGCGTCTGTTCCTTCTTCCGCAACACGATCCTCATTTACGGTTTCGATACCATCCAGATCCAGACCGGTTCCTAAATTTGCGTCGCCTCTGAAGATATCGAGAATATACTCGCAGTAGGCTACTTCGATGAGCGTCCACTCAAAGTCTTCCCTGTCGTCTACATAATCCGTCATCAGGACATCGTATTCCACCGTCTGGTCGGGTTTCTGTTCCTCCTCCCAGTCGTCATAAACATCATCCAGGATATAATCATAGGTAATATCGGTATTTCCGGACTCCCTCATCATCTCCACATAAGAATTGATGACCCGATCGATGGCATCCAGCTTGGTCTGACTGGCGTTATTGTTCAGCCCGTAGTTCTCAATACGATTCTCATACTTGGCGATCAGAGCGTCCCTGTCCTTCGTCACCTTATTATTCAAAATATAGGCGTAAACATTGGACAGCTCTACTTCTTTCAAATGAGTGAACTCCCGATACAGATCCATGAAGGAATAGCCGTTAGCCGCCGCGCGGAAGGTATTGTCCTCATTCACACTCTTGCTGATAGCCACCACAGCCTTCTCAATAGAATCATCCAGAATCTCCGCCATCTCCAGATAATCATAATCTCTCTCATCCAGGCCGGAAATATCGTTGGGAGCCATCAGGCTGTTAATATGCTTCTCGCCGTAATTCTCAATATAAACATTCAAAAGATTATCCAGGATCTGCCTGGCAAAGGTCTCGGGATTATCGGAATCCGACCGCAGTGCCTTAAAGGAAACATAATATCTGGTAGGCTGCGCGGTGGACTGCTCGCCTGTAGCGTTCACCGCCTCCTGAACCGCTTTGTCCTCCTCCGTCACAATTCCGGTTACCGTCACTCTGGAACGCAGTTCATCCAGATTATATTCACTGTAATCCAGCCCGAGCTGCTCAAACACACGGGTCATGGCCTGAGAAGAATATATTTCCGATACGTCGATCTTGCTCCCATCAGGCGCCAGACCTTCCGCCGCCTGGCTGTTGGTATAGCTGATCACAGCGGAGGCTGTGTAAGTCTGCTTCGTCTGCATATATCCATAGAATATTACGCCGGCCAGAAGAGACAGAACGATGATCGGTATTTGATATTGTTTGATATAGTCAAAAACACGAAATCTTTTCATCTTTTATTTCCCTCCGCTGTTTCTTCTTCGCTGCCATTCTCTTCTTCCCTGAATCGTCTCCTGCTCCTGCCTTTTGTTTTTTTCGGCGCCCTGTTTTTTTTCTTTATCCGTTCCCTCTTTCCGTAATAGGAGGAACCGTTCTTTGCGCTCATCGCGACGATCAGAACGCAGAATACAATGGAGAAAATGACTGCCAGCACAACAGCTCTGCCGATCTCCCGGCTTCCGATATGAGTGATGCGTGCGGAAACGACACTGACATAATCGTTGGTGGTTTTTTTGTCATAATCCGCCAGTGTGTCCGCCAGAAGACCCGCATAAACCTGATACTCGCTCTTTAAAGATTCCAGCATGTTTTCCACCTGGGTTATCCGGTTTTCCGCCCGGCCTGCCGCCATCATCTGGCTGATGGCATAATCGTTGAACTGCATATCCTGCTGGTGCTTGGCGGCGGACTGCATGGCCAGTTCCGCATTCTCAGCAAAATAATCCACGCCGATCTTCGTTCTGGACATATAAAACTCCCCGTCCAGATCCTCGCTGGGGATCAGAACGATGGTTGCCATATCTCTTTCATATCGGTCAATGGCATCCAGATTGATATTGTGAGTCGCCAGATTTTTCAGATAATCCAGATGGGTGATCGTATTGTCATAATTCAGCTTTGCTATATACTGGTCCCTGTTTTTGGCGAGACCATTAGAGAGAATAAAACTCTCGAACCTGTCCAGTTGTACCTCCCGGAAGGACCGGATCTTCTCGGCGATGGAAGAGAATGTTTCTCCTGTAGTCTCAGACTGGAAGGAGGCGTTCTCATAGGAAAGCAGGTTTGCATACTCCTCGACGGACTCGGATTTCTTATCGAACAGATTTACAATGTCCAGGTAATCCAGATCCTCCAGATCGGAAAAATCCATCGTCAGGACGTCCGTCTTTCTGGAATACGCGCTGACAAATTCCTGACAGTAAGCCTCGGCCACCGCATCCACCACACTGCCCGGATCCAGCTGCAGCGTATTTTTGCTGGCTTCGTAGGTCAGCTGGTATTCCGTAGACATATACACCTGATTTGTGGATATGGAGTCACCTGCCTGCAGAGGCGTTACACTGAGACTCTGCTTTAAATCGTCCACGCTGACATTGTTCAGGTTTCCATCCGTGATCGCCTTTTCCAGAATATTATCCGAAAGAATTTCGGAAATATTAAAACGGGTCCTGTTGGGATTCAGACCGCTGGAAGCTTCCGGATAATTAAATCCGATGATGACCGACGCCTGCATGGATATCTGCATCTGGTTTACCCCCAGCCAGGCCGCTCCGTACAGGACCGCAAGAATGAAAACCGGTATGATCCACTTTTTCAGTGCCCTTACACCCATTTTTGTCTGCCTGAGCAGGTTCTCCCTGCGCTGTCCCATGATCAGAACCAGCGCGCACAGCATGATTACAACTGGAATGGCTATCAATACATACTTTACATCCTGAATGACCGCCAAATGTACCCCCTCCTTCCTTTTATGAACGGGTGATATCGATTACAACAAGTTCCGGTTTATTGTTGATCCTCGGCAGGTGTCCATGCCCGCCCAGGCCTCTGCTTACAATCAGCGTCCCGTGTGTCAGGGAAAATTCTCCGTAACAGTAACGGGGGAAAAAGCCCTCGTCGATATGGTACAGGCCCCGTCCGTCAGGAAGCCGTATCTGGCCTCCGTGAAAATGTCCGGCGACGCCCAGATCAAAATCCACATCTGCCAGACAGTCATAATAAAGCGCCGGAAAATGGGTGAGCAGAACCTTGAAGCCGTCCTTTTTCTCAAAATCAGATACGGCCGAACCTGCGACCTCTTCATAATCATCGGTCCCGGAGGTTACTCCCATGATTTCAAAAGGATTCCCTTTTATCTCCGTACTTATGGAATTATTATACAGAACTGTCACTCCCTTTTCCCAAAGCGCCGTGTCCAGGGCCACCTGAGGACCGTTTCCCGCATACTCCAGAGTCCCCTCATTGTTTCCGAAAATGTAATAAACCGGCGCTGTCTCAAGAAGCTTTCCGCACAGATCTGTTACGATCGTGATATTCGGATCGTCGCCGTTTACCATATCTCCGGCCATAAGGATCACGTCCGGTTCCAGACGTTCAATCTCCTTCACCAGATCATGGTTGGCACGGCCGAATTCATTGTTGTGCAGGTCAGCCAGCAGAACCGCCCGCACCGGTTCCTGAATTTTATCAGAAGTCATCCGATAAAACGTTGTCTCAAAGGTATCGTCGTCCGAAAGCTTCCACACAACGATCACAGTTCCCGCAATCAGCGCCAGTAAAACCAGGATCACCGTAAGGCAGCCGCCGGACCGCCGCCGTCTTCTTTTTCTATATTCTCCGTCCATTGCATTCACTTCCATTTTCTGTTCCATTCCTTATTTATTTCCGTTCGTTGTATTGATGTTCCGACTCTGGAGGTCGAAGTATACACTCAGAATTGCGCATAAATAAACGCGCTGTCACCTATGTACGCAAACACGGCCGTCAGCAGAATAAAGCAGCACAGGATCACGCGGCTGCTGAATCTGCTCAGATCCAGGGGACGCCAGATATCATTTCCCCGATTATAGCGGACCGCGGCCAGCTCTGTAACCAGAAGGCCGGCTCCGAAAATAAGAGCGTATACATATACGTAATATATTCCCGGAGTCCAGGTAAAAATTCTCCGTAAGATCAGAAGCGTTTTTCCGAAATCGTTGGTCCGGAAAGGGATCCAGAGAATCGAAACCACGCAGAAATTAAGTATCACAGAAAAAACATAACGAACTTTTTTCCATACCGGGGAACCGGCCTCCTCTCTTTCCTTCTTCCCTCCAAAAGCCTTGTGCAGAACCGATGCAGCTCCGTGAAGAGCGCCCCACGCCGCAAATGCCCAGCTGGCTCCGTGCCACAGGCCGCTGAGCAGCATGGTCAGAAACAGATTCAGATACGTCCTGGCTTTTCCCTTCCGGTTTCCTCCCAGAGGAATATAGACATAATCACGGAACCAGCTGGAAAGGCTGATATGCCACCTTCTCCAGAATTCCGAAGGACTGGCCGCCAGATAGGGCAGATTAAAGTTTCTTCCCAGATCAAATCCCAGTATGCGGGCGATTCCTGTGGCCATATCCGAATACCCTGCAAAATCGTAATAGATCTGGAGAGCATAGGCAAACACCGCCGTCAGAATGCTGAGGCCGCTGTAGGCGGCCGGAGCAGCATATACCGCATCCACACAGACTCCCAGTCTGTCGGCAACCACCACCTTCTTAAACAGTCCTGTCAGCAGCCGCTGACCTCCCCAGGACAGGTTCTCCCAGGTCAGCTCATGATCCCTCTCAAGCTGAGGAAAAAAATCGTGAGCCTTGACGATGGGACCGGATACAATCTGAGGGAAAAATCCGATATACAAAAGCACTTTCCGCAGGGAACTCTCCGCCTTCATTTTTCCCATATAAACATCTGCCAGGTAGCTGATGGCCTGAAAAATATAAAAGGAGAGACCCAGAGGCAGGAAAATCCGGAGAGCCGGCCGCGGCATCCGGAAAACCGCTGAAAAGGTATCCGCGAAGAAACCTGCATATTTGAACACTCCGAGAACCAGCAGGTCTACCGAAACACCCAGAACCAGCCACACTTTTCCGCCCTTCTCCTTTTCTGCGGCACGGGCAATTCTCAGACCGCACTGCCACATTGCAAGCGAAACGCCGGCAAGCAGCGCCAGAAACCTCCAGTCCCCGGCGGCATAAAACACATAGCTGGCAGCCAGCAGAACCCACTGATGAACTTTTGCGCCTCTGGTGACCTTCATAATCAGAAGAAGGATCAGAAAGAAAATTCCAAACCTGATTGACAAGAAGCTCAACGTCCGTCCCCCCTGACCAGTATTTTATACAGTTCTTCCGCCATCACACGATGCCCGGCCCGGCTGAAATGTCCCTTCCCCATGGAGGTATTCATAAAACCGTAAGGCACGGAATAATCCTCCTCATAGGCGTCCAGCATTGCCTGAGTGGCATCCGCAAAAATAATGCCGTTCTCCCGGCACAGCCTGGCGAATACCTCTGTCTCCGCATACCGGGCCGGACTGAGGGAACCGTCCTCAAGAATAGTCACATCCGGATGGTAAGCGATGACAAGCTTCCCGCTGAATTCCTCCCGCAGCATCTGAAGCACCGACTCCAGCTTATCGGAATATGTCCCGGGATCTTTCTCTGTTTTCTTCTCATTGGACCTTTGGTTATTCATCGTTTCCGCTTCATCGGCCCACTTGTTTTTCACTGTCTCCGCCTGTCTCACCAGGATGTTCAGAAGGGGCAGCGCCTCTTTGATTTTCATACTGAACCGCTTTCCGGAGGAAAGAGTCGTCAGAATATTTTCGCCGTTCTGTTTTTCGTCATAGTCCCTCTGATTCAGGGCGTCCGTCAGTTCTCTGTCGGAAAAAGCAGTTTTCCCGGTTTCGATCACGATTACTCCCGCATCCGGGAACTCCCTGGTCAGGGCATAAAATCCTCTGGCAATATCCGGAAAATAATACCCTTCCTGTGACACATTGTATACAAATGACGGAAGAGCGGATTTTGTATTCTGCTCTTTGCCGACCTTCCCTTCGGACAGCATCTCGTTTAACAGATCTGTGTAGCGCTTTCCGTTTTCCACTTCTTTTCCCTGGGTAAAGGAAGCCCCGACCACGAGACAGTATCCCGGTTCTTCCGGAATATGGTCGTTTACGTACCCCTTGCTGTCCACATGGTAACGGCCCCGGCCTTCCATTGCCGTGGCCAGCTCCGTGTCGGGATCCCAGATGGCCAGCGTCGCGCCCTTATCCCGCTCAATCCATCCCGGCTGGATCTCGTACAGAAACATGGCCGCGTTGCATATGCAGACAGCTGTAAACAGTGCCGCAGCCCAGGAAGCAGCCTGCCTGATCCATCTTCCCATAAGGATCTATTCCTTCCTCTGATGCCAATACCGGACAACCAGCCCCAGTACACGCATATCATCGATAAAATACCGCTTAAACAGCCGTCCCGGTTCCTGGAGAAAACGGTAGAACCATTCCAGACCATGATCGCTCATCCATGCGGGAGCCCGCTTTACCGTTCCCGAAAGGAAGTCAACGGTGGCCCCGGCGCAGACACACAAGGGAACTCCAAGGGATTTCCGGAACTTATACAGATATTTCTCCTGTTTGGGGCATCCCAGACAGGCTATGAGGATATCAGGAGCGGCATTCCGGATTTTGTCATTCAGCCGCCGGATCTCCGCCCGGTCCTTCTCAAACCCTACAGGGGGACTGTCAAAGCCCGCGATCCGGATCCCCGGATATCGTGCGGCCAGCCGCTTCATGGCCAGATCCAGCACCTCCGGTTTCCCTCCCACAAAAAATACGCTGAAGCCCTCCCGGGCTGCACGCTCACACAGGAGGGGCACAAAATCGGAGCCAGAGACCTTCTCCTTCAAGGGACGGCGAAACAGCCTGGAGATCCAGACCAGAGGCATCCCGTCCGCCAGCACATACTCGGACTCCCGGATGATCCGGGCAAGGGCGCGGTCCTTTTCCGCCTTCACCACCACGTCCGTATTCAGAAATACGATCATGGCCTGCCGCCGGTCCGCCGCGCAGGAGACGGCGGCCTCCAGCAGCTCGCCGTGATCCATGTTGCTGTAAGAAACATTCATTACCTGAACTTTTTTATTCTCATCCATATGTCCCATCCTGTTCTCCAAAAAAGGAAAGCTCCAGTATCCGGCACCAGCAGTGATAAACCGGAAGCTGCAGTTCCTGCACTTCATGACATGCCTCGGCGGGCATCCTTACGCACAGATCCACCAGAGACGCCAGAGCGCCTCCGCTCCTTCCTGTGAAGCCGATCACCCGCATCCCCTTCGCCTTCGCTTCCAGCGCGGCGAAAAGAATGTTCTCCGAATTCCCCGAGGTGGAGATCCCCAGAAACACGTCTCCCGGCATTCCGTATCCGTTCACCTGCTGGGCAAAGCACAGCTTTCCATCCACATCGTTGGCAAAGGCAGAGTTCAGTGCATCGTGTTCTCCCAGCGCAATGGCGGGAAGGGCTCCCTGGAGCCGGTCGGCCAGATATTCGCCCTTTTCGGGATCCAGGCGGCGCAGCCTTTCTCTTTCCGCTTCCGGCAGGGGACGCATTTTTATAAACCCCTTCATCAGCTCCCCCGCAATATGCTGGGCGTCGCAGGCACTGCCGCCGTTTCCCGCGATCAGGAGCTTTCCGCCTCCGCGGTAGCATTCCTCCAGCATTACGCCGGCTGCTTCAATTTCTCCCTTCGCAGGTACAAGCGCGGGATACCGTCTCATCAGTTCCTCCAGCAATGGTCCTGCTTTCCCGGTCATAAATAGTTCCCTCCATCCTGTTGATCCGTTATCAGATACAAATAAGCGTCAGCCGCAAAACCTGCGGCGTTCGCAGAATTTATGCGGCAGAACCTGTCTTTACAAAAACGGTCATTACAGAAACGGAATCTGCTGTTCCTGATAATTCCTGTAAAAATCATCGTACCACATACTCGCCGCATCCAGATTCTTTCGCTGCGGAGCATATACCTCCGGTTCATAATAGATGGCACAGCTTCCCTCCTTCTCAAACCGGAAGGGAACATACAGCAGATCATTGAGTGCGCCCCGCACTGCCGCCTGTTTATCCATCTCCACATAAAACAGAAAGAAGCCTCCGCCTCCCGCTCCCAGAAGTTTTCCTCCCAGAGCTCCGGCCTCCTTCGCTTTCCGGTAGATTTCCTCTGTGACATCTGTAGAAATATCATCATTCAGCCTGCGCTTCAGCTGCCAGTTGTAATCCATCAGCCTTCCGAAATCATTCAGATCCCGGTCTTTGTCTGTCAGAATCTTTTCGGCTTCATCCACAAGATTCTTCATTTCCAGAAGCGCACTGATATTGTCCTTCATATGAGCCCTGGTTCTGGACTGAATCTGAAAGGAATAGCGGGAGAAGCCGGTAAAAAACAGCATCAGATGCAGGTTCAGCTTTTTCTTGCGGATAGGATAGATGATCACCGGCTGTACCCGGAAGCTGTCTCCCTCGAAAGTGATCTTATTCATGCCCCCATAGGTCACCGCGATCTGGTCCTGCCAGCCGCCCACCTCCTTGCAGAGCATCCGTTCCAGGTAGATAGCTTCATCCGCCAGCTGCTGCTTGCTCACCATCTGTCCCTTGATGGAGTGAAAGGCGTTCAGCATGCCCACTCCGAAGGAGCTGCTGGTTCCCAGGCCGGACCTTGCGGGAAGATCCGCCTCATAGGTCAGGCGAATCTCGTGCATATCCAGCATTTTCATCGCTTCCCGGACCAGCGGATGACGGATCTCATCCACATTGTTCACCCGCTCGATCTCGGAGTAGCAGATTTCTGTAAAATATTCAAAAAAACGCGGAAGATGACGAATATGTACATAACAGTATTTGTCAAATGTGGTGGACAGCACACTCCCCCCATGTTCCTTGAAAAACTCGGGAAAATCCGTTCCGCCGCCAAAAAAAGACATCCGAAAAGGAGTTCTTGTGATAATCATAGTTCCATGCACCTCTCTTCAAATATTTAATTCTCAGATCCCATCCATCCGGAAAACCGCTCGAACTGTCATAAGAATAATTTTCAGATCAGTGAGAACGCTTCTTTCCTGAATATATTTCAGATCCAGTTTTACCCATTTATCAAAACTGCAGGAGTTTCTGTCAGGGTGTATCTGCCAGTAGCAGGTAATGCCGGGTTTTACCTTCAGCCGCTGCTTCTGATAAGCATTGTACAGGGCTACTTCCCTCGGCAGAGGAGGCCTCGGACCCACAAGACTCATATCCCCTTTCACCACATTCAACAGCTGTGGAAGTTCGTCGATGGACGTTTTGCGCAGAAACTTTCCTACCCGGGTAATGCGGGGATCATCTTTAATCTTAAATACAGGACCGTCCGCCTCGTTGAATTTCATCAGTTCATCCAGACGCTGTTCCGCGTCCGCAGTCATTGACCGGAATTTATAAAGCCGGAATTCCTTCCCTCTCTTTCCGATCCTTGTCTGTGCAAAGAGCGGGGACCCGGAAGGGTCTTCCAGGTAAATAAGAAGAGAGACAATCAGAAACAGCGGCCATAAAACCAGAAGTCCGGACAGACCGACCAAAATATCAAACATACGTTTCAGGAAAATATATACAGCCTTCTTATGAAATGTTGGTCTCCACATGGAACTCTCCATTCATACGTATCACATTATAGAAAAAGGGATTTTCTTCTGCCCACGCGGAATCCGTCCGGGCCTTCTCGCGGTATTTCTCAAAGGCATCCAGATATCCTCTGTGGAGAACATCCTCCGCCCGGAGACGTGCCTGCACAGCCGCATCGAAATTTCTGAAATATCCCAGATTGTAATGTACCTTGCGGAATGTGATCATCACATGATAACTGCCGCTTTTCGTGCGGTAAAGACCGCGGAAGCCCGCCTTATTTTTCCCGCTTTCCTTCTGTGCTCTCACAAGTCTTTCCACACAGGTGTCGTCCTGATAGTGCATATGCTCGTGCATCCTGTGCCGCTGCTCATTATTCAGACAGCCGCAGCTCTGCGTTGCTCCTGTAAGAAGGCTTCCTGCAAAAATATCCACCTCATTTCCGCAATCACACCTGCAGTGCCATATGCCCTTCTGAAAGCGGTTTTCCGAATCCGCGGGATACTGTGCAGTCAGCCGCCCGAAACGCTTTCCGGCAAGGTTTCTTTTATTATAGGAAATGCTGTACTTTTTACAGCCACAGCTCCGGGTATTGCCATTCTTTAAATGAAAGGCATACACCTCCCGCTGTCTTCCGCAGGAACACCGGCACAGCCAGCGCGCTTTGTTGTTTCTGTCATTTTCCACCCGCCGGAGCACAGTCAGTTCTCCGAACTGCCGGCCGGTAAGTTCCTCCGCTGCAGCGTCCGTTCTCTTTTCCTCTGCCGCGCATCCACAGTCAGTAACCTTTCCGCTGATCAGCTGATTTCTTATAAGCAGAATCTCTCCTCCGCAGTCACATCTGCACCGCCATAGAACACATCCCTGCTTTCTCTGGCCGGAATCCTCTGTCACAGTCAGTCTGCCGAATCGCAGGCCGGTCATATCTGCTTTGCTTTTTATCATCCCCGCGCATCCTCCACATCTGGTTTCCCATATTTCGTTGAGTTGCTTAATCAATGAAAAGATGAGGCAGATATATGGCTTTTTCGCTGATCATAAGAGGGATAAATTCTTTTTGACTAAAATATCCGACTGTGTATCTGATGGACTTTTTTGCTCCGGATTTGACGATGTGGCCCTTCCTTATGACTCAGATCAGCGGAACCGGAAACCTCCAGGACAAGAGATTTACTGTGTTTCCGGCATCTGTGGCTGTGTTCCGTACTCCTGGATTTTCTGTCCGTCGTGACTGTTTATTTGACTGCTTATTGCTTCCATACATTGGAAATATACAAATCGCCTCTGATATAGAAGGCCTGATCATCCTTTGAGAAGCACTCCCGGAAACGCCTTTCATGCGCAGAAATGTATCGTTCATGCAGCTTTTATTGACAAATTGGAGAAAATTTTCAAATTTCGGACTCAAAAGTCCACTATCACGGAGTTTTAGGGCCACCCTGACGGAGTTTCGGGGCCACCTTCAC
>CANQUI010000017.1 GCA_947626995.1 uncultured Eisenbergiella sp. | reverse complement strand
GCATTTTGCGCCATCAGGAAATTCAAGCGGGAAATTGTCGTTTTTCAGGGAGGAGAGACGAAGAAAACAAAAAAAGAAGTTCCCTGCTTTGACAAATCCCGCGGGCCGGACAGGCTATACTGGTGGAAAATGTCTGTCAGGCAAAAGGAGGATGCAGGGTTGAAAGCAAGGATGCAGGACTACGGGATCGAGCAGCCGGATTATCGGCTGGAGCATGATAAAAGAAGAATTTTAAACTGTGCGGATACGTTCGACGATCTGGCAGCGGTTTTTTCGGGAATGTATCAAAAGGAGCCGGAAGCGGAGGGGGAAACCGCCGACAGAGAGAGCCTCTGGCGCAGGAGCAGGGCCAGGGAAAGCGGCAGGACCTATGCGTTTTATATGAAGCAGGCGGCGGGGCTGCTGCAGGCGGCGGCCGCCTCGGATGTGAGGATCCTCCGTCTGAACGGGAAACCGGAAAAGCAGATCGTAAGAGCGCTGGCAGGCGAGGGGATTTTGGTACAGGATATTTGTCTGTTGCAGGAAATACAAGGCCGGCTGGAGATCTGCGTGACGTTATGTACGAAGAAAAAGACCAGCGTCACCGTCTCGCAGATCGCGGGATATTTATCCGTCCTGATGGATATCCGTCTGGTGCCGGAAAGGAGGAATCCTTATTTTATCGGTCAGGAGCCGGTGTGTCTGTATTTTGAGGAGGAGCCCGCTTTCTGTTATCTGTCCGCATCCGCTACGGCCGTTCGGGAAAACGAGACGGTGTCGGGGGACAGTTTTTCTTTTTTCGAAGAAGACGGGAAGGTGTCCGTGATCCTTTCCGACGGCGTGGGTTCCGGAGAGGAGGCCGCCGCCGACAGCGGTCGTGTGGTGGATCTGGCGGAGCGGATCCTGGATGCGGGACTTGGCTGTCAGGCTGCGGCGGATATGTTAAACGGCATGATATGCGCGGGGGAGGATGAGAGCCGGATGCCCACGCTGGATCTGTGCCGGATTGATCTGAGAAAAGGAGAGTGCGCCATTGCGAAAGCGGGGGCGGTAAGCACCTTTATCAAACGGGGGCCGCTGGTGGAGAAAATCAGCGTGGATTCCCTGCCGCTTGGAATGATGCAGGAGACGGAGAAAAAGGAGATCGTCTGCCCGGTCCGGGACGGAGACATGGTGATTCTTCTTTCGGACGGCGTGGTGGAGGACTGGCCCTGTATGGACGGGGAATTTTTCCTGCAGCAGCAGATCGAACAGTCTGCCGTCACGTCTCCGGTGGAAATGGCGAACCAGCTGCTGCAATATGCCATCGGACAAAGCCAGGGCCGCATACGGGACGACATGACCGTTTTGGTGGTGGGGATCTGGGAAAATACGAACAGGTGATTGTGGAAACCACCGGACTGACGTATAATGGACAAAAGAATTTCTGTAGGCGGGAGCAGGTATGCAGGAAAAAGTTGCGGCGTATATGGAGCAGTATCAAATGTTTCCCCAAAACGGACAAATCGTAGCGGGCATTTCCGGGGGCGCGGATTCCGTGTGCCTTCTGGCGGTGCTGGCGCGGCTGAGAAGTTCCCGGGGGTTTTGTCTGACGGCGGTTTATGTGGATCACGGCCTGCGAAAGGAAGCGCAGGAGGACGCCGCGTTTGTGAAAAAACTGTGTGAAGAATGGGAAGTCCCCTTTGTGCTGGTGCAGGCGGACGTGGCGCGGATGGCGCGCGACGGGCACTTTTCCGTTGAGGAGGCCGGCCGCAGGGCCCGCTATGACGCGTTTGCCAACACGCTGCAAAAGGTGCAGCAGGGCCGGACCGGAGGCTGTATCGCGGTGGCGCATAACCGGGACGACAGAGCAGAGACGCTTTTGTTTCACCTGATCCGGGGGACGGGCCTTAGGGGAATGGGAAGTATCCGGCCGGTCCGGGACGCCCGGGACAAAGCGCGGATTATCCGTCCGCTGCTTTTTTTGGGCAGGGCGGAAATCGAGGATTGGCTGAACCGGGAGGGGCTTTGCTGGAGAGTGGATCGGACCAATCTGGAAGATGTGTATACGCGCAATAAGATCCGAAACCGCCTTCTGCCCTATGCAGAAAAGGAGATCTGTTCTGCAGCGCGGCAAAATCTGTCCCGGGAGGCGCAGCTTTTCTCCCAAGCCGGTGCGTTTGTGGATAGAATGACGCGGGAGGCGCTGGAAAGATGCGCGGTTCGGGAAGGAGCCGGAATCCGGTTTCAGACGGCGGCGTTTGCAAAGGAAGATCCGTTTTTGCAGGACCAGATGCTCTATCAGAGCCTGTGGGAGATCGGAAAGGGCAAGGATCTGACGGCGGCGCATGTGGCGCAGGTAAAAAGGCTGTTTTTGCCGACCTGTCAGAGCGGCAGGAAGGTGGAGCTGCCCGTATGCGATATCGCCGTAAGGCGGGAATTTGACAGCGTACGGGTGATGCCCCGGGACGGAGAGGGGTCTGTCAAAAGGGCGCAAAAGGAGGATATAGGGGAAGAGATCGCGCTGAAACCCGGACGTTTTTGGGTCCCCGGGCTTGGGGCGGTCACGGCAAAATTGCTGGATGCGCAGTCAGCGGATCCGGGTTTTTTACAAAATATACCGGAAAAAAAGTATACGAAATGGTTTGATTATGATAGAATAAGGGAGTCCCTGAGATTTCGGACGCGCAGGAGCAGAGACTATCTTACCGTAGACAGCGCGCTGCATCAAAAGAGTCTGAAGCGATATATGATCCAGGAAAGGATCCCTGCGGATCAAAGGGAGACGCTGATGGTGCTGGCGGACGGGGCGCATATCGTGTGGGTGCCCGGACACCGGATCAGCGCGGCGTATAAAGTGACGGAGGACACGTCCGTGATTCTGGAGGTGTCCGTCGAAGCGGTTACGGAGGAGAAGCAGCCGATGGCGGAGCGAGTCGAAGTGATGTTCACAGAACAGGAAGTAAACGAGCGGATCAGACAGCTCGGGGAGCAGATCAGCAGAGATTACGAGGGCCGGCAGGTGCATCTGGTCTGCGTGCTCAAGGGCGGCTGCCTGTTTTTTGGCGAACTGGCCAAGCGCATCAGAGTGCCCGTATTTCTGGATTTTATTTCGATTTCCAGCTACGGAGACGATACCAGATCCAGCGGAGTGGTCCGGATCGAGAAGGATCTGGAGGAATCCCTGAAGGATAAGGATGTGATTGTGGTGGAGGATATCGTGGATTCCGGCAGGAGCATGAGCTGCCTTCTGGACATGCTCAGAGCCCGCGGCCCCAAAAGCCTTGCGTTGTGTGCGCTGCTGGACAAGCCGGACCGCCGTGAGCGGGAAGTAAAAGTGGATTATACCGGTTTTGTGATTCCGGATGAATTTGTGGTGGGATACGGGCTGGATTACGCGCAGCGTTACCGTAACCTCCCCTATATCGGCATCATCAGGTTTGACGAAAAGAAAGAAGTTTGAAGGAGGATATTGTGAGTAAAAACGGCAGAGGAGTAAATCTGGTCGTCACCCTGCTGCTTGTGGTGGTACTGTTATTCTGGGTCTCCAACATGATGAACCGGATGGAAAACACATGCACGCAGACAGAGTTTGAACAAATGCTGGAATCCGGAGACATCGCCGGGGTTGTGATCGTGCAGAACAAGCAGGTGCCTACCGGCTCCGCGCAGATCAACTTAAAGAACGGCGAGGAGAGGGTTCTGGTGGTGACGGACGTGAACAAACTGATCGCCCGTCTGGAGGAAAGCGGGGTGGATTATATCCCGCAGGATATCCCCGGCGAGAACGTCTTTCTGACCGCCATCCTGCCGGCGCTGATTATCGCGGGGGGCATCGTGATCGTCTTTATGATGATGAACGCCCAGAACGCCCAGATGAACGGCGGAAGCAGGATGATGAATTTCGGGAAGAGCCGCGCGCGGATGAGTACGGCCGGCGATTCCCGGATCACGCTGAAGGATGTGGCGGGGCTGAAGGAAGAAAAAGAGGATCTGCAGGAAATTGTGGAATTTTTGCAGGCGCCGGAGAAATTTACCCGCGTGGGCGCCCGCATCCCCAAAGGCGTTTTGCTGGAGGGCCCGCCCGGAACGGGAAAGACGATGCTGGCAAAAGCCATTGCGGGCGAAGCCAACGTCCCGTTTTTCAGCATTTCGGGATCGGATTTTGTGGAAATGTTCGTGGGCGTGGGCGCTTCCCGCGTGCGCGACCTGTTTGAAGAGGCGAAGAAAAACGCGCCCTGTATCGTTTTCATTGATGAGATCGACGCGGTGGCAAGGCGCCGGGGCGCCGGTATGGGAGGCGGCCACGATGAGCGCGAACAGACGCTGAATCAGATGCTTGTGGAAATGGACGGCTTTGGCACCAATGAAGGGATCATCGTCATGGCGGCCACCAACCGGGTGGACATTCTGGATCCCGCGATCCTGCGCCCCGGCCGGTTCGACAGGAAGATCAGCGTGGGAGCCCCGGACGTGGGAGGCAGAGAGGATATCCTGAAAGTGCACGCCCGCAACAAACCGCTGGCGGACGATGTGGATCTTACGCAGGTGGCGCAGACGACGGCGGGCTTTACCGGCGCGGATCTGGAAAATCTGATGAACGAGGCGGCCATTTTAGCGGCGAAAGAGGACAGAGCGTTTATTATCCAGGAGGATATCCGCAAAGCGTTTGTAAAAGTGGGGATCGGCCCGGAGAAAAAGAGCCGGATCATTTCGGACAGGGAGAAAAAGATTACCGCGTACCATGAAGCGGGACATGCCATCCTGTTCCATGTGCTGCCGGATGTGGGGCCCGTTTATACCGTATCGATTATTCCCACCGGCGGCGGGGCGGCCGGATATACCATGCCGCTTCCGGAGCGGGACGATCTGTTTATGACCCGGGGCCGGATGCTCCAGGAGATCATGGTTTCTCTGGGCGGCCGGATCGCGGAGGAGATCATTTTTGACGATATTACCACAGGCGCCTCCAGCGATATAAAACGGGCGACGCAGATCGCGCGCAAGATGGTGGCCCGCTATGGAATGTCACAAAACGTGGGCGTGGTCTGCTACGACGACGATGACGACGAAGTATTTATCGGCCGGGATCTGGCGCATGCCAGAGCGCACAGCGAGCTGATCAGCGGGGAGATCGACCGGGAAGTGAAGCAGATCATCGACGACTGTTACGCCCGGGCCAGACAGCTGATCTCGCAGCATGAGGCGGTGCTGCACCGGTGCGCCGCGCTTCTTTTGCAAAAAGAGAAGATCGGCCGCAGCGAGTTTGAAGGGTTGTTCACGGCCTGAAATTGGCTATAATGCACAAAAATAAAGAATGATTTTTGTAATATTTGTGAAAACAGGGTATGTACAAATGGGGGTGGGTCTGCTATGATAATACTCGTAACCCCCCCCCAATACATTTAGTTTTTGCTATACCCCATAAGAAGAAATACCTTCTCGAAAAAGGCAGCGCACCCCGCTGTCTTTTTTCTTGCCAAAATTCCATGCGATAGTATAAAATGGTTTTGCGAGGAGGGTGATGACATGGAGTTCAAAAACTGGTTCAAAAAACAGGAGCCGGCCGAATCCGAACGGCCGGACTTTTCCCGGAGCGCGCTTTACAGCGATACTTCTCCCAATTTTATATCGCCTGCGGAACCGGCGCCTTACAGCAAGGTTCGGATCTGTTTTCGGAGCGGGCAGAACCAGATCGACTACGTTTTTTTGGTGCAGGAAGGACACCGGCATCTTATGTTCCGGACCGCTTCCGACGCGCAGTTCGACTATTACGAGGTGGAACTGACGCTGGAGGATCGGAAGTTTTCCTATTATTTTGAAGTACAGGCGGGAAACGAGACCTGTTTTTACGATTATCGGGGCGCGGTGGATCAGCCCGACGCGCATTATGAATTTGTGATCGTTCCGGGGCTGTCTGCGCCGGACTGGGCGAAGGGCGCCGTGATGTATCAGATCTATGTGGATCGGTTCTGCAACGGGGATCCGTCCAATGATGTGCTGACCGGCGAATATGAATATGTGGGGCGCCGGGTGCGGCGGGTTGAGGACTGGAATCAAAATCCGGAGACAGAGGATGTGGGAAATTTCTACGGCGGGGACCTGCAGGGCGTTTTGGATCATCTGGATGATTTAAAGGAGCTGGGGGTGGAGGTCCTTTACCTGAATCCCATTTTCGTATCGCCCTCCAATCACAAATACGATATTCAGGATTACGATCATGTCGATCCGCATTTTGGCAGAATCGTCCGGGACGGCGGCAGACTCCTGGAGGAAGGAGAGACAAATAACGCCGCGGCAGAACGCTATATTACCCGGGTGACCGACCGGGAGAATCTTCAGGCAAGCGATGAGCTGTTTCAGGAGCTGGTGGAAAAAGCGCATCAGAAGGGAATCCGCATCCTTTTAGACGGCGTGTTCAATCATTGCGGTTCGTTTAATAAGTGGATGGACCGGGAGCGGATCTATGAAAATGCCCCCGGGTACGAAAAGGGAGCCTATATCAGCGCCGACAGTCCCTATCACGATTATTTTGAGTTCCGGGATCCCAAACAGTTCCCCTATAATCCCACCTACGACGGCTGGTGGGGCTATGAGACGCTTCCCAAGCTGAACTATGAGGGTTCCAAACAGTTGGAGGAGTATATTTTATCCATCGCGAAAAAATGGGTGTCCCCGCCGTTTTGCGCCGACGGCTGGCGGCTGGATGTGGCGGCGGATCTGGGACATTCGCGGGAGTACAATCTCGGTTTTTGGACCAGATTCCGAGAGGCGGTGCGGCAGGCCAATCCGGACGCGCTGGTTCTGGCGGAGCACTATGGCGACTGTCTGCCCTGGCTGCAGGGAGGGCAGTGGGATTCCGTCATGAACTATGATGCTTTTATGGAACCGGTCACCTGGTTTTTGACCGGGATGGAAAAGCACAGCGATGATTTCAGAAGCGATCTTCTGGGCAATGCGGAAAGCTTTTTTAAGGCGATGGCCTATCACGGCGCCGGGATGCCCATGTCGTCCATGTTGACCTGTATGAACGAGCTGTCCAACCATGACCATTCCCGTTTCCTGACGAGGACGAATCATAAGGTGGGGCGGATCGACAGTCTGGGAGCGGACGCGGCGCAAAGCGATGTGAACAGGGCGGTGATGCGGGAAGCGGTGGTGATCCAGATGACCTGGATCGGCGCGCCCACGGTCTATTACGGAGACGAAGCCGGACTGTGCGGCTTTACGGATCCGGATAACCGGCGGAGTTACCCGTGGGGCAGAGAGGATTCTTCTCTTTTGGAGTTTCACAAAGCGGCAATTCGGATGCACAAAGAAAACCCGGAGTTTAAAACCGGATCTTTAAAATGGCTTGGCGGCGCGGACGGTTTTATCGCGTACGGACGGTTCACGAGGACGCGTCATTCGGTGATCCTGATCAATCACAACGACCGGGACTATGACGTGGACCTGTCGGTGTGGGAACTGGGGATCCCGCAGGAGGCAAGGCTGAAGCGCATTTTATACAGCGATGCCGACGGGTTTGATACAAAGGAAACCTTTTATCTGACAACAGAAGGCAGGCTTTTTCTTACCATGCCAAAGACCTGCGCCATGGTGCTGCAATATGAGAACGCCGAGGAAAAACTGCCCCGGCGCAGAAAATTCAAAATAAATTTCTGGCAAAGATCGTGACGGCGTAAAGCGCATATTTCTTTTGCAACCCTCCCATACTGGGAATAACAGGAAGGGAGCAAAAAAAATATGGATTCTTTATGGTCAAAAAACACCGTTTTGCCGGAATTTGAACCGTTACGGGAGGACCTCAAAACCGATGTGCTCATCATCGGAGGCGGAATGGCCGGCGTTTTGTGCGCCGCTTTTCTGGAAAAAGAAGGAGTGGATTACCGATTGGCGGAGGCCGACCGGATCTGCGGCGGCACAACCTGTAGAACCACCGCCAAGATCAGCGCGCAGCATGGGCTGATTTATCAGACGCTGCTCGACCGGTGGGGAGAGGAATTGGCCGGCATGTATTTGCATGCCAATCTTGCGGCAGTAGAGCGGTACCGACAGTGGAGCCGGGGATTGGACTGCGGCTTTTCTGACCAGGACAGCTATCTTTATTCCCGCAGCGCCCAGGGAAAGCTGGAACGGGAGATCCGGGCGCTGGAAAAGCTGGGGTACCGGGCGGATTTTGCGGATTCGCTGGGACTTCCTTTTTCAGTGGTGGGAGCGGTGCGTTTTCCCGATCAGGCGCAGTTTCATCCCCTGCGGTTTGTGGCCGGCATCCTTCCGGGGCTTCGCATTTATGAGAAGACCCGCGTGGTTTCTATAGACGGCAAAGAAGCCATAACCGACCGGGGCAAAAAGATCGTCGCCCAAAAGATGATCTTTGCCACGCATTTTCCCATTGTCAATACCCATGGTTTTTATTTTATGAAAATGTATCAGCAGCGAAGCTATGTGATCGCGCTGCAAAACGCCCAGACGGTCAAAGGAATGTTTCTGGACGAGGCGTTGGGCGGGTATTCTTTCCGGAACGCGGACGGGCTTTTGCTGTTGGGCGGCGCAGGACACCGGACCGGAAAGGACGACGGGGGATGGCAGGAGCTGCGTTCCTTCGCGGGGAAATATTATCCCAAGGCGCGCGAGGTCTGCTGTTGGGCGGCGCAGGACTGTATGACGCTGGACAAAATTCCTTATATCGGACGCTATGCGGGCAGGAAAAGAGAGTGGTACGTGGCCACGGGCTTTCAAAAATGGGGCATGACCTCCTCCATGGTGGCCGCGCAGCTTCTGACGGATCAGGTGCTGGGAAGAGAAAATCCCGACGCGCCTGTCTTTGCGCCGGGACGGCGGATGGAAAAACGGCAGCTTGCCCAAAACGCCATAGAAGCGGTGTCGGATTGGATGCACGTTTCCCAAAAAAGGTGCCCCCACATGGGATGCGCGCTGAAATGGAACGCGGCAGAGCACAGCTGGGATTGTCCCTGTCACGGCTCCCGGTTCGACGCAGGCGGAAAGCTGCTGGAGAATCCCGCCGTCAGGGATCTGTAGAAAACGGACGGAGGTACGAATGAAACCCATCGCGCATATTCAGACCGATTTTCCGGAAAAATTCGGGATTCCGCGGCAGAGCATGCTGGTGCCCGAGCTTTCGTCCCGGATCATTTTTAAACCGCCCTATCGGAATCCGGAGGCAATTCGGGGACTGGAGCAATTTTCCCATATCTGGCTGCTGTGGGAATTTTCCGAAAATGTGCGGGAAAACTGGACGGCCACCGTCCAGCCGCCCAGACTGGGAGGGAAAAAGCGGATGGGCGTGTTTGCCACCCGCTCCCCGTTTCGCCCCAATCCCATCGGCCTTTCCTGCGTGGCGCTTACGGAGGCGCGCCGGGAAGGGGAGAACGGGCCGGAACTGATTGTATCCGGGGCGGATCTGATGGACGGGACGCCGATCTATGATATCAAACCCTATCTTCCGTTTTGCGACTGTCATCCCGAAGCGACGGAGGGCTATACCCGGCAGACAAAGACGCACAGGCTTTTGGTGGTATTTCCGCCGCAGCTTCTGGAGCGCTATCCCGAGGAAAAGCGCCGGGCCGCGCTGGGGCTTTTGGAGCAGGATCCGCGCCCCACATATTTTCAGGCGCCCGATCGCGTATACGGCGTATCGTTTGCGGGATGGGATATCAAGTTTCAGGTCAGGGGGAATGTGCTGACGGTGTGCGACGTGGTGCCGCTTTCCAAAGAACGGTTTATTTGAGAAAAAGACAGGCGGCAGGATTTGGTTCCTGCCGCCTGTGAAAATATCAGGATTTATTTTGCAATGGCCTTAAATCCGTGTTCCAGATCCGCGAGAATATCGTCGATATGTTCGGTGCCGATGGAAAGGCGGATGGTGGTCGGATAGATGCCCGCTTCGATCAGATCCTTTTCCTCCATCTGGGAATGGGTCGTGGAGGCGGGATGGATCACCAGCGATTTCATATCGGCCACATTGGCCAACAAAGAGAACAGTTGAAGCGACTCGGTAAATTTCTTCGCGTCGTCTCCGGTGCCTTTTATTTCGAAGGTAAAGATGGAGCCGCCGCCGTTGGGATAATACCGGTCATACAGCTCTTTTTGCCTGCCGTCTGCAAGAGAGGGATGATGCACCCGCTCCACCTGGGGATGGTCTTTTAGATACGCCACCACCCGCAGGGCGTTTTGCACATGGCGTTCTACCCGCAGAGAGAGCGTTTCCAGTCCCTGCAGCAGCAGAAAGGAATTAAAGGGAGAAATGCACGCGCCCAGATCCCGCATCAGCGTGGTGCGGATCTTGGTAATATAGGCCAGATTGCCGCAGGCCTGGGTAAAGCGGATGCCGTGATAGGACGGATTGGGAGCGGACAGACCGGGGAACTTATCGTTCTGGGCCCAGTCAAACCGGCCGCCGTCCACAATGACGCCGCCCATTACCGTGCCGTGGCCGCCGATGAATTTGGTGGCGGAATGTACCACCACATCCGCGCCGTGCTCCAGCGGACGGAACAGATACGGAGTGGCGAAGGTATTGTCTACGATCACCGGGATGCCGGCCGCATGGGCGATTTGGGAAACCGCCTCCAGATCGATCAGGTCGGAATTGGGATTACCCAGGGATTCCAGATAGAGCAGTTTCGTATTTTCCCGGATGGCGCGGGCAAAGTTCTGCGGATCGCTGCCGTCTACAAAGGTGGTTTCAATGCCGCACTCCGCAAAGGTGTTGGCAAACAGATTGAAGGTGCCGCCATAGAGCGTGGCGGAGGAAACGATATGATCGCCCGCTCTGGCGATATTCTGGATCGCGTAGGCGATGGCCGCGGAACCGGAGGCGGTGGCCAGCGCGCCGGCCCCGCCCTCCAGCGCGGCGATGCGCTTTTCGAAGACATCGCTGGTGGGATTCATCAGCCGGGTATAAATATTGCCGCTTTCCGTCAGGGCGAAGCGGTTCGCGGCCTGGGCGGAATCTTTGAATACATAAGAAGTGGTGGCGTAAATCGGTACCGCCCTGGCGTCCGTGGCGGAATCGGGCGTCTCCTGCCCGACGTGGAGGGCGAGGGTTTCAAATTTATAGTTTTTGTCTGTCATGGCGAAGCTTCCTTTCTTGGTCGGGTGGATCCCGGAATTTTGGCCGTATGGACGGCATAAAACATAGTGAAATAGTATGTTTCAAATTATAATAGGACGGGCAGGGTCTGTCAACGTCTTTCTTTCGAATCAAAAAGGGACGGAAAGGGAAAACTTTTCGGCAATAACGTGGCGGAAGGAAAAAGAATATGATATACTGAACCTGACGGCGGCAAAAAAGAGATCCGCCGCCGGAGAGAGGCATGAACGAACAGGGACGATCGGAACGAAAAGACGCCTGCGGCAGCAAGAATCGGCTGTTGGAAGAGCTGGCGCGATACGGCGGCGGGGATTTTTATCCATATCATATGCCGGGCCATAAAAGAAATCCCCTTGCGTTTGACGGCGCAGGGGAGCCGGGAGGCGGGATCTTAAAAGAGCTGGCAAAGATCGACATCACGGAGATCCCCGGGTTTGACGATCTTCACGCGCCGGAGGGCCTTTTGCTGGACGGGATGAAGAGAGCGGCGCGCCTTTACGGATCGGATCGGGCCTATTACAGCGTAAACGGCAGTACGGCCGCGATTCTGACGGCCATTTCCGCCGCCGTGCCCAGAGGCGGGACGCTGATTATGGCGCGCAATTGTCACCGGTCGGTCTATCATGGCGTTTATCTGAGGCAGATCAGGCCGGTCTATGTATATCCAAAGACCGTAAAGGGAACCGGGATTGCGGATGTGGTTACGGCGCAGCAGATCGAGGAGGCGCTCCTTTTGCATCCGGAAGCGGCGGCGGTGCTGATCGTTTCACCCACGTACGACGGTGTGACGGCGGACACAGCGGCGATTGCGCAGACGGTGCACCGGTACGGAAAGCCGCTTCTGGTGGACAGCGCGCACGGGGCGCATTTTGGGTTTCACCCGCTTTTCCCCGACAGCGCGGTTCATCAGGGGGCGGACCTGACGGTGATGAGCCTGCACAAGACCCTGCCGTGTATGACCCAGACCGCGCTTTTGCACGGATGCGGGGACCGGGTGGACTGGGACCGGGTCGCGCTGTTTGGGCGGATCTATCAGAGCAGCTCTCCCTCTTATGTCCTCATGGCGTCCATAGATGCCTGTATGCAGATTATGGAAAACCAAGGCCGCGCGCTCTGGGACGATTTTGCAAGATCTTACACCGGCTTTTTGGAGCGGATAAGGAAGCTGCAGCGGCTGCGGCGGATCCCTTCGGATGCAGCGTGCCGGATGGATCCGGGCAAGATCCTCATCGACGGGGCGCATGCCGGCCTTTCAGGGAAACAGCTGGCAGAGATTCTGGCTGCAAAGTATCATTTGCAGATGGAGATGGCCGTCGGCAGTTATGTGACCGCCATCATGACCTGCTGTGACACCGGGGAAGGCTGGGACAGGCTGGCGTCTGCGCTGGAACAGATCGATAAAGAGTACCGTCCGAAAACGGAGGCGGCTTTTTGGGGCCCGCCCGTATGGGAAGAAAGCCCCCCTGTTTTGGAAAGCGCCTGCAGCATCGGGGAGGCGCTGGATGGCGTAAGCCGTCGGGTCAGGCTGGACTGTGCGTCCGGAGAGATCAGCGCGACATTTGTGAATTTGTATCCGCCGGGGATTCCGATCGTTGTCCCCGGGGAAAGGCTTCAAAAAGATGTGCTCGATCTGATCGACGCCCTGTGTCGTCGGGGGCTTTGCCCCCAGGGGATCTGTCAGGATCAGATTGCGGTGTTGTGCAGGGAAAGGAGAAAAGATGAGAAAAACTAAAATCGTATGTACCATCGGCCCTGCGTCGGAAAAGGAAGAGACGCTGCGGGAACTGATCCGGGCGGGAATGAATGTGGCGAGACTGAATTTTTCCCACGGGGATCATGCGGGGCATGCGCAAAAGCTGGAGCGAATCCGGAAGGTCAGCCGCGAGATGAACATTCCGGTGGCGGCGCTTTTGGACACCAAAGGGCCGGAGATTCGTCTGGGAAATTTCGAAGGGGGCAAAACGGAGCTCAAGGAAGGGCAGAAGTTCATCCTGACCACAGAAGAGGTGACGGGCAATGCGCAGCGGGCGTCCGTGACCTATAAAAATCTGGTCCATGACGTGAAGCCTCACAGCCGTGTCCTGATCGACGACGGGCTGATCGAGATGGAAGTGGAAAGCGTCACGGGGACGGATATTGTATGTACGGTAAAAAACGGCGGCCCCGTTTCCGATCATAAAGGGATCAATGTCCCGGGGACGGTGTTGACGATGCCGTTTATCAACGAAAAGGATCGGGCGGATATTCTCTTTGGCTGTGAAATGGGCTTTGATTTCATCGCCGCGTCTTTTGTCCGCTGCAAACAGGACATCCTGGAAATCCGAAAGATTCTGGAAGAGCAGGGCTCCCGGATTCAGATCATCGCCAAGATCGAAAATCTCCAGGGAATCGAAAATCTGGAAGAGATTCTGGAGGCCGCGGACGGCATCATGGTGGCCAGAGGGGATATGGGCGTGGAGATCCCTATGGAAGAGGTTCCCATCATTCAAAAGCGGATGATCCGACAGGCGGTGATGGCAGGCAAGCATGTGATTACGGCCACGCAGATGCTGGATTCCATGATCCATCACCCCAGGCCCACCCGGGCGGAGATCACCGATGTGGCCAATGCGATATACGACGGGACTACGGCGATCATGCTTTCCGGGGAGACGGCAAGCGGCAGTTATCCGGTGGAGGCTGTCAGGACCATGGCCCGCATCGCAGAGCGGACGGAACGGGATATCGACTATCGGGTCCGCGTCCGCAGGCCGGGCGACAATATGCTCGCGCAGGACATCACCTCCTCCATCTGCCACGCGGTCTGCCACGTTGCCTCGGAGCTGAATGTGAAGGCGATTATCACGGTGACCATGTCGGGCTTTACCTCCGCCATGATCGCCCGCTACAAGCCCCAGTGTCCCATTATCGGCTGCACCACCGGCCGCCTGATCTGGAGACAGATGAATCTGCAGTGGGGCGTGCATCCGCTGCTGATCGCACAGGAGAGTATCGCGGAGGATCTTTTCCGGGAGGCGATTGCGGCGGCTAAAAACGCGGGATATGTGCAAAAAGGAGATACGGTGGTCCTGACGGCGGGCGTGCCGCTGGGGATTTCCGGAAATACAAACATGCTGCGGGTTGTAGAAGTCTGACCCGGTGGGAAGGACGGTCGGCAGGGGGAAAATCCATGAAAAAATATGTGATGGCATTGGATCAGGGCACCACCAGTTCCCGGTGCATCCTGTTCGATAAAAAAGGCAATATATGCTCCATGGCGCAAAAGGAGTTCCGGCAGTTTTATCCAAAGCCCGGCTGGGTGGAGCATGATCCCATGGAGATCTGGTCGTCCCAGCTTTCCGTAGCGGTGGAGGCGATGGGAAAGATCGGCGCCGGGATCGGGGAGATCGCGGCCATCGGCATCACGAACCAGAGGGAAACGACGATCTGTTTTTCCAAAAAGACGGGAAAACCCGTCTATCCGGCCATTGTCTGGCAGTGCCGCCGCAGCGCGGACCGGATCGATCAACTCAAAAAAGAGGGATTCGACCGCGTGATCCGGGAGCGCACCGGGCTGATTCCGGACGCGTATTTTTCCGCCACCAAGATCCAGTGGATCCTGGAAAATGTAGAGGGCGCAAGACAGATGGCGCAAAGCGGGGAGCTTTTGTTCGGGACGGTGGACACCTGGCTGATCTGGAACCTGACCAAAGGGAAGGTCTTTGTCACCGATTACACCAACGCCTCGCGGACCATGCTGTTTGATATTCATAAAAGGCAGTGGAGCCGGCAGCTTCTTTCTTACTTTGGGATTCCCGAAAGCATGCTGCCCCAGGTCAAACCGTCCAGCTGTTTTTACGGGATGACGGAGGAATCCGTGATCGGCGGGGAAATTCCCATCGCGGGAGCGGCGGGGGACCAGCAGGCGGCGCTTTTCGGACAGTGTTGTTTTGATGCGGGAGAGGCCAAGAATACATACGGGACAGGCTGTTTTCTTTTGATGAACACCGGCGACAGGCCCATCCGGTCGCAAAACGGGCTGCTGACCACCATCGCGGCCAGTCCGGAGGGCGAGGTGCGCTACGCGCTGGAAGGCAGCGTATTTGTGGCGGGAGCGGCGATTCAGTGGCTGCGGGACGAGATGCGTATGATCAAGTCGGCCGCGCAGTCCGAGGATTATGCCCGTCAGGTTCAGGACACCGCCGGCGTATATGTGGTGCCCGCCTTTACCGGGCTGGGGGCGCCCTATTGGAATCCTTATGCCCGGGGGATCATCACGGGACTGACCCGGGGCACCACAAAAGAGCATTTGATCCGCGCGACGCTGGAATCGCTGGCCTATCAGACCCACGACGTTTTGGAGGCCATGGAGAAGGACGCAAACCTGCCGTTTCAGAGCCTGCGGGTGGACGGAGGTGCCAGCGCCAACGATTTTCTCATGCAGTTTCAGGCGGATCTTCTGGCAAGGGAGGTGCTTCGTCCCCGGTGCATCGAGACTACGGCCCTGGGAGCGGCCTATCTGGCGGGGCTTGCCACCGGCTTTTACCGGGACAAGGACGATATCCGCAGCAACTGGGCGCTGGGACAAAGCTTTACGCCCTCCTGGGAAGAACGTGTGAGGAAGGAGCGGCTGAAGGGCTGGAAGGCGTCGGTGAACGCGGCGCTGGTTTTCGGACAGCCGGACCGGGAATAAGAGATGGGTAAAATTGTTTATATCATGGGGAAAAGCGCTTCCGGAAAAGACACGATCTTTAAAGAGCTGCAAAAGGAAAAAGAGTTTTCCTTCCGTACGCTGGTCCCGTATACCACAAGGCCCATGCGAACCGGGGAAAAAAACGGAACGGATTATTTTTTTACGGACGAAAACGGATTGGAAGAAATCCGAAAGGCGGGGCGGCTGATCGAGGCGCGCGCCTATCATACCGTATACGGAATCTGGAATTATTTTACGGCGGACGACGGACAGATCGATCTGTCGCGGTATCATTACCTGATGGTGGGGACGCTCCAATCCTATCAGTCCGTGAGGCGTTACTTTGGAGAATCGGCCGTGGTGCCGGTATATGTGGAGCTGGAGGACGGAATACGGCTGCAGCGGGCGCTGGAGAGGGAACGGCGGCAGAGCCGGCCCGGATACGCGGAAATGTGCCGGCGTTTTCTGGCGGACGAAACGGATTTTTCGGAGGACAGGATAGCGGCAGCAGGCATTTTGAGACGGTTTGTCAACGAGGATTTCAATTGCTGTCTGGAGGAAATACGAGGTTATCTGCGCGCGCTTTTATGATGAGCAGGAGGGAGTGCTATGGCGGGATTCGGGGATATTATAGGGCAGGAACAGATCAGGGAGCATCTTCAGACCGCGCTGCAAACGCGAAGGATTTCGCATGCGTATCTGATCAGCGGAGAGCGCAATTCCGGAAAGGAATTTATCGCGAAGGTATTTGCGATGGCGCTGCAGTGTGAAAAAGGAGGAGTCGAGCCGTGCCAGGAATGTCATTCCTGTAAGCAGGCGCTCTCCGGCAACCATCCGGATATCATTCGTCTGGTGCCGGAAAGGCCCAACCTCATAAGCGTGGAGGATATCCGGTCAAAGATCAACGCCGATATGGGGATCAAGCCGTATCAGGGACCGTATAAGATCTATCTCATCAGCGAAGGGGAAAAGATGACGCCTCAGGCGCAGAACGCGCTGCTGAAAACGCTGGAAGAGCCGCCGGCGTACGGCGTGATCCTGATTCTGACCAACAGTCTGGAATCCATGCTTCCCACCATCCTGAGCCGGTGTGTGCAGCTGCACATGAAGCCGGTGCCGGACGCCCTTGTAAAAAAATACCTGATGGAGACGCTGCGGGTGCCCGATTATAAGGCCGAGGTATGTACGGCGTTCGCCCGGGGAAATGTGGGACGGGCAAAGCTGCTGGCTTCCAGCGAGGAATTTGACAAGGTTAAGGAAGAAGCTGTCACGCTGTTAAAATATATCCATGAGATGGAGCTTTCCGAGATTGTGGCCGCCATCAAAAAAATCACCGAATACCAGCTCGACGTGACGGATTATCTGGATATCCTTTCCATCTGGTACCGGGACGTGCTGCTGTTTAAGGCGATGAATGATGCAAATCACTTGATTTTCAGGGAGGAGATACAGTATATTAAAAAGGTGGCGGACAGAAGCTCTTATGAAGGGATCGAGAAGATTCTGGAAGCTTTGGACAAGGCCAAGGCCAGGCTGGCGGCCAATGTCGGTTTTGATCTGACCATGCAGCTTCTGCTTATGACCATTCAGGAGAATTAAACGTTGTGTTCAGGAGGTTATAGATGACAAAAGTAATCGGTGTGAGATTTCGCACGGCGGGGAAGGTCTACTATTTTGATCCGCTGGATTTTCAGGTAAAAAGAGACGACCATGTGATCGTAGAGACCGCCAGGGGCGTGGAATACGGCACGGTGGTGGGCGCGCCGCGGGAAGTGGAGGACGACAAGGTGGTGCAGCCCTTAAAGCCCGTTCTCCGTCTTGCCACACAGCGGGACGATGAGCAGGAGGCGGGAAATAAGAAAAAAGAAAAGGACGCCTTTCGCATTTGTCTGGAAAAGATCGAGAAGCACGGACTCGATATGAAGCTCATCGACGCGGAATATACGTTTGACAACAATAAAGTATTATTTTATTTTACGGCGGACGGAAGGATCGACTTCAGGGAGCTGGTGAAGGATCTGGCCAGCGTTTTTAAGACCCGGATCGAACTGCGGCAGATCGGCGTGCGGGACGAGACAAAGATTTTGGGTGGTATGGGGATCTGCGGCAGAGAGCTTTGCTGTCACAGCCATTTGTCCGAATTCATTCCCGTCTCCATCAAAATGGCGAAGGAGCAGAATCTTTCTTTAAATCCGACGAAGATCTCCGGCGTCTGCGGCAGGCTGATGTGCTGTCTGAAACACGAAGAGGAGACGTATGAGGAATTGAACCGCAAGCTGCCGGGCATAGGAGATTCCGTGGTCACGGAGGACGGTTTAAAGGGAGAGGTCTCCGGGGTCAACGTACTGCGCCAGCAGGTGAAGGTGATCGTGGATGTAAACGATGAAAAGGAGATCCGCGAGTACCATGCGGATCAGCTGCGGTTCCGGAAACGGCACGGACGGGGACGTAAAAACGACAATGCGGACGAAAAGGAACTGAAGGAACTGGAGAAGCTGGAACGGGAGGAAAAAAAGGGAGGCAGGTCGAAGCTGGATGACTGAGCAAAAGCAGGGCCCTCTTTTACGGCCCGGCGAGCGCCTGGACGATCTGCAAAGAAACGGGTACCGGATCATACAGGATCCGGGAAGATTCTGTTTTGGGATGGATGCGGTTCTGCTTTCCGGTTTTGCGTCCCGGGGCGTAAAGCCGGGGGACCGGGTGCTGGATCTGGGAACGGGAACGGGCATCCTTCCCATTTTGCTGGCGGCCAGGACGGAAGCGTCGCACCTGACAGGACTGGAGATCCAGCCCGAAAGTGTGGATATGGCGCGGCGCAGCGTGGCGCTGAACGGTCTGAACGGCCGGATCACAGTTACAGAAGGGGATATCCGGGAAGCAGGCAAATATTTCGCGGCTGCTTCTTTTGATGTGGTGACCTGCAATCCCCCTTATATGCCGGGCCGTCACGGTCTGCCCAATCCATCGGCGCCAAAGGCCATCGCGCGGCACGAAGTCCTTTGTACGTTTGCGGACGCAGCAGCGGCGGCGGCGGGGCTTTTGCGTACGGGCGGAAGTTTCTTCCTGGTACACCGGCCGTTTCGGCTGGCCGAAATTCTGGTCACGCTGTCGCGCTGCAAACTGGAGCCCAAGCGGATGCGGCTGGTTTATCCTTATGCGGACCGGGAACCGAATCTGGTGCTGCTGCAGGCCATACGGGGCGCAAACCCGCGGCTTACGATAGAAAAGCCGCTGATCATTTTTCAGAGACAGGGTGTTTATACGAATGAAATCTGCGAGGAGTACGGGTATTAGAAGAAAAAAGAAAACGGGACTGCTGTGCGGCGCTGTGGGGCTCCTTTTGCTCTTTGGCTGCGGCGGCCCGTCAGAGCCCCGGGCGGTGGAAGTGATGGCGGAGCTGTCGGAGGAATCTGCAGAGACGGTCGTAGACAAAACGGCCGGGGAAACCGAAACGGAGACAGAGACGGAGACGGAGACGGAGGAAACAAAAGACGAACAGCCGTCGGAAAAAGCCAAACGGCCAAAGGTGAAGGGAATCTATGTGACGGGCGCCATGGCCGGAACCGACGGAATGGATGATCTGATTGAACTGGTGGACAGGACGGAGTTAAACGCCATCGTCATCGACATCAAAAACGACGAAGGATACGTGGTCTGCGAGATGGACGCGCCGCTGGCAAACGAGATTGGCTCCGTAAAACGGTATGTACGGGATATGCCCGCCCTGATCCGAAAATGTAAGGAGAAGCACATTTACCTCATCGCCAGGATCGTGTCGTTTCGCGATCCGCTTCTGGCGGAAGCCAAACCGGAATGGTGTCTGCACCTTACAGACGGCAGCGTCTTTCGGGACAAATCCGGTCTGGCCTGGATCAATCCCTATGAAAAACAGGCGTGGGAGTACCTGCGGCAGATCGCGGCGGGCGCGGTGCGCCTGGGGTTTGACGAGGTGCAGTTTGACTACATTCGCTTTTCCACCGATTCGGGGATGAAAAACGTGGATTTCGGACCCGGGGCGGACGGCGTGGAAAAAACACAGATCATTGAAGAATTTGCGGCGGATATGGCGGACAGCCTGCATGCCATGGGCGCTGCGGTTTCCGCCGACGTCTACGGGGTGGTCATTGACAGCCTGACGGATCAGCGGATCGTGGGGCAGGACTATGCCGCGCTGGCAAAATATCTGGACTATATCAGCCCCATGGTCTATCCGTCTCATTACGGTCCTTACAATTATCACATTCCGGTGCCGGACGCCCAGCCGTATGATACGGTGCTGGCCGCCATGCGGGCTTCCCGCATGACGCTGGCGGGCATATCCGCCCCCAAAGAGGACGTTTCCGGAAACGACGGGGCCGTCTCCGAAAAT
This sequence comes from uncultured Eisenbergiella sp., assembly GCA_947626995.1. Classification (GTDB taxonomy): domain Bacteria; phylum Bacillota; class Clostridia; order Lachnospirales; family Lachnospiraceae; genus Gallintestinimicrobium. The sequence continues at coordinate 20,229 of CANQUI010000017.1, read as the reverse complement.
GATGCGGCCGTCTCCGGAAACGACGGGGAGGTGTCCGGCAACGGGGTTTTGGAAACAACGGCAAAGCAAGACAGGGAAGAACCGGCGTTGCCGGAGCCGATGGAGGGTGTGCGGGCAGACGTGCGGCCATGGCTGCAGGATTTCACGGCCACCTGGGTGAAGGGGCATATCGCCTATGGGCCGGAACAGATCCGGGCGCAGATCCAGGCCGTGTATGATGCCGGATATGAAGAATGGATCCTCTGGAACGCGGCGAACCGCTATACGGAGGACGGACTGTTGGGCCCGCAGGAAGAGCCGGTCGGCGGGACAACGCCTTAAAACGGAGGGGAAAATGGCGGGAACCTTATACTTATGCGCAACTCCCATTGGGAATCTGGGGGATATGACGCTGCGCGGAATTGAAACGCTGCGTACGGTGGATCTGATCGCCGCGGAAGATACCCGCAACAGCATCAAACTCCTGAATCATTTTCAGATCCACACGCCGATGACCAGCTATCATGAACACAATAAGGTGGAAAAGGCAAGAGAGCTGATCCGGCAGATGCAGAGCGGAAAGGATGTGGCGCTGATCACGGACGCGGGGACTCCGGCCATTTCCGATCCGGGCGAGGTGCTGGTGCGGATGTGTCAGGAGCAGAAAATCACCGTCACAAGTTTGCCCGGGCCCGCGGCCTGTATCACGGCGCTGACGCTGTCGGGTCTGTCTGCCAGGCGTTTTTGCTTCGAAGGCTTTTTGCCGGCGGACAAAAAAGAGAAGGCGCAGGTGCTGGAGGAATGTGCGGAAGAATCCAGGACCATGATTTTTTATGAGGCGCCCCATCACCTGAAACGGACGCTGGACGAACTGTATCGGACGCTGGGGGACCGAAGGATTACGATCTGCCGGGAGCTGACCAAGAAATTCGAAAGCGTAACGCCCACTACGCTGGAGTGCGCGCTGGATTTTTACGGGACCCATGAGCCCCGGGGAGAATATGTGCTGGTCCTGGAGGGAAAAAGCAGGGAAGAAAAACAGGCCGTCCGATACGCCAAATGGGACGGTCTGCCTTTGGCGGATCATGTCCGGCTTTATGAAGAGCATGGAATGGCGCGCAAGGACGCCATGAAGCAGGCGGCAAAAGACAGAGGGCTGCGCAAGCGCGACCTCTATCAGGCGCTGTTGGACAGGGACGAAACCGGCGGGCAGGACTGACAGAAATTCGCAGCCACGGCTTGTGTAACCATAAAAAATAGGGTATAATGAAGGCAATAAGCGAGCAAGGCAGGCTTCAGGCTTATTGCCGCCGCTTCTTGGACGCGGAGCGGATCAGAAGGGACGGGAAATGGGGTCAGTACATTTTAAGGAGGGTTATGTTCTATGAAAAGGATCGGTATGTTGACCAGCGGCGGCGACTGTCAGGCACTGAATGCCGCGATGAGAGGTGTGGCCAAGACGCTTTTCAACGCCAAAGAGGATGTGGAGATTTATGGCTTTTTAAACGGCTATCAGGGATTGATCTACGGGAAATTCCGCCTGTTGACCTATGCGGATTTTTCCGGCATCCTGACAAAGGGAGGCACTTTCCTTGGCAGCAGCCGTACGCCTTTTAAGACCATCCAGGATCCGGATGAAAACGGCCTGGATAAAGTGGCGGCCATGAAGCAGAATTATTTCAAGCTGCAGCTGGACTGCCTCGTGATTCTGGGCGGCAACGGGACGCACAAGACCGCCAATCTGCTCCGGGAGCAGGGCCTGAACGTTGTCACGCTGCCCAAGACCATCGACAATGACCTCTGGGGCACGGACATGACGTTTGGATTCCAGAGCGCTGTGGACATTGCGACGGATGCCATTGACTGTATCCATACCACCGCCGCCTCTCACGGACGTGTGTTTATCGTGGAGGTCATGGGACACAAGGTGGGATTTTTGACGCTGAACGCCGGGATGGCGGGCGGCGCCGATATTATACTGATCCCGGAGATCCCGTACGATATCGACAAAATTGTGGAGAAGATCAAGGAGCGGCATGACCGGGGCAGCGCGTTCACCATCCTGGCGGTGGCCGAAGGCGCGATTTCCAAGAAGGATGCGAAGCTTTCCAAAAAAGAATACCGCAAAAAACTGGAAAATTATAAATATCCTTCCGTTTCCTATGAGATCGCGGAGGACATCAAGAAAAAGAGCGGCCTGGATGTGCGCGTGACCGTACCGGGACACACGCAGCGCGGCGGATCCCCCTGCCCTTACGACAGAGTATTTGCCAGCCGTCTGGGTTCGGAAGCCGGCAAGCTGATCCTCAAGGGCGAATATGGTTTCATGGTGGGCTATAAGAATCGTGAGATCGTCAAGGTTCCGTTGGAGGATGTGGCCGGCAAGCTGAAGATGGTAGATCCCAAATCGTCTATCGTAAAAGAGGCGAAGATGCTGGGAATCAGCTTCGGCGACTGAGCCGGATAACAGGAAACACCGCCGCTGCCATTGGCAGACGGCAAACCAGCGGATGTTTCGTCCTGCGGGACGTCCTTGCGTCAACCATTCCCGGCGGGGTATCCTGCCGGGAAATTTAAAGTAGCGGAGAGAAAGCAGCCATGTCCTATACGGCGATGTACCGGAGATTTCGTCCGTCCCGCTTTGAAGAAGTAAAGGGACAGGACGCGATCGTCACAACCTTAAAAAATCAGATCAAAGCCGACCGGATCGGGCATGCCTATCTGTTCTGCGGAACCAGAGGAACGGGCAAGACGTCCGTTGCCAAGCTGTTTGCCAAAAGCGTGAACTGCCAGCATCCGGTGGACGGGAATCCCTGTATGGTCTGCGACTCCTGCCGCGCCATTGCGGCGGGCACCAGTATGAATGTGATCGAGATCGACGCGGCGTCCAACAACGGCGTGGACAATATTAGGGAGATCGTAGACGAGGTCTCCTATTCCCCGGCGGAGGGCAAATATAAGGTCTATATCATCGATGAGGTTCACATGCTTTCCACGGGAGCCTTTAACGCCCTGCTCAAGACGCTGGAAGAACCGCCGTCCTACGTGATCTTTATTTTGGCCACTACGGAGGCCAATAAGATCCCGGTTACGATTCTTTCCCGGTGTCAGCGGTATGATTTTAAGCGGCTTGGCGTAGACCAGATCGAGGCGCGCATGAAGGAGGCGCTGCAGGAGGCCGGGGAAGAGCTGGATATTGAGGATCGCGCGCTCCGCTTTCTCGCAAAATCGGCGGACGGCGCCATGCGGGACGCGTGGAGTCTGCTGGATCAGTGTCTGGCCTTTCATTTCGGGCAGACCCTTACGTACGATAAGGTCCTTGCCGTCCTGGGTGCCGTGGATACGGAAGTGTTCTCCCGGATGTTGCGCCATATCCTGAAACGGGAAGTATCCGGCTGTATTACGCTGTTGGACGAGGTGGTAATGCTGGGACGGGATCTGGGCCAGTTTGTCATCGACTTTACGTGGTATCTGCGCAATCTTTTGCTGGTAAAAACATCCGGAGACGACTGCGAAGAAGTGATTGACATATCCAGCGAGAATCTGGCAAGATTAAAAGAGGAGGCGCAGATGGCTGAACCGGATGCCATTATGCGCTATATCCGCAATCTTTCCGAGCTCTCCGGCAGGATCCGTTACGCCGGGCAAAAGCGGGTCTTAATTGAAATGACGCTGATCCGCCTGTGCCGCCCGCAGATGGAGACCCGAGAGGACGCGCTGCTGGATCGGATCCGAAATCTGGAGCAGACCGTGGAAAAGCTGGAACACTGCGCGCAGTCGGCGCCTGTGACAGCGCCCGCGGCAGCGCCGCCCGCAGAGGAGAAACAGAGCAGGGAAACAGAAAAAAAACCCGAGCTGCCCAGGGCGATTCCGGAGGATATCGGCAGGATCGTGAAAAACTGGCGGGGGTTTGTGGGGACGGTAGCGCAGCCCATGAGATTGTATTTAAAAGGCGCCCGGCTGAGCCTGGGAGAGGAGAACCGGCTGCTGATCATTTTGCAGGATGAAATGGCTGTGGAGTATTTTGCCAGAAATCCCGGTCATCAGGAGGCGCTGGAGCGGATGCTTTCCGAATTTGCCGGAAAGGCGGTGGAAACGCAGATCCGCAGCGTGGAAAGTAAAGAAGAGTTTGACCGTTCTTATGTGGATCTGACCCAGGTCATCCATATGGAGATAGAGGAAGAAGATGTCTAAGCGGCCGACAGGGGCCGGTTGAGGAAAACAAAGGCCGCAGCGCGGCGGAATGGAGAGAGCAGATGGCAAAAAGAGGCGGATTTCCCGGGGGGATGCCCGGAAATATGAACAACCTGATGAAACAGGCACAGCGTATGCAAAGACAGATGGAGGAAGGACAGAAAGAACTGGAGGCCAGGGAATTTACGGCCAGAGCAGGCGGCGGCGCCGTAGAAGCCTGCGTGAACGGCAAAAAGGAGCTGCTGCGCATTACGCTGTCGCAGGAGGCCGTAGACCCGGAGGACGTGGAGATGCTGCAGGATCTGATCGTGGCGGCAGTCAACGAAGCCATGGGGCAGGCCGAAGCGGCCAGTCAGGAGCTGATGGGTAAGATGACCGGCGGACTGGGCGGAGGACTTCCCTTCTGATGGATCTTTATAGCGGATATATCAACAAATTGATTGATGAGTTGGCCGGTCTGCCGGGAATCGGGAGCAAATCCGCGCAGCGGCTGGCGTTTCACCTGATCAATCTTCCGGAACCGAGGGTACGGCGGCTGGCGGACGCCCTGATCCAGGCCAAACAGAATGTCCGGTACTGCAAAGAGTGTTTCACCTTAACGGACCGGGATATCTGCCCGATCTGCCAGAATCCGCAGCGGGATCATACCACCATCATGGTAGTGGAAAATACCAGAGACCTGGCGGCGTATGAAAAAACCGGTAAATATAAAGGGGTCTATCATGTGCTGCACGGCGCGATTTCCCCGATGCTGGGGATCGGCCCGCATGATATCCGGCTGAAGGAACTGATGGAACGCCTTTCCCAAAACCGGGAGATACAGGAAGTAATTATTGCCACGAATTCCAGTCTGGAGGGCGAAACGACGGCCATGTACATCAGCAAGCTGATCAAGCCCACAGGGATACGGGTGACGCGGATTGCCAGCGGCGTTCCGGTGGGCGGCGATCTGGAATACATAGACGAGGTGACGCTGCTGCGGGCGCTGGAGGGCAGGGTGGAGCTGTAACCGGACCCTTTTCTGCGACGGAGGATGGAAGATGAAAAAAGAACGATTCGGAATCGTAGACGGGAAAGAGATTTTTCTGTATTCTCTGGAAAACCAAAAGGGCATGAAAGCGGTGGTGAGCAATTTCGGCGCGCTGATCGTCCGTCTTTACGCGCCGGATCGAAACGGCGTTTTGGCGGATGTGGCCCTGGGCTATGATACGCTGGCGCAGTATCAGGAAAACAGTTGTTTTCTGGGCGCGGTGATCGGACCCAATGCAAACCGCATCGGCAATGCCGCCTTTACGCTGGAAGGCAAAACATACCGGTTGGATGCAAACGATGGCGTAAACAATCTGCACAGCCACAGAGAACGGGGAGCGCATAAGCGGATATGGGACGCGACAGAAAAGGACAACGGAATCCTGTTTACCCTGCGGATGAAAGACGGGGATCTGGGATTTGGAGGAAACAAAACGCTTTGCGTTTTTTATGAGGTAACGCCGGAAAATGAACTGCGCATCACCTACGACGCAGAAAGCGATCAAAACACGATCCTTAACATGACGAACCACTGTTATTTCAACCTGGACGGACAGGGAACGGGCGGGATTGCGGATCATATCCTGCAGATTTTTGCCTCTCATTATACGCCCACCGACGCAGGCTCCATTCCCGACGGCACCCTTGCGCCGGTGGAAAATACGCCGATGGATTTTCGCAATCCCTGCCGGATCGGCGCGAGGATCGAGGAGGATTTTGCGCAGCTTAAGCTGGCGGGTGGATACGATCATAACTGGGTGTGCGACGGATATAACGGACTTGTGAGAAAAATCGCCGTGCTTTCCAACGGCTCAGCCACCCGGACGATGGAGGTTTTCAGCGATCTGCCCGGACTTCAGTTTTATGCCGGAAATTTCCTGCTGGAAGAAACGGGCAAGGAGGGAAAGCGCTATCAGCCCCGATGCGGACTGGCGCTGGAGACCCAGTATTTCCCCGATTCCCCCAATAAGCCGCAGTTTCCTTCTTCTGTCTTTGGGCCCAAAAGACCGTATCATTCCGTTACTGTTTATCGGTTTTTATAAAAGGAACTTATCACGTATGAAAGGGAAGGGGCTTTGTCCTCTTCTTTTTCTTTTGCCAAAATATGCGCTATGGTGATATACTGTCCGCAAAAGCAACACGACTTATCAAAGGAGGCTCCTATGAAAATCGTAATTCTGGAACGAAACAGCGTGGGCACGGATGTGGATATGTCCTGCCTGGAAAGATTCGGAGAAGTGACCTGCTATCCCAACACAGTGGCGCAGAATACCGCAGAGCGCATCAGGGACGCAGATATCGTCGTCTGTAATAAAGCGCCCATGAACGAGACAACCATGAAGGACGCGCCGAACATCAAACTGATCAGCCTTTTCGCGACAGGCTACGACAACGTGGACATCGCCTATTGCAAGAGCCGTGACATCAAAGTCGCCAACGTAGTCAACTACTGCACCTCCATGGTGGCGCAGCACACGCTGCTCCTCGCGCTCACCCTCACGGAACAGCTGCCGTACTATGACCAATATGTCAAGTCCGGCGCCTACAGCGCGCAGGACCGTTTCTCCAATTTCGATCGGATGTTCCACGATATGGAGAGCATGACCTGGGGCATCGTCGGCATGGGCTCGATCGGCCGCAGGGTCGCAAAACTGGCGCAGGCGTTTGGCTGCAGAGTCATCTTCTACTCCGCCTCCGGCCAGAGTACCTGCACGGAGTATGAGCGCGTGGACTTTAACACGCTGCTTGCGCAGTCCGACATTCTCTCCCTGCACTGCCCGCTCAGCGACAGGACCAGAGGGCTGATCGACAGCAAGGCTTTTAAGAAAATGAAAAAGACGGCGATACTCATCAACGTGGCCCGCGGCCCCGTGGTGAACACACAGGCACTCTATGACGCCCTGACAGGCGGCGAGATCGCCGCGGCGGGACTGGATGTCCTGGAGAAAGAGCCGATGGCAAAAGACAACCCGCTCCGGCAGATCCAGGACAGCACAAAGCTGATCGTCACCCCCCACATGTCATGGGCCAGCGTGGAGTCCAGGATCCGTGTCGTGGAGGAGACCTGCCGGAATATAGAAGCTTTTTTGCACGAAGAAGAGCGGAATGTGGTGGGATAACCGGTGTGGCCGCACTACAGAACACCTTGATCCGGCCACTGGGAAGCGTGCGAGTACAGATAGGGCAGTTTTCCCCGTAATGAAAATTTGTGGTTGACATCCGAAAAATTTTGTTTTAAGATCACGTGTAAAGAGACAAAGGCGTTTCGCTGGATTCCAGTGAAGCGCCTTTTCTTTTTCCCCGTGCAGACATAGAAGCGGACAGAGAGGAACAATAGTATGATCAAGCTGGAAAACGTATGTAAAAACTTTGGCGATCTGCAGGTGCTTAAAAATGTGAATCTGGAGGTAAAGGAGGGCGAAAAGCTGGTCATCATCGGCCCTTCCGGCTCCGGCAAATCCACCACGGTGCGGTGCATGAACTTTCTGGAAGAGCCCAGCAGCGGACACGTATACATAGACGGGCACGAGTTGACGGCCAAAAATAAAACCAGGCTGGTGCGCGAATCGATCTCTATGGTGTTCCAGCAGTTTAACCTGTACCCGCACATGACGGTACTTAAGAATCTGACCATTGCGCCGATGAAGCTGCACCACAAGAGCAAAAAAGAAGCGGAGGAACTGGCTTACCATTATCTGGACGTAGTGGGGCTGCGCGACAAGGCGCATGTCTATCCCACCATGCTTTCCGGCGGCCAGCAGCAGCGTATTGCGATTGCCCGGGCATTGTGCACACAGACCAAAATCATTCTGTTTGACGAACCCACGTCGGCCCTGGATCCCGAGACGATCAAGGAGGTGCTGGACGTCATGGTGAAACTGGCAAAAGAAAACATCACAATGGTTGTCGTCACGCACGAGATGGGATTTGCCAGGCAGGTGGCGGACAGAGTTGTCTTTATGGCGGACGGCCAAATTCTGGAAGAAGGAACGCCGGATCATTTCTTCACCAATCCGGAAAATGAACGGGTAAAACAGTTCCTCGGAAAAATCATCCGTTCATAGCGCGATATCAATGCCAAAGGCTTTGATATAGATTATCGCCTTTTCTCAAAAGGCAAAAGGAGGAATGAGGAGTATGAAAAAATTTACCAAGGCTTTTGTGGCGGCACTGACGGCATCTGCCATGCTGCTTGCCGGATGCGGCAGCGCAGCGCAGGAGACGGCGGCGCCGGCCGAGACCACCAAGGAAACGGCAGACGTGACAACCGGGGACGAGGGAGCGCCTGCGGACGGCGTCGAGACGGCAGACGGAGCATACGGGCCGGACGTGCAGGCAATCATTGACAGAGGCGTTCTGCGGGTCGGCGTCAAGAACGCGGTAGAGGGATTCGGTTTTCAGGACACGATAACCGGCGAGTATTCCGGCATGGAAATCTCCATCGCAGAGAAGATCGCGGAATCTCTTGGCGTTGACATCGAATTTACCACCGTCACGGCCGCTACCAGAACGGAACTTCTCGACTCCGGTGATATCGACTGTGTACTTGCGACATTCACGATCACGGATGAGAGAAAAGAAAGCTGGGATTTCTCGACGCCTTACTACACGGACCACGTAACGGTTCTGGTGGAGAATGACAGCGGCATCACCGATCTGGCGGGTCTGGTCGGCAAGACCGTGGGCGTATCGTCCGGCTCCACGTCGGCGAAATCTCTGGTCAGCGCCATGATAGACGCGGGGCTGATCCCCGGCGACGATTTCGATGCGGAGACCTTCGATCCGGCGCTCTGGACGACAGGCATCGCCTTCCAGCAGTACGACGACTATCCGGCGATATCCACCGCGCTCAGTGCAGGCGAGGTCGATGCCTTCTGCGTGGACAAATCCATCCTGGCGATCTACCAGACGGACAGCCGCTCTTATATTGAGGAGGAGTTCGCACCACAGGATTACGGCGTAGCGACCACGAAGGGTTCCGACTTTTCTGCGTATGTGGACGACCTGATCACCACATGGCTTGCGGACGGCACGATTCAGGGCTTCATCGAGGAGAACAACCTGCAGTAACATAAGTCACAGAGGAGGAGAATCCGATACGATCGGTTCTCCTCCTTCATGAAAGCGGATGGGAGGAAAGACGATGTCCGGTGTATTTTCAATAAGGGCATGGGAAAAGGTATGGCTGTACAGAGGCACATTCCTGCTCGGCTTATGGAATACGGCGCAGACGGCAGTATTCGCCATACTGCTTGCCCTGACGCTCGGTATTATTTTCGGGCTGCTGGCGACCAGCGGCAAAAAGCCGCTGCAGCTTATCAGCCGGGTCTATGTGGAGGTGATCCAGAATACCCCTATTCTGCTGCAGACCTGTTTCCTGTACTATGCGCTGGCTTTCTCCGGACACAGCATCGGCATCATTACGACAGGTATTCTGGCCCTGGGCGTGTACAGCGGCGCATATATGGCGGAGGTGGTCCGTGCCGGAATCGAGGCAATTCCCAAGGGACAGTTCGAAGCGGCGCAGTCACAGGGCTTCAACTATCTGGAAAAGATGTATTATATTATCCTGCCGCAGAGCATCAAGATCATCCTGCCGCCGATGGTCAATCAGGTCGTGAACCTGATCAAGAACACCTCCTGCCTGTACATTATCGGCGGCGCCGATCTGATCTCACTGACCTACAGCTTTGTAACAGGCGTAAATACGGGCGGCGCCTACGCACCCGCCTATCTGGTCAGCGGCTTTTTGTTTTTTATTATATGCTTCCCGCTTTCCAAGATCGCCAGCACATGGGAGCTGGCCTTGAAGCGCATGGAACAGAGAGTGGAATTTACACGAACCGGAAACGGCGGATCGGAGGTGACGGCAAATGAATAACCTGGAAGCAAGCCTTTCCATGATGCAGAACGAAAATATTCTGATCTATATCGGTAAAGGTGTGCTGTTTACGCTGATCATATCCGTGATCGCCGTGCTGTGCAGCATCCTGATCGGCTCGGTACTGGCGTTGGTCCGCAATTATTGCACCAAAGGCGTCGTGCAGCGGATCCTGCATATGCTGGCGGTGATCTATATCGAAATATTCCGGAACACGCCGCTTCTATTGTGGATCTTCATCTGCCTGGTCTTCTGCCCCTGCCCGTCATTTCTCGCAAAAAAGATGTTCGGCCTGACCAGCGTGGAAACCAAACTTCTCTTCAAGGCGGCGGTGGCCCTGATCCTTTTCACCTCCTCGGTCATTGCGGAGATCGTCAGGGGCGGACTGAACGGTATCGCCAAAGGGCAGTTTGAGGCAGCGCACGCGCAGGGTTTTAACATTGTCCAGACCTTTGTCTACATTATCCTGCCTCAGGCTTACCGCAGCATCCTGCCCACCCTGTTGAGCCAGGTAACCTCGACCATCAAGGATTCGTCCTATCTGGCCAATGTAGCGGTCATAGAATTGATGGCCAGGGTGAAACAGATCCTGAGTTCCGCCAGCCAGTACAACGGCACAGGCAATATCAACGTGTCGGATGTATTTGTCCTGTTCGGCTTTGCCGCGATCATCTATTTTACAATCAATTACACGCTCTCCTGTATCGTCCGCGGGATGCAGAAGCGCAGGAACAGGCAGCCCAAATTGATGAAAGCCGCATAGCCGCGGCAGAAAAGAGGAGTTATGGAGCAGCGATACGTCATTACCATTTCCAGACAGTTCGGCAGCATGGGACGTTCCGTCGCCCACAGACTGTCACAGATACTCGATATCGATTATCTGGACAGAGATATTGTCGAAGCCACCGCCAAGCGCATGGGACTTCCGGTGTCCGTGATCAGTGAGGAGGAGGAACGCGATAAACTGAAATTCTTTCCCCGCATGTATCCTCTGGGGATCGGTGTGCCCAACCTGAAAGACGAGATCTTCGAGGTACAGAAAAATATCATCCTCGATACGGCCGCCAGAGAATCCTGCATCATTGTCGGCAGATGTGCCGACAGCATCCTGCGCAGCCATGAAAATCGGCTGTGCGTGTACATCTATGCGCCCTATGAGGCACGGCTGAAAAACTGTACCGACATCCTGCAGATGGATGCAAAGACTGCCAGACGAATGATCCGCGAGGTGGACGCCGCACGCGACAACTACCACAGAACCTACTGCCCCGGCTGGAACAGTCCGTTCGACTTCAAGGACATCATGCTGGACAGCAGCCGTTTCGGCATCGAGGGAACCGCAGATATCCTTGCGGCTATTGTAAAGGATAAATGGAAATGAAACAAAAAGGGTACTTCCACCTGCCACCCATCGGGCTGCGGATCATCAAATCCGCAGCCGCTGTTTTTCTGTGTTATTGCGTCGATCTGCTGCGCGGCGGGACGGGAATTGTATTTTACTCGCAGCTGGCCGCCCTGTGGTGCATGCAGGATTATGTGAGCGACACGAAGAAGAACGCCAAACAACGCTTGATCGGCACGGCAATCGGCGCCGCCTTCGGTCTGCTGACGCTCATACTGCTGCCCATATTCTCCCCGCTGTTTAGAAACGAAATCCTGATACAGCCCTTCGTTGTATCTTTGATGATCGTCGGCGTCCTCTATACGACCGTACTGCTGCGCAGGAAACAGGCTTCCTATTTCTCCTGTGTCGTTTATCTGAGCATTGCCGTGAACCACGCGGCGGATGCCGATCCCTATCTTTTTGTCTGGAACCGCGTCTTGGATACGGTAATCGGCATCGCGATCGGCGTCGCCGTCAATCTGCTCCGTCTGCCGCGAGAACGGAACAAGGACATTCTCTTTCTATCGGGACTGGACGACACCCTGCTCACCAAAGAGCATGTCCTCTCCGACTTCACCCGCGTGGAACTGAACCGACTGCTCGACGAAGGGGCGCTTTTTACGGTATCCACCATGTACACACCCGCATCCATCATGGAGCCTCTCCGGGATATCCGCCTGCGGCTTACCGCCTCTCGCCCTACAGAAACTATGTCAAAAAAGACGTCCCCGCAGGTCAGGGAGTCGTTTATTTTATGCTGATCGACCGAAAGGAGCGCATCGAACAGACCTACCGGGCATTGGATGCATACGGCTTTCTTAAGAGACTGAAAGTATTGAAATACGATTCAACCGACTATCCCGGCTGCGCATATATCAAGATCTATAATCACAACGCGACCAAAGAAAACATGATCGATTATCTGAAAGAAAGGCTGCAGGCCGGGCGCGTGGTCACGTTCGGCAGCATCGCGGGAAAATATACCTATACGATAGCCCCGGGCAGTGAGGAACGGGTGGTAAAAATCATGAAGAAACTCTATGAACCCGTAAAACACCCGAAAAAATATATGGCCGATTCCTAAAATCAAACAAGAAAACTATTCTATTTCAAATAAAGCATATAAAACCTATTGACATAGTATGAAAAAGGGGGTACAATTCAGACATCGCTCTGAAAGGCTGCGGCCCGAAAGACGAAAGTATCAGTATATGCGGATGGATTCCGCAGAGAGGAGAAGCAATATGAAAAATCAGATTCAAAGAAAACAAGCAGATCACTTGCGTTGTTCCTGACGGCAGCATTGTCGTTTTCCCTGATCGCGGGCTGCGGCAGCAGCGCGGCAGAACCGGCGGAATCGGCTGTTGAGGAGCAGACGGCAGAGACGGTACAGGAGCCTGCGGCAGAATCGACAGCAGAGATAGAGGAGAGCACTGCGGAAACGGGCGAAGAGACGGCAGAACCCGTGGCGGTGGCGTTGGATAAGGAGGCTTTCGACGCTCTGATCGCGTCTGGCGCTGTTGCGGATGATGCGGATATCGCGGCCAGCACATGGGCCACGGCGGTCAAGGAGGCCGGCGTTTTGAGAGTGGGCGGTACGCGCACCTCTTTCCTGTTCAGTCAGCTGGACGAGACGGACGACAGTCTTCGCGGGTTCGACGCTGGGCTTTATCAACTGTTGGCGCGTTATATTCTGGGCGACGAGACGAAATATGAACTGACCCAGGTGGATTCCAGCACCCGCGAGTCCGTCCTGCAGAGCGATCAGGTGGATGCCGTGTTTGCTACATACTCCATCACACCGGCCCGTCAGGAGGTCATTTCTTTTGCGGGACCCTACTATACTTCCCAGCAGGCGGTGCTGATCAAGGCGGGAAATACCGACATCACCGGTATTGACAGTCTTGCGGGCAAAAATGTAGCCACGCAGGCAGGCTCCACAGGTCCCGAGATTCTGGAGGAGTATGCGCCGGATGCCCTTGTACAGGAGTTTGAGACGGATATTGAAGCACGTACCGCTCTGGAGCAGGGCCGTGTAGACGCCTATGTGACAGACTATACGCTGCTTTTGAACGCATTGGTGCAAAATCCCGGCGTGTATGAAATCGCAGGAGATGTCTTCGGGCCTGAGGATAATTACGGCGTCGGCCTTCCGCTTGACTCCGACGGGGTAGCGTTTGTGAACGCTTTCCTGCAGAAACTTGTGGACGACGGTACATGGGCCAAGCTGTGGCAGATCACGTTGGGCGACCGCACAGGGATCGATACTGCGCCGGCGGCTCCTGTGATTGAGTAGAAAACACGAAATATGCGTATCTCCCGGATCGGACGATCCGGGAGATATTTGTGAAAGAGTATGGTACATACAGCTATGAGTATAGTTGCACTTCTGACACAATTTGGAGACAGGTATCTGTCCGCGTTGTTTACGACCTATAAACTTACCGCCGCTGCGTTTGCGCTTGCGGTCGTCATCGGCGTTGCAGTTACGGTCATGAGGATCGCGCCTGTGAAACCTCTGCGCATGGCGGCGGAGTTCTATGTACAGGTGTTTCGGAATATTCCGGGAGCGGCGCTCCTGATCTTCCTCGTCTACGCGCTGCCGTATCTCAATATTGTGCTGTCCTACCATGTGTGCGTTCTCACGGCGATCACGCTGATCCCGTCCGCATTTTGTTCCGAATATCTCATGGCCGGTATGAACACGATCGGCCCGGGGCAGATCGAGGCGGCGCGTTCGCTCGGCATGACGTTTGCGCAGCTGGTCAGAAATGTGGTGCTGCCGCAGGCGGTGCGTTCCAGTGTATTGCAGATGACCAATCTGTTGGTCGCGACGATGCTCACGACGGCGCTGGCGTCACAGGTTCCGCTCAATCCCACAGACCTGACGGGTATCGTGTCGTATATCAACACGCACGCAGTGGGCGGGGTCACGGCTTTTCTGATTTCCGCAGTCCTGTATTGCGTTACGGCGATTGTGATCGGCCAGGTTGGCAACCTGATTGATCGGAAAGTGAGGATATTGCGATGAGTACGGCAAATCGTTCCATACGGGATGTGCTCTATGAGCCGCCCGGTCCCAAGACGCGCAGACGCATCAGGATAGCGACAGCCGTTTCGATTGTCGTGATCGTCGTTTTGGTCGCAGAGGTTGTGAGACAGTTTTATATCGCGGGACAGCTCAGCCCGAAGTACTGGTCTCTTTTTGCCCGATATACCACATGGAGGTTTTTGGGACGCGGTCTGGCGGGGACGATGGAGGTAGCTGTCGCGGCGAGTGCAGTCGCTTTTGCGGCGGGGCTGGTTCTGATGCTTGGCAGGATAAGCCGCTATAAAATCCTGCGCGGATTGAGTACGGCGCTGATTGAGATTACCCGCGGGATCCCCACCTTGCTGTTTATCTATTTTTTCTTTCTGCTCGCGCCGCAGTTCGGGCTGAAACTGCCGGCTTTCTGGAAGATAACGCTGCCGGTGGCGATCTCTGCGGCAGGGGTGGTCGCGGAGGTGCTGCGCTCCGGCGTCAACGCGGTGCCAAAGGGACAGACGGAGGCTGCGGTTTCTCTGGGGATGCGCGGCGGCAGCGTATTTTTTAAGATTGTCTTTCCACAGGGGCTTCGCTATGTGGTGCCGGCGCTGATCTCGGAGATCGTCATTGTCCTGAAAGATACGACCTTTGCCTATGTCGTAAATTATTCGGATTTGATGCAGAACGCCAAGGTGCTCATCAGCAACTACGACGCGCTGCTCTCGGTGTATCTGGTGACGGCAGTCATTTATATCCTTATAAACTATCTGCTGCACAGGCTGTCCGTGAGGATCGCCGGGCGAAACAGGATCCCGGGCGTAACGATAGAATAAAAGTCGGAAAAGGAGAAGAGAAGCTATGGCACAGGAGCCCAAAAGGACGGACGCGGCACAACAGATCCCGGTGATCGAACTGCGGCATATAGACAAATATTTCGGGTCGCTGCATGTTTTGAAAAACGTCAGCCTCTCGGTTCAGAGAGGCGAGGTGGTGGTCATCATCGGACCTTCCGGCTCCGGGAAGTCTACCTTGTGCCGTACCATCAACCGTTTGGAGACGATTGATTCCGGAGAGATCATTATTGACGGCGCGGTGATGCCGGAGGAGGGGAAAATGCTCGCAAAGCTCCGCTCCGAGATTGGCATGGTCTTTCAGTCCTTCAATCTGTTCGAACACAAGAGTATTCTTGACAATGTGACGATTGCGCCAAGAGATGTGCTGCGCGTCCCCAGGAAGGAGGCGCAGGAGGAGGCGATGCGGCTTTTGGAGAGAGTCGGTGTGGCAGATCAGGCGCACAAAGTGCCCGCACAGCTCTCCGGCGGACAGAAACAGCGTGTCGCCATTGCGCGGGCGCTCGCGATGCACCCCAAGGCGATCCTGTTCGATGAGCCTACGAGTGCGCTCGATCCGGAGATGATCGGCGAAGTGCTGGATGTTATGACGGAGCTGGCGAGAGAAGGCATGACCATGGTTATCGTCACGCATGAGATGAACTTTGCCAGACGGGTGGCGGACAGAGTGATCTTTATGGACGGCGGGAGTATTCTGGAAGAAAATACGCCGCAGGAGTTTTTCTCCGCGCCCAGATCGCAGCGGGCGCGGGATTTCCTCAATTCACTGGGAGAACGTGAGAAGCAGGTGCGTAATGTGTGAACTGTTTGGTTTTTGTGCGGAAAAAAAATATGACCTTACACAATGGCTGAGAGAATTTTATTCCCATAGTCCGCGGCACCCCGATGGCTGGGGTCTTGCGACTTTCTATGGAAACGCCGCGTCCGTGGAGAAGGAGCCCGTCTGCGCCAACGACAGCAGGTATCTTGCGTACCGTCTCTCGGAGCCGATCGTCGGGCGGCTGCTGCTGGCGCACATCCGCAAGGCCAGTGTGGGCACGCTGGATTTCTCAAACTGCCATCCTTTTGTGAAACGCGGCGAGAGCGGGCGCTGCTGGACGCTTATACACAACGGAACGATCTTTCAGAGCGCGATTCTGGAAAGATATGCGTCTCTCCAGCGCGGTTCCACGGACAGTGAACGGATACTGCTGTACATCGTCGAGCAGGTGGACCTTCTGGAAAAACGTCTTGGACGGGAGGCTGCGGATCGTGAGCGCTTTGACGTCGTGGAGACGTCTGTTGCTGCCGTCGCACCCGGCAATAAGGTGAATCTCATTCTCTATGACAGCGAGCAGTTCTATATACACAGCAATATGGTGTCCTCTCTGTATTATCTGCGTCAGCCCGCTGCGGTTGCGGTCTCCACGAAACCGCTTTCGGACGGGCCGTGGGAGGAGGTTCCGCTTTCCACGCTGATCGCTTTTCGGGAGGAGAAGGAGTTGTTTTGCGGTGAGGACAGACATCATGTATATACGGATCCCGTCTCTGAGGAGGATGTGCAGTCCGGCTTCACGGCACTCTTTGGCGGGTATGGCATATAATAATCCTGACACCTGACGCACTACCGGGACAGACAGCCGGTAATAACAGAAAACAACCCTTTTTCTTTATGAAAGCCGCTTTCTTTAAGACAGCCCCTTTTTGTACGGGGCTTTTTTCTTTCACCGCCTCTTTCGACAAAGATCCGTCCCCGTGTGTGCTACTATGAAAAACAAAAAGGGCAGGAGGCGGGCGTATGCAGATACCGAAAAATGTCATGCAGATCGGACAGATCGACGCGCATACAAAAGTTTACATGGAAGATTATGTACATACCTTTTTGGAGCAGGGAAAGAAGTCGGAGACCTATCTGGTGTTTGGGAAAAGAGAAGACAGGACCGACGTGCATTATTATCTGATCTACGGCGCCGCCAAAAAGAGCGACTGGGAACAGGAACCCCATTCTTATTTTAAAAAATATGAAAGGCTCGGGAGGATAGAGGGTTCGGAAAATCGCCGCATCTTCAAACCGCTGGGAGACGCCTCGGTGATTCTGGACGGTTATTTTATTTTCTATGAACAGAATGAGGACATGCAGTCCTATATGATCACCGTCAAGGAAAAGGAGGCCATTCCCGGCAGCGAAGAAAAAGAAGAGGTAATGGAGGCGGTCCGGACACGTCGGCAGATGCGGCAGAAGGAAGAGACAGAGGAAAAAAGCGAAAAAAAGAAGGCACCAGAGAGCGGCAGAGCCATGACCCGGCCCGGGCAAAGAAGGCGGCAGCAGGCGCTGAAACGAAAGGCACCCGTTTTGAAAAAAGGACCCTGGACCATACCGGAGCTTTGCCGGGCCGGTTGCCTGCTCATGCTGGTGGTCCTGGTGGTGTTTGCCCTGACATCCGTCAACCGGTATCCCGATATGAAGGCCGTTATCGGGATCTTTTCCAATGCCGCAAACAGGCTTGGGAAAACGGAAGAAGAATCGTCGCCCCAGGCAGCGTCCATGATTGTGGAGGAGACGGTCCTGCCCTACGATGCAAAAGATGTGACGGAGGCGGTTTTCAATGAGACGATGGAATCGGAGGAGGAACTGCTCCTTGCCAGAGAGGAGGGAGGGCAGATCAACTGGAGCATCGGCGAAACAAAGGAAACCGTTTCTTCTTCGGAAACGGTACAGGAAACGGAAAGCCAATCCCTTGAGCAGGAAACGGAAAGCGAGTCCCTCGAACCGGAAACGAAGGAGGCGGCCCAGGCCATCGCCCGTCCCAAAAGCTATGTGGTCAAGCGCGGAGACAGTTTGCTGTCGATTTCCAGAAAATTTTACGACACGACGGATATGGTAAAGCAAATCTGCAGCATCAACGGAATTGAAGACCCCGATTACATTCAGCCGGGACAAAATATTTTGCTACCGTAACAGAGGCGATTATGTTATAATCAGAATACCGGACATGGACGGGAAGAACCAGGAAAGGGAATTCGGCAATGCGTTTGCCGGGGTTTCACGGGAAAAAAATGATCGATATCAAGGAGTACCTGAAGAAAAAAACGGCGCGGACAGAGGAACATTCCAAAGAATTCGCCAGACAGATCCGGTCGCACAGGCTCAAGACGCTGCTTCGGACGGTGGCAATTGCCGCGGTGGCGGTCGCCGTGATCGCAGCGCTCTATATCCAGATCCGAAATCAGGTTTACAGCGGTTATGTTCTTGTTTCCAGTCAGGAAAAGGAGCATTACGAACAGACGGAGGTCCTTGGGTACCAGCAGGGGTTTTTGACCTACAGCAAGGACGGGATCAGCTATACGGACTATCATGGAAACGCAATGTGGAACCAGACCTATGAGATGCAGTCTCCCATGGTGGAGGTAAGAGATTCGTGGGTCGCCGTGGGGGATTATAACGGACATATCATTTATGATATTGCATCGGACGGAACCGTGCAGGAGATCGATACGAATCTTCCTATTAGAAAGCTTGCCGTATCTGCCAACGGCGTTGTGGCCGCCACGCTGGAAGAAAGCGACGTAACCTGGATCAACGTTTACAATCCCAACGGCGAACGGGCGGTAAGCATTAAGACTACGATGCAAAAATCAGGCTATCCCATGTCGCTTTCTCTTTCGGATAACGGGAAACTGATGCAGGTGGCGTACCTGAGGGCGGAGAGCGGCTCGATGAAGGCGGTGGTGAGTTTCTATAATTTCGGGGAGGTCGGACAGAACTATACCGATACCATGGTAAGTTCCTATGAATATGCGGACTCCGTTATCCCTTATACGGCGTTCCTCAATCCCAAAACGGCGTTCTGTGTGGCGGACAATCAGCTGATGATCTTTGCCGATGAAGGGGCGGAAATCCCCAAGAACATTTTTCAGAGCTTTTTGTCGGAGGAAATACAGGATATTTATCACAGCGATACTTACATCGGCCTGGTCTTTCTGAACGAGGAGGGCAATGGAAAATATCGCCTGGACGTTTACAACCGGGAGGGAGATAAGGTCCTGGAAAAGGTCTTTGATATGGAATACAGGGAAATTTTGTTTCTCAAGGACGGTTTCCTTATATATAATGAAGGGGAATGTATCATCTGCAACATGCAGGGGAAAGAAAAATACGCCGGGGAGATTCCGGAACAGACCCTATTATTAAAATTATTGAGCGGCAGGCGCTTTTTAACGGTAACGCAAAACTCTGTGGACGTCATGGAAATGAGATAGGAGAAAAAATGAATATACTTCTGATCCTCCTGTTTCTTCTGGCGGTCTGGCGCGGATGGGCAGGAATGAAAAAAGGACTGATAGAGGAAGCCGGCCGGCTGATCTTTCTGGTGGTGTCATTGTTTGTGGTATCTGTGGGGATTCTTCTTTATACGAGTATCCGGGACGGAGATCAAAAAAATATCATCCTCTCGGTGGTGGTATTGCTGGCGGCGGGCCTTGCGGTCCATCTGCTAAAAACGCTGTTTCGCGCCATGTC
The DNA here is from genome assembly GCA_947626995.1 of uncultured Eisenbergiella sp. Classification (GTDB taxonomy): domain Bacteria; phylum Bacillota; class Clostridia; order Lachnospirales; family Lachnospiraceae; genus Gallintestinimicrobium. Next base: position 387 of record CANQUI010000017.1, on the reverse strand, counting down.
CGCGCTCGCGCATCTTCCGCTGCTCAATCTGCTGAACCGTCTGGGCGGCATTTTGATCGGCGTGGCGGAGGTGGTTGTGGCGCTTGGGATCGTCTATCTTGTGATCGGCAGTTTTGATACGGGAAGGTTTGGCGAGATGATTCTGCAATGGACGCACGAAAATGTCTGGCTGGAAAAATGGTATCAGCTGATCCGGATCTATCGGATCTGACAGAATTCATAAGAAAGAATTGACAACGGGGGAAACCGGGTGTTATAATGAAGTTCCACCGTCCGAAAGGGCGTTGGATCTTCTCGGGAGAGAAAAAATAAAAAAATGCTTGACAGTGAAAGAGCCGCGTGATAGTATAGGCGTGTTGCGGCGGTGGAAGCTGCCGGCAGAGCACC
>CANQUI010000016.1 GCA_947626995.1 uncultured Eisenbergiella sp. | reverse complement strand
GTGCTTTTCATTCAACCTGTGTAAAATTTTCAAAATTCACAAATTTCTGCTTGACTTTTTATTTGCAGACTTTTTTTATGATTCCCGTCTTTTAAACGGGCGTTTTACGCTAAAAAACGCCTCAGATATCATATCCATGATACCTGGGACGCCTGTTTGCGCGGTTCCACCCGGGTTGCTTTCAAAAGCCGCTTCATTCTGACGATAACGGAGTCGCCGGGCCGGATTGGGGCCGCTCAGAGCTGGTGGCTGAAACAATACTGTAGGGAGAAAGAAAAAGGGGAAGACGCTCTCAGCACGTCCTTTGCCTTCCGGCAAAAACGGCGTCCTTCTCTGTTCCACTGCTTTCCCCTGCCGGTCTCTTCAACGCGTTTGTCTGTCTTGAAACTAACCCTATAGTAGCTTATTTTACCGGATTTGTAAAGCGGTTTCTTTTCTAATTTCTCCCGCAGCACTTTTTATACTTTTTCCCGCTGCCGCAGGGGCAGGGATCGTTGGGATATACCTTGGCTTCCTTGACAATGGTGGTGGAACGCTTCTGCTCCTTATACAGTTCCTCCTGGGTCTCCTTGTCGAAGATATCGTTCCACTCCTCCAGGTGATAGAGCCAGTCCGCATCGGCGGCCACCATGTTCTTATACAGGCGCGCCTTATCGAACGCCAGGCTTACCGGCGTATCCTCCTGCATCTCTTCAATGGGGTTGGGTTCGATCAGGCTGTCGTTGATGCCGTCCAGAAAACCGGTCATGGTCATCACATCAATTGCAAAGCGGTCCGCCAGTTCCTTTACCGTACCCGTGACCTTTTGATCGGGGTCCTTTAAAAGCTGTTGGTAAATGCCCTTCTCCACTTCAAAATAATCTGACCAGAACTTCTGCATCTGATTTCGGTCCGCCTGCTGGTCATACGCCTGTTTTCTCCATTGCTGCAATAATGCCATTGTTCTTCTCCTATCTGTCTGTGTCTTCCTGCGTCCTTTCGTGTGCCACGTGGCCATTATATCGAATCCGAAAAAAATGCGCAAGCAAAAAAATCCGAAAGTCCATGTATAAACAGGAAAGTGACGGGTATCCTTATGATAGTCAAGGAACCCCTCCTTTGATGATACGGATGACAAAGCGGCGGGCAGCGGCCTGCCGCCGTCAGATTTATCCTCCCCTGATGGCTCCGGAAACGTTTTTTTCGTTTCCGGAGTTTTTATCATTTGACAAAATGCCATCGGACAGGTATTCTGAAAAAAGGCCGGTTCCCCGGTGTTTCTGATTCTGCTGAATCCGACGAAAGAGGAGGCTCTCCATGAAAAAGAAAACCCCGAAACAGCTCGCCGCCTTCCTTGGCGCAGCGATCCTTGTTCTTCTCTATCTTGCGACGCTTCTCAGCGCCATATTCGGCTTTCCCGGATGGCAGCGCCTGTTTGGAGCCTGCCTGATCGGAACCATCGCGATTCCCATTTTACTCTGGATCTATCTGCGGATCTACAGCAGGGTAAAGGATGCGCGTAAGACGTCCCAAAAGGAGGACTGACGTTACTGCACACCCAGTTTTTTTAATTCTGCCTCGGCCTGTCCTACGTTTTGAAACTGTATGGTGCAAAGACCTTCCCTTTTTGCCGCTTCCAGGTTTTGAAGCGTATCGTCCAGAAAAACGCACTCCTCGGGGCGCAGATCATAACGCTTTAAAAGCAGCCGATAGATTTCGGGCATGGGTTTGATCAGCTTTTCCTGAAAGGAAAGGATCCCTCCGTCCACATAGGGAAGGAAATCCAGCGCATGCCAGGTTTCCTTAAACGCTTTATCCGAATAATTGGACAAAACCAGCACCCGATAGCCGTGCGACTTCCACTTTTTGATCCAGTCGATGGCGTAATCATACCGGACGATCAGCGTGTCAAACGAGGCCAGCACCTTCCGGATATCCGCCTCTATCGGCGGATCATTTTCCACAAAAAGCCGCAGGATCTCGTCCTCGCTCAGACAGCCTCTGTCGTATTCCTTCCAGTCCTCACTGTTTACCGTTGCCGCCGCCAGCCGGCCGATCATCGCCTCGTCATACCCAAAGCGTTTGAAATGGCCGTACCAGTCAAATCCCACCAGCACGTTTCCGATATCGAAAATAATCGTTCTGATCATAAATCCTCCAAACATCCCCGAAAGTTACGCCAAAACAGGGCTGCCCGGCAAAGACCCGCCATTATTCTCTTTTGTCTGTGCTCAGCGCAGGCTGCTCTGACGGTAAATAATATCTTCTCTTCCGGGGCCGTTGGAAACCATGGTGATCGGATAACCGATCTGTGCTTCAATGAATTCAATATATTTTCTGCAGTTTTCCGGGAGCTGTTCATACTGACGGATGCCCCGGATCTCGCACTTCCAGCCCGGCAGGACGGTCAGGACGGGTTTCGCCTTTTCAAGCCTGCAGGTCACGGGAAACTCCGTGGTCACCTGCCCGTCGATCTCGTATCCTGTGCAGACCGGAATCTCATCCAGGTATCCCAGCACATCCAGAACCGTCAGCGCCACATCCGTCGCGCCCTGCAGACGGCAGCCGTAACGGGACGCCACGCAGTCATACCAGCCCATCCTTCTGGGACGTCCGGTGGTGGCACCGTATTCTCCGCCGTCGCCGCCTCTGCGTCTGAGTTCCTCGGCCTCATCGCCGAAGATCTCGGATACGAACGCGCCCGCGCCCACCGCGGAAGAATAGGCCTTTGTCACCGCGATGATCTGCCTGATTTCATAGGGAGGAATCCCCGCTCCGATGGCGCCGTAAGCCGCCAGCGTGGAGGACGAGGTCACCATGGGATAGATCCCGTGATCCGGATCCTTCATCGTGCCCAGCTGACCTTCCAGCAGGATGCTCTTGCCGGCTTTGACCGCCTCATCCAGAAAAGCGGAAACATTGGCCACATAGGGACGTACCATTTCCCGATACGTATGCAGCGTTTCCAGAAGATCTTCGGGCCGGATGAGCTCCTTGTGATATAAGTGCTCCAACAGCACGTTTTTCAGTTCGCATACCCGGACCACTTTTTCTTTCAGCAATTCCTCGTCGAACAGTTCGCTGACCTGAAAGCCGATCTTGGCGAATTTATCCGAATAAAAAGGCGCGATACCGGATTTGGTGGAGCCAAAGGACTTGCCCGCCAGCCGTTCTTCCTCGTATCCGTCCAGCAGGATATGATACGGCATCACGATCTGCGCCCGATCCGAGATCATGATATGCGGAGCCGGCACATTGCGGGCCGTCAGTTCACTGATCTCCTCAAACAGCCGGGGCACATTGAGCGCGACGCCGTTGCCGATGATGTTGGTCACATGTCCGTAAAAAACGCCGGAAGGCAAAGTATGCAGCGCAAACTTTCCGTAATTGTTCACGATGGTGTGGCCGGCGTTGGCGCCGCCCTGAAAACGGATCACAATATCCGCCTTTTGCGCCAGCATATCCGTGATCTTTCCCTTTCCCTCGTCTCCCCAGTTTGCTCCGACTACCGCTTTTACCATAATTTTCTCTCCTTTACCGCAATATGGCGGTCTCTGATTTTCCGTAAGGATTCCCTTACTCAGTATACCAGAAAACTTGTATAAGTAAAGTCTTTCCTTGGGATCCGCTTTTTGTCGCAGTCCGGTCAGACATGAATCTGCGCCTTCTGACCCAGCACCTCTTGATTTTGCGCCAGAACAGGGCGGATCACTTCGTCCAGGAACCGTTCCACCTGATGAACGCAGCAGCCGATGTAACGGGAGGGCTCCAGCGTATTTTGCAGCGCCGCTTCGTCAAGGCCGAACATATCGTCTGCGGCAATCAGGGACATCAGCTCGTTTTCCTTTCCTTCTGCCTTCACCCTTCTGCCCGCTTCCATGGAAAGCTCCCGGATCCTCTCATGCAGCTCCTGCCGGTCCCCTCCGGCTTTGACGGCGTCCATCATGATATTTTCCGTCGCCATAAAGGGCAGCTCGCTGCGCAGCCGCTTTTCGATGACCCTGGGATAAACCACCAGACCGTCTACCACGTTCATGCAAAGATCCAGGATGCCGTCCACCGCCAGAAACCCTTCGGCGATGGAAAGCCGTTTGTTGGCGGAATCATCCAGCGTGCGCTCAAACCACTGCGTCGCGGAGGTGATGGCGGGATTGAGCGCGTCTACCATCACATACCGGGACAAAGACGCGATACGCTCGGAACGCATGGGATTTCTCTTATAGGCCATGGCAGAAGAGCCGATCTGATTCTTTTCAAAGGGTTCCTCCACCTCTTTTAAATGCTGCAGCAGCCGGATATCGTTGGACATCTTGTGCGCGCTGGCCGCGATCCCCGCAAGCACGTTCATCACGCGGGTATCCACCTTTCTGGAGTAGGTCTGCCCGGACACCGGATAGCAGCCCGCAAACCCCATTTTTTCCGCGATCATGGGATCCAGTCGATCCACCTTGTCCTGATCGCCTTCAAACAGCTCCAGGAAAGAAGCCTGGGTCCCCGTGGTGCCTTTGGAACCCAAAAGGCGCAGGGAACCAAGAACGTAGTCCAGATCGGAAAGATCCATAAAAAATTCCTGCAGCCATAACGTGGCCCGCTTGCCCACCGTAGTAGGCTGGGCCGGCTGGAAATGGGTAAAGGCCAGCGTGGGCTGCGCTTTTTGGGCGTCGGCAAACCGCGCCAGCTCGTCGATCACATTTAACAGCTTGCTCCTGACCAGCTTGAGCGCCTCCGCCATAATGATGATGTCCGTGTTGTCTCCCACATAACAGGAGGTGGCGCCCAGATGGATGATCCCTTTGGCCTTGGGACACTGCACGCCATAGGCGTACACATGGCTCATGACATCGTGACGCACCAGTTTTTCCCGCTCCCTCGCCACGTCGTAATTGATATCCTCCGCATGGCTTTTTAACTCGTCGATCTGCTCCTGGGTGATGGCAAGGCCGAGTTCTTTTTCCGTCTCCGCCAGGGCGATCCAAAGTCTGCGCCAGGTTTTGAACTTCATATCCTGTGAAAAAAGATACTGCATCTGACGGCTGGCATAGCGCTCCGACAAGGGACTGATATATCTGTCCGTATTCATGTGATCTTCTCCTTTTTGTCCGTGATCCGGATGATTCCATTTTACCTGCTACAAAAGTATAGCGTAAAAGCCGATTTCCCGCAATACCCTTTCTGTCCTGTTCTGTCCGTCTTTTCTTTTTGCATATACATGTTTATACCCTGAAATTCTGCTGAGGTTTGCATGAAAAAAAACGCGCTGATTCAAGGCACGCTGATTTTGACCGCCGCCGGCGTCGTCAGTCGGTGTATCGGCTTTTTCTATCGGATCTTTTTGTCCCGGATGTTCGGTGCGGAGGGAATGGGCATCTACGAACTGATCAATCCGGTGCTGGCTTTGGTCTTTGCCCTTTGCACCTCCGGCATCCAAAGTGCGGTTTCCAAATTTGTGGCGGCCTGTCCCGACGACGCCCGGCGTTTTGACCGGCTGCGCATCCTGCTGACGGGCCTGTGTCTATCCGGGGGCCTTTCCGTCCTCTGTTTTCTTTTTGTGTACCGAAATGCGGATTTTATCGCGCTGTCTTTGCTCTCGGAAAAACGCTGCGCCCCGCTTTTGCGCATTGTGGCCCTGTCCTTTCCCGCCGCCTGCGTCCATTCCTGCATCAACGGCTACTTTTACGGGATCAAAAAAGCCGGTCCGCCCGCCTTTTGTCAGCTCCTGGAACAAAGCTTCCGGGTGGGCAGCGTATTTTTCTTCTGGAACTGGGCCCGGCAGCATAACGTCACCTTTTCCATCACGGTGGCGGCGGTGGGGCTTGTGGTGGGGGAGTTTGCCTCCACTCTGGCCGCCATCCCCATCACCTTTTTCCATTTTACAAAGAAAAAAAACGGGATCGGGCGCGCTGCATCCTCCTATCCTTCTCTCGCCAGACAGATCCTGCTTTTTTCCATTCCGCTTTCCGCCAACCGGGTTTTGCTGCATCTGCTGGGCGCTGTGGAGTCCGCGCGAATTCCGGTAAGCCTGCAGCGTTTCGGCTATTCCGCTGGTCAGGCCATCTCCCTTTACGGCGTGTTCACCGGTATGGCAATGACCTGTATCCTCTTTCCTTCGGCCCTGACCAATTCCATCTCCGTCCTGCTGATGCCCATGGTGGCGGAGGCGGACGCCATGAAAAACCATGCCGCCATCCGATCCTATCTTCTCCGGTGCATCCGCTGCTGTCTGCTGCTGGGCGCCTGCTGTATGGGGTTCTTTTTCCTGAGCGGAAATCTGATCGGCGGCGTTTTGTTTCACAACGAGCTGGCCGGAAACTTCATTCGTACCCTAAGCTTTTTGTGCCCGTTTCTCTATTTAAATACCATGCTGTTTTCCATTTTAAACGGGCTTGGCATGACCGGATACACCTTTTTGGTCAATATGGCGTCCCTGCTTTTGCGCATCGGCTTTGTTTTTTTCCTCATCCCTTCCTTTGGCCTCCGGGCGCTGTTTTGGGGGATGCTTTCCGGACAGCTTCTTACAACGCTTTGCTGCCTGCTCTTTTTAAAACGTCGGCGTTTTTTCTGACAGGCGGCAATCCTGTGGGAATTCTTTTTCTCCGACGCTTGCGTTTCCTTTTTTTCTATACTATAATAAGCGTGCGCGTTACGGCGCAAGAGATTTTGCCAAGGAGAACGATACGAAATGAGTTTTTCTTTTATCAAACTGCTTCCCACCCCGGAAGACATCCGGGCGCAATACCCTGTCCCGAAGGAATTTGAACGGCTCAAAAAGATCCGGGACGCCCAGATCAAAGATGTCATCACCGGAAAAAGCGATAAATTTCTGGTCATCATCGGCCCCTGCTCCGCGGACAATGAAGACGCGGTATGCGACTATATCAGCCGCCTCTCCCGGGTCAATGAAAAGGTACAGGACCGCCTGATTCTGATTCCCAGAATCTATACCAATAAACCCCGCACCACCGGCGAAGGCTATAAGGGGATCGTACATCAGCCCAATCCGGAAAGCGGCGAGGATTTCCGCAAGGGCATTATCGCCATGCGGAAAATGCACATCCGCGCCTTTGAGGAATCCGGCCTTACCGCCGCCGACGAAATGCTCTATCCGGATAACTGGGGCTATGTATCGGACATTCTCTCCTACGTGGCCATCGGGGCGCGTTCGGTGGAGGATCAGCAGCACCGGCTCACCGTCAGCGGCTTTGATGTGCCCGCCGGTATGAAAAATCCCACCAGCGGCGATTTCTCGGTCATGCTCAATTCCGTTTACGCGGCCCAGCACCCCCACTCTTTCATTTACAGGGGCTGGGAGGTCAAAACCGACGGCAACGAACTGGCCCATACCGTTCTTCGGGGAGCGACCAACAAATACGGGCGCAATCTTCCCAACTACCATTACGAAGACCTCAATACGCTGTTGACGCTCTATAACGAACGGGACTTAAAAAATCCCGCCTGTATCATTGATTCCAACCACTCCAACTCCAATAAGCAGTTTGCGCAGCAGATCCGGATCGTAAAAGAAGTGATGCACAGCCGAAAGCTGAGCGCCGATATCCGCCGTCTGGTCAAGGGAGTCATGATCGAAAGCTATCTGGAAGAGGGTTGTCAGAAGGTAGGCGGCGGCGTCTACGGCAAATCCATCACCGATGCCTGTCTGGGCTGGGAAGATTCCGAACGGCTCCTCTACGACATTGCAGAATTGAATCCCTGACGGGAATCTTAAAAAACGCATCTCCGGCGGCGGTTAGCTGCGGGGATGCGTTTTTGAGTATACTTCTCTGATATGCTCCTGCTCTGTCCTCATATAAATCTGCGTGGTGGAAATATCGGAATGGCCCAGCATTTCCTGGACGCTTTTCAAATCCGCCCCGTTTGCCAGAAGATGGGCGGCAAAGGAATGGCGCAGCGTATGCGGCGTAATCTCCCGTTCAATCCCGGCCTTGCGCGCATAAAACTTGATCAGCTTCCAAAAACCCTGACGGCTCATGGGAGAACCGGAATAATTCACAAACAGCGCCTGCTCTTTGGAATCCCGGATCAATATGCTGCGCGCTTTGAAAAAATATTCCGACAGCGCCGTCCTGGCCTGATTTCCAAAAGGAATCGCCCGTTCTTTCATCCGGTCCCGGCACAGAATATATCCCATCTGCATATTCACATCCGACACCTTCAGCCCGATCAGCTCCGAGACCCGGATCCCCGTCGCGTACAAAAGCTCCAGCATCGCTTTGTCCCGGATTTCCTTGGGGCTTTCGCATCCCGGCTGCGCCAGCAGCCTTTCCACTTCCTCCCTGGTCAGAATATCCGGCGCCTTCTTTTCCACGCGGGGCGGCTTGAGCCGTTCCGAAACATCCGTATACACCAGACGTTCTCTGAGCAGATAATGGAAAAAAGCCTTGATGGAAGCGATGCTGCGGGAAATGGTGGCGGCGGAAAACTGCCGCTGTTCCAGATAACGGATATAGGCGTTCAGCGAAACGGCGGTGATATCCTCTGCGCTGCAAATCCCCATCGTCTCCAAAAAGGCGGAAAGCTTGCGCAGATCCCTCTGATAGGACAACTCCGTATTCCGGGAGGTGTTTTTTACATTATGTAAATAGGTAAGAAAAGATTGAATCTGCTCCTCCATCTCTGTCTCCCGGCCGGTTTCTTTTATATGAAACACATTATAGACAAGGAAACGACAAAAAGCAATGTGGAAATTCCCCGTATTTTCGGCATTTTTTCGGCAGATTTAACAATACCAAAAAAGACTTTCCCCTCGTTTTTTCCCTCTGCATCACCGGGCATTTCAAAGAAGGGACAGCGTGAGGCGAAGCAGGATCGGATTTACATAACTTTCCAACAGACAGCCGGCCAAAAGGAAAAGAAGGGACGCAAACAGCCTGCGCGCCCCTTTTTGTTTCCACCGCCAGTCAAGCAGCATCCAAAACCCCGGCGCAAGAAAAAGCTGCTGCGGCAAAGTGGCGCCAAGAAAAAAGAGAACCCCTCTGATCCCGTAACGCATGGACAGCGCCGTGAGCACGATCCCCGAGGATGCGCCGCACCAGACCAGAAAGGCGCCGCCGCCAAGCCCGCCAAGCCCCGCGACGGAGACCAAAACCAGAAACAATACGACGCCCAGCCGCTGTCTTACGGAATAGACAAACAGTTTCCCCTGATCCACCTCCAGCTGTTTTAGCCGTGAAAGCGAAGAAAGATCCAGAAAGTTAGGATCGATCACCAACGGTCCGGAAAAAAAGCAGACCGCCGCGATCCCACAAAAAAAGCCCGCAAAAAAAAGCGCCATCCGGGCAGCCTGTTTTCGATCGTCCAGTTTCAAGCCAAATAACATATCCGTCTCCGCGCCGCTTCATCCGCAAGTTACTCTATCTCTATGCGCAAACGCGCCCGAATATGAAAAAAAAGAAGCCCTATAAACATACGTTTATAAGACTTCTGTTTTGATCGTGTTATTTTGCGTAATCCGTTACGCGGCTTTCTCTGATCACATTGACCTTGATCTGTCCCGGATATTCCAGCTCCGCTTCAATCTGCTTGGAAATATCCCGCGCCAGCAGTACCATATCCGCATCGGAAATCTGCTCCGGCACCACCATCACCCGGACTTCTCTGCCCGCCTGAATAGCAAAAGATTTTTCTACTCCCTTGAAATTGTTGGCAATGTCTTCTAACTGTTTTAACCGGGTCGTGTACGTCTCCAGCGTCTCTCTTCTGGCGCCCGGTCTCGCCGCGGAAATCGCGTCAGCCGCCTGTACGATACAGGAAATCAGCGAAGTGGGTTCCTTGTCTCCGTGATGGGATTCCACAGCGTTTATCACAATGGCCGGCTCTCTGTATTTTTTACAGAGCTCGGCGCCCAGTTGAATATGGGAGCCTTCCATTTCATGATCCACTGCCTTTCCAATATCATGGAGCAGTCCGGCCCGCTTGGACATCCGAATATCCAGTCCCAGCTCTGCGGCAAGCAGTCCGGAAAGCTGCGCCACCTCAATGGAATGTTTCAGCGCGTTCTGTCCGTAGCTGGTCCTGAACTTCATCTTACCCAAAAGCTTCACCAGCTCGGGATGAATTCCATGTACGCCTACTTCCAGTAAAGCGGCCTCTCCCTCTTCCTTGATCATGGTCTCCACTTCCCGCTGTGCCTTCTCCACCATTTCTTCGATTCTGGCGGGATGGATACGCCCGTCTACAATGAGCTTTTCCAGCGCGATGCGGGCCACTTCTCTTCGGATCGGGTCAAATCCCGAAAGAACCACCGCTTCCGGCGTATCGTCTATGATCAGATCCACGCCGGTCAGCGTCTCGAGCGTCCGGATGTTTCTTCCTTCCCGCCCGATGATACGTCCCTTCATTTCATCATTGGGAAGCTGCACCACGGAGATGGTCGTCTCGGAAACATGATCCGCCGCGCATTTCTGGATGGCGTTTACCACATATTCTCTCGCCTTCTTATCGGCCTCATCCTTTGCGCGGTGTTCCATTTCCTTGATCATCACCGCCGTTTCATGCTTCACTTCGTCTTCCACAATTTTCAGCAAGTACTCTTTTGCCTGGTCGGAGGTCAAACCAGAGATACGTTCCAGTTCCTGTATGCGCTGTTCGTTCAGCCTGGAAATCTCCTCACGCTGCTTGCGCATTTCCTCTTCCCGTTTTGCCAGTTGGCTTTCTTTCTTTTCGAGGGCATCGGCTTTTTTATCGATGTTCTCCTCTTTTTGCTGCACTCTGCGCTCTGCGCGCTGTGCTTCGGCTCTGCGTTCTTTGATCTCTTTATCCAGTTCGTTCTTGGAACGAATGGATTCTTCCTTCACTTCCAGCAGTCCTTCCCGTTTTTTTGCCTCGGCCGTCTTTAACGCCTCGTCAATGATCTCCCTGGCCTTGTCCTCCGCATTGCCGATCTTGCCCTCGATCCCCTTCTTACAGCGATCGTTGGCAATCCATGCGGTGACCGGAATAGAAATAACCAGCGTAACGATTATCGCTATTGCTATTGGTCCTAACATTACAGGAGCACCTCCTTATTTAATTTTCATTGTGCAATATCAGTTATAGAATACGATTGGGAATGAAACGCATCCTTATAATCAGTCTACAACACTTCAATTTTAATAAAAATCAAATATGATGTCAAGTACTTCCGTCTGCATTTTAAGATCCAAATTCCGGCCGCCTCTCAACAGTCGGATCCCATATCGTCCTGCCCGTCCCACACAGCCCTGGAAATCGCAGCGCTGCCGATCCCTTTTCGATACAAAAAAGCCGCCATTTTCTGCTTTTGACCATAGTCGGCCCGCTCCGGATCATAGCCGCGTTTTTTCAGCCACTGTCTTGCCAGCGTCTCCTCATCGATCGCCTCTTCGTTTTCCTCCAGCGTCCGAAAAGCCGCCTGCACCTGCTCTGCGTCGATCCCCCGGCGCAGCAGCTCTGCTTCCAGCACCCGGCGGCTTTTTTTCGTCTGCATACAGGCGATGTATTCCTGCGCATATCTTTCATCATTTACATAACCGTATGCGCTCACATAACGCAAAGCCGCCTCGATGCAGCGGGGCGGATACAGCTCCTTTTCCAGCTTGTCAGCAAGCTGCCTGCGGGTATAGGGCCTGACGTTTAACAGATTCATACTGCGCACCGTCGCCCGCTTTTCCAACAGTTCTCCCACAATCTGCTCGTAAACGTCCTCTTTTAATGTTTCCCCTTCCCGAATCCCGTATAAACGCAGTTCGCCTTTGTATAAAACAAAGGCGAACCTGTCATCCAGATATATCCTGCTTTGGGAACGGGACAGAGGTTCGATCCTGGTCACGATCATCCTGCAGTCTCTCCCTCCCGTCTCCTGTATGCCTTCAGGCCTTGTCCTCTTTTGACGCGTCCTCTTTTGCTGTCTTTTCGTCCCGGACAAGCCCGTAGTGCTCCCGCACCTTCTGCTCGATCTCGGCGCAGACCGCAGGATTATCCTGCAAATACTGCTTGGCGTTCTCTCTGCCCTGCCCGATCTTATTGCCCATGTATGCGTACCATGCGCCGCTCTTATTTACCACATTGCAGCCGGCCGCCAGATCCAGGATATCGCCGGTCATGGAAATGCCCTGTCCGAACATGATGTCAAATTCCGCCTCTTTGAACGGCGGCGCGATCTTGTTCTTTACCACCTTGACCCGGGTCCTGTTGCCGATCACTTCGCCGCCCTGCTTTAACGACTCGATCCGGCGCACGTCCAGCCGGACGGAGGCGTAAAACTTCAGCGCGCGGCCGCCGGTGGTCGTCTCGGGATTCCCGAACAGGATCCCCACCTTCTCACGCAGCTGATTGATAAAGACCACCGTACAGTTTGACTTGCTGATCACCCCGGTCAGCTTGCGCAGCGCCTGGGACATGAGCCTTGCCTGCAGTCCCACATGGGAGTCGCCCATCTCGCCCTCGATCTCCGCCTTGGGGACCAGGGCCGCCACAGAGTCTACCACCACAATATCTATGGCGCCCGAACGCACCATGGTCTCGGTGATCTCCAGCGCCTGCTCGCCGTTGTCCGGCTGGGAAATGTAGAGATTGTCAATATCCACGCCGATATTCTTTGCATAAACCGGATCCAGCGCGTGCTCCGCGTCGATAAATCCGGCGATTCCGCCCTGCTTTTGCACCTCGGCGATCATGTGCAGCGTAACCGTGGTCTTGCCGCTGGATTCCGGTCCGTAAATCTCCACAATCCTGCCCTTGGGAATCCCGCCCAGCCCCAGCGCGATATCCAGGCTTAACGAGCCGGTAGGGATCGTCTCCACGTTCATCCGCGCTGTGGGATCCCCCAGCTTCATCACAGCGCCCTTGCCATATTCCTTCTCCAAATGCGCAATGGCCGCATCCAGAGCCCGCAGCTTCTCTTCTCTCTCCATTCTCTTTCTCCTTTACCAGAACAAATGTTCTTCTTTTTCCATCATAAAACATCCATGCCCCTTTGTCAATTCCTTTTTTCGTTTTCTTCCTGACCTGATTTCTATTGTAACCAGAAACGCCGCGTTTGGCAACTTCTTTCAGGAATCCTGCGCACGGGCAAAAGAAGGGGCATCGGAAAAAATCAGTTCCCGTCCTGGGTAAAGGTGATATTCTGGCTTTCCTCCGTATAGTTTTCCATATCCAGCACGCCGCTTTCCGATTCCAGATGGGGCAGGATATATTGCAGACGCATGACCTTTTCCTCCAGATTGTCGCTGCCCAGCCGGGCGCGCACCTTTCCGAAGTACAGTGTGATCTGATTGCTTTCGTTAAAATAGATCTTGTCCGTCATGATGTCGTATTTGGAAAGCACCTGGGTGATGGACAGGATCTGGGCAAAAATGGAGGGGTCCTCCACAGGAAGCGGCTCATAGAGCACCACATGGTCAAACGTGATCCCCGTCACCTGCGGGATTCCCAGCGTCCTGGTCTCAGAGGACTCCACCACGATCCCGTCCCGGTCAAAATACATGAACCGGCCCATATAATCCACATATCCCGCCACCGACTTTTCATACACGATGATCTTAATGGTATCCGGCGATACCACGGAAACGCTCATAGTCTCGATAAAAGGGATATCCCGGATCGGACGGTTCCGGTACTTAAAGGATAAATAGAGGGAATTATAGGAAAGCGGGTCCGTCAGGACCATATCGATGATCTCCTCCTGGCTGTAATGCACGTTTCCTTCCACCGTGATGTTTTCCACCCGGAACCGGGAAATCACGTAAAGGCCTGCGCCCACCGCCAGGGCCAAAATCAGCAGGAAGATCAAAAACCCGATATTGCCGGATCCGTACGTTCCCTTTTTCCCGGACCAGGCCCCTTTCTTTTTCTTTCCCGACGCCCGTTTTTTCCCTTTTTTCTCCGGCTTATTGCCGTATACCAGTTTAAAATCCCGTTTTGTCGCCAATGTCTACTCCTAAACTCTGCAGGTCCCGCACAATGTCCTCGTAACCCCTGTCGATAAACTGCCGGTTCTCAATCTTTGTCATTCCCCGGGCACACGCGCCCGCCAGCACCAGAGCGGCGCCGCCCCGCAGTTCCCGGGCCGTCACGCTGCATCCCGTCAGCTGCCTGGGGCCGCTCAGATAGGCGTCGCTGCCCTCTACCCGGATCCCGGCGCCCATACGGTTGAGCTCCGCTGCCACCGCGAGACGGCCGTTAAAGATCGTTTCCGTCAGCCGGCTTTCCCCTGTCGCCCGGCAAAGCGCCACCAGCATAGGGGACTGCAGATCGGTGGGAAATCCCGGATAGACCCCGGTGCGAATCGAGCCGACGCCCGCCAGCTCTCCGGTCCGTACCACGCGGATGCCCTCTTTTTGAAGCACAAGCTCCGCCCCCATACGACGGGAAACCTCCAGTACGCTTTCCATCTGGCTTTGTGGGGCGCCCCGTAAAAAAACGTCCCCTCCCGCCGCCAGAGTGCCCAAAAGATACGTGCCCGCCACGATCCGGTCCGGCTCCACACGATAGCAACTTTCAGACAGCCGTTTCGTCCCCTCGATGACCAAAGACCCGCTGCCGATCCCGCCGATCTTCGCCCCGGCCCCTTTTAAGAACTCGCACAGGGCGACGATCTCCGGCTCCGTCGCGCAGCCATCCACATACGTCGTCCCTTTTGCCGCCACCGCCGCAAGGATCACATTTTCCGTAGCGCCGACGCTGGGAAAAGGCAGGCGAATCCTGCTGCCGGTCAGGGCCGGGGCGGTGGCGGTCAGGCTTCTGCCGTTTGCCGCAAAACAGGCGCCCAGCTTTTCCAGCGCGCGCAGATGCAGATCAATGGGCCGATCGCCGATCACGCAGCCTCCGGGATAATACAGGGAAATCTCCCTGCACCTGCCCAGCATCGCGCCGGTGAGAATCACCGAAGAACGCATCCGCGTCACATATTCCTCCGGCAGGCAATGCGAGGTAATGCAGGAGGCGTCCAAAAAAAGCACATCCTCCTGCCGCCTGATTTCGACCCCCACACACCGCAGAATCTGACACATACAGTCCACATCGGAAATATCCGGACAGTTTTGCAGCACCGTAACGCCGGGCACCAAAACACAGGCCGCCATAATGGGCAGCGCGGCGTTCTTGGAGCCCTGGATCAACACTTCCCCCCGAAAGGGGCGCCCTCCCTTTATTTGAATACAGCTCAATGGTCCACCTTCCATAGATCAAAATATGACTTATTTTATTCTATGTGGAAGGGGGAAAGAATTGCGTATCTTATACATCCTTTAGCCGGATCCCCCGGGCCACGCTCATCACAAGCCCCATTTCAATGAGCAAAAACAGGACGGAGGAACCGCCGTAGCTGATAAAGGGAAGCGAAATCCCTGTGTTGGGGATCGTATTGGTCACAACGGCGATATTCAAAATCACCTGAATGGCGATATGGCCCATTACGCCCACCACCAAAAGCGCGCCGAACAGATCCGGCGCATTGTTGGCAATGACCATAAAACGCCAGATCAGCAGGACGAAGATGACGATCACCGCAATGGCGCCGAACAGTCCCAGCTCTTCACAGATAATGGAAAAGATCATATCATTTTGCTGCTCCGGCAGATATCCCAGCTTCTGCATACTGCCGCCCAGCCCTTTTCCGAACAATCCGCCGGATCCGATGGCGTAAAGCGCCTGCAGCGTCTGAAATCCCTTTCCGGAAGCATAGGCTTCCGGATCCAGCCAGGCCATGATGCGCGCGCTTCGAAAGCCCGTATCCGCCGTGATCTGCGACTTGGAAAGCACATAGACCGCAAGGGCGGCCACCGCGCCCACCGCCGTCGTAATGAGCACGAACCGTTTGTAATCGGGGCTGGCCACAAACAGCATCAGAAAAGCAATCCCGAAAATAATGATGGCGGAACTCAGGTTATCCGTGACTCTCCATACCAGCAGGCAGACAACCAACACGGGCGCCATAATAAAACCGAACGCTTTCCAGGATCTCACCTTGCGGCCCATCTTGCAGATGATATTGGCCAGAAACAAAATCATGGCCAGTTTGGCGATCTCCGCCGGCTGCACGGATACCCCCAGATTCAGCCACCGTCTGGCGCCGTTTGCCTCGATCCCCAGCGGGGAAAGGACCAGCAGAATCAAGATGACGGATACCACGTATCCGATCACCGTAAAATGCTCCCAAAAGTGATACGGGATCCGGGAAACGACCAGCATGGCCACAAGCCCCAGAGCGGCCGCGCCCCCCTGGTGGATCAGATAATACATTTCATTGCCCATTTGTTCGGAGGCGTCATAAGCGCTGGCGGAATAGATCATCACAAGCCCGAACCCCACCAAAAACAGAATGATGAACAACAGGCTGTAATCAAAATAATATTCACTTTTCTTTCTGCCTCTTGTGCCTGCCATCGGCTCACTCCTCTAATCCGTTCACGTAGGCTTTAAACATCCGGCCCCGGACCTCGTAGTTGGGAAACATCCCCCAGCTTGCGCAGGCCGGCGATAACAGCACCGCATCTCCCGGGCGGGCGTTTTGCACACAGATCTCCATCGCTTTTTCAAAGCTGTCCGCCATTTCGATCGCGGTAAAGCCGTGCCGTCTCGCGCAGGCGGCAATGGCGTCTGCGGTCTGCCCGATGAGGACCAGAAGCTTGGTTTTGTCCCGAAAAGCCTCCACCCATTCGTCGTAACTGCTTCCCTTGTCGTATCCGCCCCCGATCAGTATGGTGGGACGGCTCATGGCGCAAATGGCGCGGATGGCGGCGTCCGGATTGGTGCCCTTGGAGTCGTTATAATAGACGACGCCCTTTTTTTCGGCCACAAATTCGATCCTGTGCTCTACGGCCTTAAAATGGCGCACCACGGGAAGAATCACCTCCATCGGAACGCCGAAGGACGCGCTGATGGCAATGGCCGCCATCACGTTTTCATAATTGTGCACCCCGATGAGATTCATCTCATGGACGTCTAACAGCTCCTCCCGTCCCTGCCCCAAATCGCGGCAGATCATATCCCCGTCCAGAAAATAGCCCTCCTTTGGCCGTTTTCCGGAAGAAAACCAGATGATGTCAGCCTGAATGGAACCGGCGATTTTCTGAAGCTGTTCGTCCTCATAGTTGAGTATGCAAAAATCCTCCGGCCCCTGGTTTTTGGCAATGGAGGCCTTGACGGCCACATAGTTTTCCATCGTATGATGGCGGTTTAAATGGTCCGGCGTAATGTTTAAGATCGCGGAAACCACGGGATGAAACGACACCGCGCTCTCCAGCTGGAAGCTGCTGATCTCTGCCACCGTCACGCTGTCCTCTTTCATTTTGTCCGCTTCCCGGGTGTAGGGGACCCCGATGTTGCCCACCACAAACACGGAGGAATAATACGCCTTCATGATCTCTCCCACCAAAGTGGTGGTGGTGGTTTTCCCGTTGGTCCCGGTGATGGCTATGACCTTTCCCTTTCCGCAGCGCCACGCCAGCTCCACCTCGCCCCAGATGGGGACGCCCGCGTTACGAAAACGCATGAGCAAAGTGGAATCCAGGGGAACGCCGGGACTGGGCACCACCAGCGAAACTTCCCTGCATACGTCCTCTCCCAGCTCTCCCAGCACAATCTCTATCTCTTTTCCGATCCCGTTTTCGGCGCGCAGCTGCGCGATGTCCAGCGTTTCATCGGCATCGTAAAGCACCGGGACGGCCCCGTGCCTCTGCAAAAGTCCGGCCGCGGCCACGCCGCTTTTCTTACAGCCGATCACCAGCACCTTTTGATCCTGCAATTTCATTCTCTCTTTATCCTTTCCTAAAGCCCTGCCAGCGCAGCGAGACAAAGCAGCGCCGTTAAAATGGAAAATACCGCCACTACCCTGGTCTCCGACCAGCCGCAAAGTTCAAAATGATGGTGCAGCGGCGCCATCCGAAACAACCGCTTTCCGCCCGTCGCCTTAAACCAGACGACCTGGAGGATCACGGACAATACCTCAACCAGATAAACAAATCCCACAATGGGAAGAAACAGCTCCAGCCCCGTCATACAGGCCGCTCCCGCCACAAATCCGCCCAGCGCCAGAGAACCGGTATCCCCCATGAACACGCTGGCAGGATGCACATTGAACAGCAAAAACCCCAACAGGCCGCCCGCCACGGCGCAGGTGATCGGTACGATCCCGCTGCCCGTTCCGATGGCCACCGACGCAAAAAACACCGCGACCAGCACCGTCACGCTTCCCGCAAGTCCGTCCAGACCGTCCGTAAAATTGACGCCGTTTACGGTTCCAAGCACTGCCACAAACAAAAACGGAATCGCCAGTCTTTCGGGCAAAAGAATGGACTGCGGCAAAAACGGGATTCTCATGGCAAGGTCCATCCCCTCGACCCGGACGGCATACCATAAAAAAACGGCGGTCACCAGAATCTGTCCGGCCAGCTTTTGCCAGGCCAAAAGACCCATGGAACGCTTCATGACCACTTTGATGAAATCGTCGCAAAAGCCCACCATCCCAAGACCCAGCGTCAGAAACAGCACCGGCAGCAGGCCCGGACGGTCCAGAAACGGCACACAGGCCGCCGTCACGCCGGAAAGAAATAAAATTCCTCCCATCGTCGGCGTTCCGTTCTTTTTCAGATGACTCTTTGGTCCCTCTTCCCGGACGGTCTGCCCGATTTTCAGCCTTCGTAAATAGGGAATCACAACCGGACCCAGTACGGCGCTGACGCCAAACGACAGGAAAACCGGCAGGATGATGGCGTTCCACATACGGTCAAAAGCCCCTTTCCGCCCGTTTACGGCTGAACACTATCAGTATACTCTTTTTTTTCCAGATAGGGAAGAATATTTTCAAATAACTGTCTGACCACCGGCGCGGCGATCATCCCGCCGTAATAAACGCCGGTGGGCTGGCGGATGATACAAAGCGCCAGAACCTTCGGATCTTCAGCCGGCGCAAACCCCAGAAAGGACGAAATATATTTTCCGGTTCCTCTGGGAAGCGTTTCGCTGGTGGCGGTTTTTCCCCCTATCCGATAACCCTCCACCTTTCCGTTTTTTCCTCCTCCGTTTTCCACGACTTCAAACAGGATGGATTTCAAACGCCGGCTCGTATCCTCCGAAATCACGCCTTCCCGGACGGGATAGGAAAACGTATGGGTCACCTCGCCGTCCGAATTCGTCGTTTTTACCCCCAGATGGGGCGTGATCCGCTTTCCGCCGTTGATGAGCGAACAGACCGTGGCGGCAAGCTGGATTGGCGTGATCTGGAAGGACTGCCCAAACGATACCGTGGCCAGCTCCACATTGCCCATGTTCTCTTTTTTGTGCATGATCGTTCCCGCTTCTCCGGGCAGATCCACGCCGGTCTTTTCAAGAAGACCGAACTGTTCAAAATAATGATAATACCGCTCCACGCCGAGTCTGAGCCCGACCGTGATAAAGACCGGATTGCAGGAATTCATGGTTCCCTGCACGAAGGTCTCCGTCCCGTGCCCCTGCACCTTCGCGCATCGGATCCGCCGGTCGTCCACCATGATATAGCCCGGACAGGAAAATGTATCCTCTTCCGTCACCACCCCTTCCTCCAGCGCGGCGGAGGCGGTGATGATTTTAAAGGCCGATCCCGGTTCGTAGGTATCGTTGATACAGGCGTTGCGCCACATCCGGTTCAGGGCATCCTGTTTTTCTTCTTCCGCCACCGGTTCCGGCAGGGTAAAGGGATCGTTCAGATCGTACTCCGGCACATCCACCATGGCCAGAATTTCTCCGTTATCGGGACGCATCACCAGAATGGAAACGCTCTGTGCCTCCTTGGCCTTTTTGACCTGTTCGGCCAGCTGCGTGGCATACTGCTGAATGTTCATATCCAGACTGAGCGTCAAATCGTCGCCGCTTTGCGGCTCCACCCGTTCCTCCCCCATCTCCTCGATCTGTACGCCCCTTGCGTCGGTGGTTTCCAGAATCGTACCTTCTTTTCCCTTCAGATATTCCTCATAGCTGCTCTCCAGCGCCAGGATCCCCTGGTTGTCTGCGCCGGTAAAGCCCAGGATCTTGGACGCCAGTGAGCCGTAGGGATAATATCTTTTATAATCCTCGTCTACCTTCACCCCGTCCAGCTGGCAGGCCCGGATGGCGTCCCCGATCTCCTTTGACACGTTGCTTTTGATTTTTTCTATGGAGGAAACTTTCTCCACCCGTTTGCGCACGGTCTCCTCCGACAGCCCCAGTTCCTTTGAAAGGACCGAGACGACCCGGTCCGGATCCGTGATCTGATTGTGGATAACGGATATGGTGCAGACCGTCCGGTTATCTGCGAGCACCGCGCCGGTGGAATCCAGAATCCGTCCGCGCATCGCCTTGATTTTGCGCTCCCGTTGATGAAGATCCTGCGCCAGCTGGGAATAATGCTCCGACCGGAAGATCATCAGGTAGGTGACCCGCGCCGTGAGGCCGGCGAACAAAAGAACGCAGACAAAAAACGCCGCCACGATCTTTTTTCGATGAAAGGTTTTGCTCTTTTCCATAAAAAACCCCGCCAAACGGTACTTACTATAATTTATTACCCCTTTGGCGCGGTTATGCGAAAAGGTCCCCGGCCAAAAGCCGGGGACCGCAAAGTCTGTGTTTATGGAGCGCCTTCGGGCTGCTGAACGCCGGAAAGGAAATCCGGCACCGGCGTCTCGTATCCTTCCGTATCGTCGCTGATGACTTCTCCGGTGTCCGGGTCGATCAGCTGCCCGTCCTCATTCACATACGGATTTTCTCCTTCCGGCGCAGGATTGTTTCCCTCGCTGCCTTCGTCCAAAGGCGCGGCCTCATTTCCGCTTACGATTTCGTTTCCGCTTACGATCCCGTTTCCGCTCACAGAACCGTTTTCTCCCTCCGGCGCCATGTCCAGAAGCTGCTGTTTGATCTCGATCTGTTTTTCCTCAAGCTCCTTTGCTTCCTCTTCCGTCAGCGGCTCCGTCATGAAGATGTTCAGATAAGGGAGCACTTCCGTCAGGATATTCTTTGCCATCAGGGACGCTTTGGCGGTTTCCAAATCCTGCTGGGCGGAGTTGGGCCGGTTCAGGACGATATAGATGGCGATCTGGGGATCGTCCGCAGGGGCATATCCCATAAAGGAACAGACATACTCATCCTTTTCACGGGTTCCCTGCGCGGAAACGGTTTCCGCCGTACCCGTCTTGCCGCCGATTCGGTATCCGGGGGTTCTGGCACGAAAACCGGTTCCGTTCTCTCCGTAAATGACCTGCTCGCAGTATTCTCGCACTTTGGCGGAGGTTTCCGCGGAAATCACCTGCTTAAGCAGTCTCGGTTCGATATTTTCCACTACGGAACCGTCGGAGGCTATGATCTTGTTGACCATATGCGGCTCGTAATAATAGCCGCCGTTGACCAGCGCGCAAAAGCCGGTGATCATCTGAATCATCGTCACGTTGAACCCCTGACCGAAGCTGGAAGTGGCAAGCTCCGTAGGCCCCATGGTCTTATCCGTAAAAACCAGCGAAGCCGTCCTGGCTTCTCCCGCCAGATCAATATTGGTGCGCAGTCCGATATTAAACTCGGACATATACTTTAAAAGCTGATCCTTTCCGATCACCTGCGCCATCCGGATCAGCGCCACGTTGCAGGAACGCTCGATGGCCTCCCCGATGGTCAGCCATCCTTCCGCCCCGGACTTATAATTGTGGCACCTTATTTTACGATCGGCCACCTGAATGATCCCCGTACATTCAAAGGATTCGTCTCCCGAAAGCTTCCCGCTTTCCAGTCCCGCCGCCGCCACAAAGGGCTTCATGACGGAGCCGGGTTCATAGGTGGAATTGATGCAATAGTTTTTCCAGAGCGCGTTGAGATTGTAGGAAAGCTGCGTATTATCCTCCGCTTTTTCCAGCTCCGCCGCGATTTCCTCATTGATGACCGTCTCCGTCACCTTGCCTTCTTCATCCAGCAGACGGCTTCCGATCAAAGGGGCGACATTCCAGGTGTCGTTTAAATTAAAACCGGGATAGCTGGCCATGGCCAGAACTTCGCCGGTATTGACGTCCATGATGATGCAGGCCGCGTCCTGCGCGCCGTTTCCTTCCCGGGCCACATTTTTATTCTCTTCGTTGTATTGTTTGAGATATTTCTCCACAATCCCCTGCACCGTCACATCCAGCGTGGTGCAGATCGAATATCCGTCCACGGCGGCCTTTGTGGTGCGCTGCAGATTCTCGTCCGTATCCAGATAACCGTACTGTCTGCCGTTGATCCCGTTTAATACGCTGTCGTACTGCTCCTCCAGGCCATACGTGGCGGTGCCGTTATTGCGTACAAACCCGATCACGTCGCAGGCCAGCTCATTATTGGGATAAATGCGCTTATAGCTTTCCTCAAACCAGATCCCCTTGACCAGGGAATTCTCCTCGGCCCGATTTTCGTCCGCCATCATCTCCTGATAGGCGCTGATCTCGTCGTAGGACATTTTCTTTTTGATGGAATAATACTGACTGGCGGGATGCTGCTCCGCATATGCGCGCACCTTGTTGATATCCACATCAAAATAGGTGTCTATGGCGCTTAACGTGGCCTCCACGTATTTCCCTTCGTCCGAATACATCTGCTTACAGTCCAGGATCAGATCATAAACCTTTTCACTGGCCGCCAGCTTCGTTCCCTTCCGGTCCAGAATCTCCCCGCGCTTAAACGGAATCGTCTGGCTGCTGTACTGCTGCTGGGCCAGCACCTGTCTCTTATAGCGTTCGCCGTTATCCCGGTTGATCAGCACCAATCTGGCGCCTAATCCGGCAAAAGCCAGCAGTACCAAAAGAAACAGTACCACCAGCTTTTTCTGCATCCTTGCAGTAAATTGATTATGTTCCGGCTCCTGTCTGCGCGCCCCCCGGCGCCGCTGTGAGCCGTACCTGTTCTGTCTGTCCAATCCCACACCCGCTTTACTTTTGAATTTCCGCAAATTGTCTCACGTAATCGCTTCCTTCATCGGGAATTTCCACGATCTGCCCCTCCTGGGCGTATACCATTCCCAGCTGCGTGATGGCGATCCGGCGGATCTCCTCCAGATCAATGGCACTCTCGATCCGGTTCAGGTTCTCATCGTTCTCCACTTTCAGGTTGTTCAACTGGCTCTCCAGCCGGGAAACCTGCTGCACGCTGCTTGTAATCCCGGATTCCAGCCGGATATACATGATCAGGACGACGCCGGTCACCACAAGCGCCACGCTTAAGAACAGCACATAAGCCAGATTCATGTATTTGGCCCGCTGGCGGTTCTTTCTCGCCGCCTGGCTCAGCTGTCTTTTGGGCTGCTCTAACTGGCGCTTCACATCCAGCTGATAAGCGACGTTTCCCTGTATGTAAGCGTCTCTTTGATTTCTTCCCCTGTTCGTTCTCACTCTGGCCATTCTGCTCCCCCCTGCCGGTCCTGCCGGCTCTCCCTCTTTTCAAATATTCGAAGCTTCGCGCTCTTTGCGCGCGGATTTACGTCAATCTCCTCTGACGAAGGCAGGATCGGCCTGCCGGTAATCACCCTGCCTTGGCTTTGTTTGTTGCAGATACAGACCGGAAAATCCGGCGGGCAGGTGCAGGGATTCTCATTTTTCTTAAACGCGCTCTTTACGATCCTATCCTCCAGAGAATGAAACGTGATGATGCACAGTCTGCCCTTCGGTTTTAAAAGACCGATAAAGGCGTCCAGAGAATTTTCCAAAACCTCCAGCTCCCTGTTGCAGGCGATCCGAATCGCCTGAAAGGTCCGTTTGGAGGGATGTCCCCCTTTTGCCCGCATCTTTGCGGGAATGGCTGCCCGGATGATTTCGTTGAGTTCTCCGGTGGTTGCAATCTCTTTCTTTTGTCTGGCAAGCACGATCTGTCTTGCGATGTTTTTGGCGAATCGGTCCTCCCCGTAATCCCGGATAATCCGATACAGTTCCTTTTCCGGATATTCGTTGACGATATTCTTTGCGCTGAGCGTCTGGCGCCTGTCCATCCGCATATCCAGCGCCGCGTCCTGCTGGTAGGAAAAGCCTCGCTGCGCGTTGTCCAGCTGATAAGAGGAAACGCCCAGATCCAGCAGAATCCCGTCCGCGCCCTCCACCTTTAACCGCCTGGCGATTTCGGGCAGATTGCCGTAATTATCCCGTACCAGCGTGACCTTTTCTTTCCAGGGTTCCAGCCGCTTTGCGGCGGCCAGAATGGCTTCGTCGTCCTGATCGATACCGATCAGCCGCCCCTGTCCCAGACGCTTTGCGATCTCGGCGGAATGTCCTCCGCCTCCCAGCGTCCCGTCAAAGTAAACGCCGTCCGGCTTTATCTTAAGTCCTTCGATTGTCTCATTCAGCAAAACGGAGGTATGTGCAAATTCCATAACTTTTTAAAAACCGAGTCCCATATCGTCCATTCGCTCGGCGATATCCTCCATGGATTCCTCTTCCAGCTCCATCTGTTTCCAGCGCGCGTCGTCCCAGATCTCGATGCGGCTGCCCACGCCTACCAGTGTGACATCCTTTATAATCTGGGCATAGGAGCGGAGCTTTCCGGGGATCAAAATCCTCCCCTGCTTGTCCACTTCCACCTCGGCCGCTCCCGCCAGAAAATGCCGGACGAAAGTTCGATGATCCCGCTTACTTAAGGAAAGCGTTTTTAACTTTTCCTCAAATACGCTCCAGCCCTCGTAGTCATACACAAACAGGCAGCCGTCCATCCCCTTTGTGATCACGAATCGATCCCCCAGCGTCTCGCGGAATTTGGAAGGGATGATCAGCCTGCCCTTGGTATCCACCGTATGATTGTACTCACCCATAAACATGAACAATCACCTGCCGTTTCCCGAGGCCTGCATCGTTTCGGTTTTGCAAAAGCCGGGAGGGTTTTGGCACCACTTTACACCATTCTCCTCCACTTTCCTCCACTTCTATTACAATCATAGCGCATGGACGCGTAGTTTGCAACCCTTTTTTTGCAAAAAAAAGAACGCAGGCAAAGCCGCCTGCGTCCGCTTTTGGAATCCTTTATACGTTAAACCGAAACAGGATCACGTCCCCATCCTGCACCACATAATCCTTTCCTTCTATTCCCACAAGCCCTTTCTCCCGGGCCGCCGCCAGCGATCCCAAAGACAAAAGATCCCGGTAATTGACCACCTCCGCCTTGATAAAGCCGCGCTCAAAATCCGAATGGATTTTGCCCGCCGCCTGGGGCGCCTTCGTCCCCTTTCGGATCGTCCAGGCCCGGCACTCGTCCTCGCCCGCCGTCAGAAAACTCATCAGTCCCAGCAGACTGTAGCTGGCGCGGATCAGCTTCTCAAGGCCGGATTCCTTTACGTTCAGATCGTCCAGAAACATCTGCCGTTCTTCCTCGTCCAGCTCCGATATTTCTTCCTCGATTCTGGCGCAGATCACAAACACCTCGCTGCCGGTTTTTGCCGCATAGTCCCGCACCTTTTGCACGCCTTCATTGTCCGCGCCGTCATTGGCAAGATCGTCCTCGGACACATTGGCTGCATAGATCACCGGCTTTGCGGTCAAAAGATTCAATGCCGCGAAAGCGGCGGCCTCCTCTTCCCCCTCGCAGGGAAATCCGATGGCCATATCCCCGTTTTCCAGACGCTCCTTCAGACGGTTTAACATCTGCAGCTCCCGCTCCTGGGCCTTATCCATACGCGCGCCCTTGGCCGTCTTTGCGATCCGCCGCTCCAGAATTTCCAGATCGGAAAAGATCAGCTCCAGATTGATGGTCTCGATATCCCGCATCGGGTCCACGCTTCCGTCCACATGGATCACATTGCCGTCCTCGAAACAGCGCACCACATGGACGATGGCGTCCACCTCCCGGATATTGGCCAAAAACTGATTGCCCAGCCCTTCTCCCTTGGACGCGCCCTTGACCAGGCCGGCAATGTCCACAAACTCGATCACAGCCGGCGTCACCTTTTTGGTATGATACAGCTCTCCCAAAAGCCGGATGCGCTCATCGGGCACCTCCACGATGCCGACGTTGGGATCGATGGTGCAAAACGGGTAATTGGCGGACTGCGCCCCTGCCCTGGTCAAAGAATTAAACAATGTGCTCTTGCCTACGTTGGGCAGGCCGACGATTCCTAATTTCATGGGTTTCCTCTTTCCTGTTCAGTATTTTTTCCGCTCCTTTAATTCCTCATAAAAGAGCCGATAGCTTTCATATCTTCCCCGGCTGACGGCGCCCTCTAATAGCGCCTTCTTCACCGCGCAGTCCGGTTCGCTCAGATGGGAACAGCCCGCGAAACGGCAGGCGTCCTTCCTTTCCCGGATCTCCGGAAAACAGTCCCCCAGCTCTTCCTTTTGCAGATCGTAAAATTCCACGGAGGAAAAACCGGGCGTATCCAGAATGTACGTATCCTTTTCCATATATAAAAGCCGGGTATGCCGGGTGGTATGCCGCCCCCGCTGGATCTTTTGGCTGATCTCGCCGGTATCCAGTCTTTCTTCCTCTTGCAGCAGGTTGATCAGGGAAGATTTCCCTGCGCCGGATGGCCCGGCCACCGACGAGGTCTTGCCCCGCATCCGGCAGCGCAGCGCCTCGATCCCCTCCCCGGTCTTTGCGCTCACAAAGAAACAGGGATATCCGCTTCCTGCATAATGCGCCTCAATTTCCGCAATCTGGCTCTCGGACGCCAGGTCCTTTTTATTGAACACCAACACGGCGGGAATTTCCCGGCGTTTCAGCGTAACCAGCAATCTGTCCAGCAGATTGAAATTCAGCCCGGGGGATGTGATGGCAAACACGGCAAGCGCCTGGTCGATATTGGCCACGGCGGGCCGGATCAGTTCGTTTTTGCGGGGCAGAATCTGCTCGATGCTCCCCTCTTTTTCTTCTTCGCTCAGGACGCGGATCAAGACCCGGTCGCCCGGAAGGGGTTTGATATTCTCTTTGCGGAAGATTCCACGGGCTTTACAGGCATAGACGCTGTCTCCGGTATGCACGAAATAAAAGCCGCCGATCCCTCTGACAATCCTTCCCTCCATCCACTTATCCTTCCAGCATAAAGAACACGGTGCGGTTTGTCGCGCGGGGCACCTTACTGCCCGGTACGGCCACCGTTTCTCCGTTTTCGTTGGTCTCGGTATGCGCGGGCTGCTCCACGCTATACTCGTATGTGATCAGCGCCGCCGGGTCCGGCACGCCGCGCAGGTTCACCGACGTAATCGGGAAAGAACGCACGGTGGTCTTAAAGTATTCCGTCCCCGACTGCCCGGTGATGGTCACGGTACATTCCGTTCCCTCTTTGTATTCCGGATCCAGGTCCGCCGGGCTCTGGATGGGATCCCGATACATATAGGTGGCTTCCTCGGGGCCTTTGCTGATCTGCAGATCGATTTGGGTACCCGGCACCACCGGCGCGCCGACCGTATAACTGGTATAGCAGACTCTCCCGATCAGATTGGGATCCTCGTTGTACACCTCCGTCACCGCTCCCTGCATCAAACCGTACTCCGCTAAGATGGCGAGGGCTTCGTCAAGCTCCAGCCCGATCACATCGGGCATGGTCACCTTATTGTCCATATCGGGGCCCTGGCTGATGACAATGGAGATCTGGGTCCCGGACGACGCGTAGGTATTTCCCTCCGGCATCTGACTGATGACCTTTCCCTTTTCCACCGTATCCGAATATCCTTCGGACTTTACCACTTCAAACCCGCTGCGGGAAAGCGTCGCCGTGGCGTCCGCCTCCAAAAGGCCCTGCACCGCAGGCACCGGGATCTGATTGCCCGTATCCTGCCGGCTCACCGTCAGCACCACGCGGCTTCCCTGGGAAAGGATGGTATTCTCCTGCACGTTGGCGGAAATGACCTTCCCTTCCTCCACTGTATCGGACGGGGCGTATACCACGTCCACCTTCAGTCCTCTCTGCTCCAGCTCGTTGACGGCCTCCTGCTCTCCCATATCCTCCACGCTGATCATGGTCACCGTCCCCGATGCGGGCTGCAGGTCGAAAATTCCAATTGTCTTTCCCACAAAAAAGATCGCCAGACAGCCGATCAGCACCGCTCCCGCAATCGCCAGTCCCGTGGTGATCCGCTCCATCCGGATATCGTCCTCATCCTCCTGGTCGTCATCGTCCTCCTCGATCACCGGCTTTTTCTTTTTCGGGGCGGGCGCGCTGTTTTTCTTGAGGCGGACCTCCTCCCTGGACGGTTCTTTTTTCTTTCCCTGCTTTCGGATCTCTCCCTGCTCTTTTTCTGCCACGGCCCGGGTGGCCATGCTTTCGTCGGGATCCTCCAGCTGCACGAAATCCTCGTCCGGCGACATCAGGGCCCTTTTGAGATCCTCGATCAGCGCCGCCATGGTCAGATAGCGTCTGTCCGGGCTTTTCTGGGTACACTTTAAAACGATCTGTTCCACGCAGACGGGAATCTCCGGGACGTAATCCCGGGGCGAGGGCATATCCTCCTGAATGTGTTTGATGGCGATCGCCACCGTCGTCTCCCCGTTAAAAGGCACTCTGCCGGTGAGCATTTCAAACAGTGTGATGCCCATGGAGTAAATATCGCTCTTTTCGTCGCTGTAACCGCCCCGCGCCTGTTCGGGGGAGGTATAGTGGACAGACCCCATGACATTGGAGGTAATGGTATTGCTGGTGGCGGCCTTTGCAATGCCAAAATCCGTCACCTTCACCTTGCCGTCTTTGGAAATAATGATGTTCTGCGGTTTGATATCCCGATGAATGATATGATTCTTATGCGCCGCTTCGATGCCCATACACGCCTGGATGGCGATGCTCACCGCCTCCTTAAAGGAGAGCCGCGCTTTCTTTTCGATGTACTTTTTGAGGGTGATCCCCTCTACCAGTTCCATGACGATATAATAGACGCCGTTTTCTTCTCCCACATCGTAAACGTTTACGATATTGGGGTGCATCAGGCTGGCTGCCGCCTGGGCCTCCACCCGGAATTTGGAAACAAAGTTCGTATTTTCGGAAAATTCCTGTTTTAAAACCTTGACAGCCACATGGCGGTTTAACTTGTGATCCTTCGCCTTATAGACATCGGACATCCCGCCGGTCCCGATCCGTTCCAGGATCTCATAGCGGTCCCCGATTACAATTCCAACTCTGATCATAAATTCACCTCATCTGAAAACGGCTCCATAACGATCACCGCGATATTATCTCTTCCCCCATGCTCATTGGCCGTGCGCACCAGTTTTCTGGCTCTTTCCTCTACGCTGCCCTTCTCCGTCAAAATCCCCCTGATCTCTTCATCTTCCAGCATGTTCGTCAGACCGTCCGAGCACAAAAGCACCTGATCGCCAGGTTTCATCCGCACGCAGAAACAGTCCACATTCAGCGCCCGTTCAACGCCCACCGCTCTTGTAATAATATTCCGTTCCGGATGATTGCGCGCCTGTTCCCGGCTCAGACTTCCGGAGCGGACCATCTCCTCCACCAGAGAATGATCCCGGGTGATCTGACGGATCCCGTTTTGATCCGCCACATAGAGGCGGC
The DNA here is from genome assembly GCA_947626995.1 of uncultured Eisenbergiella sp. GTDB lineage: Bacteria > Bacillota > Clostridia > Lachnospirales > Lachnospiraceae > Gallintestinimicrobium. Next base: position 11,957 of record CANQUI010000016.1, on the reverse strand, counting down.
TGTCTCCCACATTGGCCACCACAAGCTTTTCATCCCGGTAGGTGGCCGCCACCACGGTCGTCCCCATACCGGCGAACCGGTCGTCCTCCAGCGATTTTTGCAAAATGACCCGGTTGGCGGAGCGAATCGCGTCGGTCAGTATCCGTTCCGGCCCGGTTTCCCGGGCGACGGCCAGTTCCGAAAGGATCGACTCCACCGCAAGGCGCGAAGCCATACCGCCGCCGCGATGGCCGCCCATGCCGTCCGCCACGATGAAAAGATTTTCCAGTCCTCCGATCTTTTCCAATGACAGATACGCATAATCCTGATTCATCATGCGCTTTCTTCCGATATCGGTAATCGCATAAGCATTCATCCGTCGCGTTCACCCCTTCGCGTCCCGCTGCATCTGCCGGCGGCGCAGCTGTCCGCACGCCCCGTCGATGTCCCGTCCCATTTCTCTTCTTATAGTAACATTTATTTTGTTTTTTTCAAGTCTGTTTTTAAACGCCTCCACCACGGCCCGGGAAGACGGGGCGTAATTTCGCTCTTGAATGGGATTGACCGGTATGAGATTGATATGGCAGGACAACGGCCGCGCCAGCGCCGCCAGCGCGTCGGCGTCCTGCAGGGTATCGTTGAAGCCGCCGATCAGACTGTATTCCCATGTGATCCGCCTGCCGGTGGCCGCATAATAGGCCCGGCAGGCCTCTGTCAGCTCCCCGATGCCATAGCGGTTGGCCACGGGCATGATCTGTCTTCGCTTTTCATCCGTGGGCGCATGGAGGGAAAGGGCCAGGGTGATCTGCAGGTTTTCCTTTGCCAGCGCGTAGATACCGGGCACGATGCCGCAGGTGGAAACCGTCACATTGCGCTGGCTGATATGCAGCCCCTTCTCTTCCGTCAAAAGCCTTAAAAAAACCAGCAGGTTGTCGTAATTGTCCAGCGGTTCTCCCGTTCCCATCACCACCACATGACTCACCCGTTCTTTCACGATGCGGCTGATCCCATAGACCTGTTCCAGCATCTCGGACGGGCGCAGATCCCTTTTCTTGCCGTCCAGCGTGGACGCGCAGAACCGGCATCCCATCCGACAGCCGACCTGCGAGGAAATGCAGACGCTGATCCCGTGCCTGTAACGCATCAGGACGCTTTCCGTCAGTTCCCCGTCTCCCAGGGAAAACAAAAACTTCTGCGTCCCGTCCGCGCGGGAGGTCTGCACCTGCACCGTCTGAAGGACGGTCAGCGGATAGTCCCTCTCCAGCCGGCTGCGCAAAGACAGCGGCAGGTCCGTCATTTCCCCATAGTCCGCCGCCAGCTTGCGATGCATCCAGTCATAAAGCTGTCCGGCCCGGAAACGCTTCTCTCCCATATCGGTAAGCACCGTTTGCAGCCGGTCATACTCCATGGATTTGATATCTTCCATCTCTTCCTCCGTCGGCCGCGGCCAGGCGACCCTCTCCTTCAGTCTTCTTTGTCGATTCGGCGCAGCCGGGCCATAAAAAATCCGTCCGTATGCGACGCTCCCGGCCACAGCTGCAGCATCCCCTTTTTCGTCTGCTCATTCCAAAGCTGCTCCGGCAGATACATATCCAGGCTTTCTGTGACAAAGGGATACCGCTCTGTCAGTTCTTTTACAATCGCTTCGTTTTCCTGCCGGTTGATCGTGCAGGTGGAATACAAAAGGACGCCTCCCTTTTTCACGTAGCGCCAGGATGCGGAAATAATCTGCCTTTGCAGGGCGGACAGCGCCGTAAGATCCTCCGGTCTGATCCGGTAACGGATCTCCTTTTTCCGGCCCATGACCCCAAGCCCGGAACAGGGAACGTCCGCCAGCAGCACATCCGCCCATTCCTCCATGCCTTCTTGTGTGACGCAGGCGTCCCACTGCCGCGTCCTGATGTTGCCGACGCCCATACGGGCTATGTTCTCCTTCATTCTTTCGATCCGTTGTTGGGAAAGGTCTCCGGCCAGCACCGTCCCTGTAGCTCCGGCATATTCCGACGCCAGCAGCGCCTTTCCGCCCGGCGCGCTGCAAAGGTCCAGCACCCGCATACCGGGCAGGATCCCCGCCGACGCCACCGCCAGCATGCCGCCCACGTCCTGTACATAAAAAAGCCCCTCCGCATATCCGGGCAGGGAGGCGACGCCGCCGCATCCGATCAGTTCCCAGGCATCGGGCCAGAGCGGATGGCGGCGGATGGCGACGCCCTTCTTCTCTATGGCCTGCAGGCACGCTTCCGCCTTCGGCGAACGGGATACGGATTCCGAAAAGCGTATGGTCACCGGTCTTCTGACCGCAAGCCCCTGCAGAATCTCTTCGGTCTTACGGGCGCCATACTGTTCAATCCACATCCCGATCATCCATTCCGGGACGTTATGGCGTACGGAAAGAAAACGGACAGGATCCGCATCCCGGTCCGGCCATTCCAGCCGCTCCTTGTTTCGGGAAAGCGCGCGCAGCACCCCGTTTACAAAGCCGGACAGGGAGGAAAACCCCCTTTTTTTCGCAATCTTTACCGCCTCGCTGCAGGCGGCGCGATCCGGCACATGGTCCAGATACAGGATCTGACAGGCGGACAGGCGAAGCAGGTGGGAAATAAACGGCTTCATCCGGTCCACAGGCGTGCTGGAGCAGGCGTTTAACGCCCAGTCAAGGGCGATCCCATGCTCTAAGGTGCTTTCCGTCAGCCGTTTCAAAAAGGCTTTTTCGCGGGGATCTTCATAATCGTACTTATCCAGGGTCTCCCGCACCAGTTCGCCGATATAGGCGCCGCTTTTTTCCGCCTCCAAAAACAGATCCAGCGCCAGTTCTCTTGCGTTCATCCTTCGTTTCCCGCCTAATCTCTCTTCCGCCGGTTGGCGATCAGCAAAAGCCGCAGCAGATTCAAAATGGAGGCCGCCGCTGCCGCCACGTAGGTCATGGCCGCCGCCCTTAACACCTTTCGGCTTTTGTTCACTTCTTCCTCATCTAAAATCCCGTAGTCCGTCAACAGCGCCAGCGCGCGGCGGCTGGCGTCAAACTCCACCGGAAGCGTCACGAACTGAAAGAGCACCGACAGCAAAAATACCCAGATTCCGATCTGCATCAGCAGTTCATTCGAACCGAATAACAGACCCAGCACAAAGATCGGGAGTCCGAACCGGGATCCGAAGTTGGCGGCGGGCACCAGCCTTGACCGGATCCGCAGCGGCGCATAATCCTCCGAATCCTGTACCGCATGCCCGCACTCATGGGCCGCCACGCCCACCGCCGCCACGCTGGTTTCGCCGTAGGTGGCGTCAGACAGACGCAGCACCTTGCTTCTGGGATCATAATGATCCGTCAGATTGCCGTTGATATGTTCCACCTTCACATCGTAGAGCCCATTTCGATCCAGAATCTCTCTGGCGGCCTGCGCCCCTGTTCTTCCGGACCTGCTGCCCGTCTTACTGTACCGCCGGAACGTACCGTTTACCCCGGCGCTGGCGAGCATCGACAGCACCGCGCCCAAAAGCACCAGAAAATATGTGGCGTCATAGTAATAATATCCCATCATCCCAATCGTTCGCTCCTTTCCATCCGACAGCCGTTCAGAAAATCCCGGGCCGTCACTCTCTTTTTTCCTTCCATCTGTACCGATAAAACCTTCAAAACCCCCTGTCCCGCAGCGACCAAAAAGGCGTCCTTGCCGATTTGACAGACCGTTCCGGGGGCATTTGCAGCGGGCGCTTCGCTCTCCAGCGCCTGCGCCTCAAAGATCCGGATCTGCTTTCCCCGATAGAAGCTGTAGGCGCCGGGCCAGGAATACAGTCCCCGGACCTTTCGCTCAATTTCCACGGCGCTGTGCGTCCAGTCAATTTTGCCCATCTCTTTGGTCAGCATCTTCGCATAACAGCTTTTGGCGTCGTCCTGTTTTTGTCCCTGCAGTTCTCCCGCCGCAAGCCTGGGCAGCGTCTCCACGATCAGGCGGCTGCCGGCCTCCATCAGCTTATCGTGCAGGCTTTCATCCGTTTCCAGAGGAGCGATGGGCACTTCTTCTTTTGCAAGCATCTCGCCGGTGTCCAATCCGGCGTCCATACGCATAATGGTGACGCCGGTTTTTTGCTCTCCGTTTAAAATCACCCACTGGATCGGCGCCGCGCCCCGATAGGCGGGAAGAAGGGACGCATGGATGTTCAGGCAGCCAAGCGGGGGAATGTCCAGAATCTCCTGCGAGAGGATCTGGCCGAAAGCCGCCACCACAAACACATCCGCCCCATAGCTTTGAAGCTGTTTTACCGCCTCCGGCTTTTTGATCTTTTCGGGCTGAAAGACCGGGATGTTCTGCTGCAGGGCAAATTCCTTTACCGGAGAAAGCTGTGGTTTTGCGCTTCTGCCTCTGGGCCGGTCCGGCTGGGTCACGACCGCTGCGATCTCATGGCCAAAACGCAGCAGCGCCCTGAGCGGTCCCACCGCAAAATCCGGCGTTCCCATATATACGATCCTCATTTTTCTTTTTCCTCTTCCTGTTCGTAGTATAACTCCGTATCCATCAGGCTGCCGGGCTGCGCCATCTCCACGTAGAGCTTTCCTTCCAGATGATCCAGCTCATGACAGATCGCCCGGGCCAGAAGCTCTGTGGCTTCGATCTCATACGGCCGCATATCCGCGTCCAGCGCCTCGGCCTTTACATAATCGGGCCGGGTCACGGTGGCCGTCTTGCCCGGTACGGAAAGACAGCCCTCTCCGCCGGTCTGTTCCCCCTTCGTTTCGACAATGCGGGGGTTGATCATCACCAGCGGATCCTCTCCCGTGGTGTCAATGACCACGATCCGTCTGAGAACCCCCACCTGAGGCGCCGCCAGCCCTACGCCCTCCGCCTCGTACATGGTGTCAAACATATCGTCGATCAGCTCCCGGAGACGGGGCGTCATCTCCTTTACCGGTTTACACGTTTTTGTCAGAATGGGATCTCCCATCGTCCTGATATTTCGAATCGCCATCTTTGCTTTTCCTCCCCTGGCAGCCTGCCGCTTAAGCCGCCGTCAATAAACGTTAATCGGATCAAAGTCGAACTGACAGTTGCCCGCAGGCCGATCCTGTGCGGCCCGCATTTTTTCCACCGCGTCCCTGATCCGAACCAGCTTCTGATATTCTTTGTTCTTTATATATACGCCGTAGCGGTACACATCCTTGATTTTGCCGATCTGCGCGGGGGCAGGCCCGATGATGACGGTATCGGGAACCGGTTTTTTCCCAAAAGGGGCAACAGGATCCGCCGGTTCCCATCCGGCGGCGAGACGCCTTGCTTCCTTTGCCGCTTCCTCCGCCGCGCTTTGCGCGTCCTCTTCCCGTTCGGAAAAAATCTGGATTGCCAGAATGTGCGAAACCGGCGGATAGGACAAAAGGGTGCGATAGGTAAGCTCCTCTTCATAAAACCCGTCGTAATCCTGCGCCGCCGCATAGCGGATGCTGTAATGTTCCGGCTGATAGGTCTGAATGACCACCTCGCCCGGCCGCGTCCCCCGTCCCGCTCTGCCCGCCGCCTGGGTCAGCAGCTGAAACGTCCGTTCGGCGGCCCGGTAATCCCCTGCGGAAAGGGAAAGATCCGCCGCCAGGATCCCCACCATGGTCACATACGGGAAATCATGCCCCTTTACGATCATCTGGGTGCCCACCAGCACATCCGCCTCCCGGTTGGCAAAGGCCGAAAGAATGGATTCATAGCTGTCCTTTGTCCGGGTGGTATCCGCGTCCATGCGCAGCGTCCGCGCATCCGGGAACTGCAGCGCCAGCTGCTGTACAATCTGTTCCGTCCCCGCCTTAAAGCCCATGATATAACGGGAACCGCAGGAAGGACAAACGGACGGCGCTTCCTGTTCATACCCGCAATAATGACAGATCAGGCGTCCTCTGCCCGCCCTGTCGCCGCCGGGGCGCATCCGCTTTGCCCGGTGCTCCGAAAGGGAAACGCTGCAATGGGGGCACCTGCACACATAGCCGCAGGCTCGGCAGGATACAAACCCCGCATACCCCCGCCGGTTGAGAAACAGCATGGCCTGTTCGCCCCTGCTTAAGCAGGCCTCCAGTTTTTCCTGCAGCGTCCGGGAAAAGATGGAACGATTGCCCTCCCGCAGCTCCTTTCGCAGATCCGCCACAAATACCGACGGCAGCCGTCCGCCGGCCAGCCTCTCTTTGAGCCTGTAAAAAGCGAACTCTCCGGTTTTTGCCCGGTAATAACTCTCCAGGGAAGGGGTCGCGGATCCCATTACCACGATGGCCCCGGAAAGCCGGGCCAGCTCAAGCGCGGCCTCCCGGGCGTGATATTTGGGCATGGTCTCGCTCTTATAGCTGCTCTCATGCTCCTCGTCTATGAGGATCATCCCCAGATCGGGAAACGGCACGAAAAGCGCGGATCGGGGACCGATGATCACATCGATCTGCCTCTTTTTGGCCCGCTCGTACTGATCCTGTTTTTCCCCTGTGCTCAAAGAGGAATTCATCACCGAGACGCGATCCTGAAACTGCCGGTAAAAACGAAGCGCCGTCTGATAGGTCAGCGCGATTTCGGGGATCAGGACAATGGCCTGCTTGCCTCTTTTTATCATGCCCTCGATGAGCGCCAGATAAACCTCCGTTTTCCCGCTGCCGGTGATCCCATGGATCAGACTCGGTTTGCGCAGGCCGGCGTCATAATCCTCCAGCACGCGGTCCACAATATACTGCTGATCGGCGCTCAGCGTCTTTTTCTCTTCCCGGTCCTCTTTCATCCGGACCGGGTTGCGATAGAGCGTTTCGCTGCGCAGGCCGATCACGCCCTCCTGCATCATTTTCTTCAGGGAGTCGGCGGAAACATTCCTTTCTTTTACCGCAAACTCCCAGGGCAGGACTTCTTTTTGGAGCAGCTCCCGCATGAGCCTGGCCCGGGCGGTATAATGTTTTTTTTCATAAAACTGGAGCTTTGTTTTGGCCTCTTCTTTCGAGAGCAAAAGGCCGATCTCTCTTTTTTCCTTTTCCCGCACCCTCCGGCGGGCCGGCAGCACCGTTTTTAGGGCGGCGATCATCGTGGAGCCGTACTGATGCTTCATCCACGCCGCCAGCGCGATCAGGCGCTGCTCCGGCAGATCGGCGTCTTTTAGCACGGAGTCGATCTCCTTCATTTTTTCTTCCGGAAAGTCCGTCCCGTCAAACAGCTCAATGACATAGCCCGTGCGCAGTCCGTTCCCTTTCCCGAAAGGGATCCGCACCCGCGCGCCGGGCTTTATCCTGTCCCGCAAAGGCGCAGGCACCTTATACCCGAAAGGGCGATCCAGTTTTTCATGGGAAATATCCACGATCACATTTGCAAATCTGTTCATCAAAAGGAAATGCCTCTTTCCGCTGCCGCCGCTTCGATCAGTTCCCTGTCGTCCATGTGATATTTCACGCCCCGGATTTCCTGATAATCCTCATGTCCTTTTCCCGCCAGCACAATGATGTCGCCGGGACGGGCGTGGTCGATGGCGTAGGCGACGGCTTCTTTTCTGTCCGGGACGGTCACGTAGGCGCCGTCCGTTTTCCGAATCCCGGTCACAATATCCTCCACAATGGCGTTGGGGTCCTCAAACCGGGGGTTGTCGGAGGTGATGATGGTAAAATCCGCCAGCCGGCCGGAAACCTCTCCCATCTCAAAGCGCCTGTCCCTTGACCGGTTGCCACCGCACCCGAAGATGCAGATCAGCCGTCCGTGCTCATATTCCCTGAGCGTGGTCAACAGGCTGTTTAGCGCCATGGCGTTGTGCGCATAATCAATGATCACGGTATAATCGGGAGAAACCGGCACCGTTTCGATGCGTCCCCTCACCTTCGCCAAAAGCAGGGCCCTGCGGATATCTTCCCTGGAAACGTCAAAATGCCGGCAGATCGCCATGGCCGCCAGCGCGTTATAAACGGAAAACCGGCCCGGCATCGCGATCTTCGCCCGCATGTGCAAAAGCCCCGAAACGCAAAAGGCTACGCCCAGATGCCCGTCGTCGTTGGTAAAAGAAAGCCCGTCGGCTCTAAGATCCGCGTCCTGCGACAATCCGTAAGTCTCCACGGCGCAGGTGCAGTCTTTTGTCACCTGCCGCCAGTGCGCATCGTCGCAATTGACGATCCCCACTCTGCACTGTCGGAACAAAAGGCTCTTACAGTGCAGGTAATCCGCAAAATCCTGATGTTCGTTGGGCCCGATATGATCGGCTTCCAGATTGGTAAAGATCCCGAAATCAAAAAGAAAGCCCTGGGTGCGGTGCAGCATCAGCGCCTGGGAAGAAACCTCCATCACCACCGTGTCGCAGCCTTCCTGCACCATTCGATGAAAATACTCCTGCAGCAGATAGGATTCCGGCGTGGTATTGCCGGCATGGATATGGGTATCGCCGATGATCACCTCGATGGTGCCCACAAGCCCCACCTTTTTGCCGGCGTTTTCCAGAATGGACTTGATCAGATAGGTGGTGGTGGTCTTTCCTTTTGTGCCCGTAACGCCGATCGTGGTCAGCTTTTTTGCCGGATGATCAAACCATGCCGCCGCGATATGTGCCATGGCATAGCGGGTGCTCGCTACCCGGATGACGGTAACGTCTTCCTGTGCAGCAAGGGCCGTCTCCTTTTCCGTCACCAGGACTGCCGCCCCTTTCTCCACCGCCTCCGCCGCCGCGTCGTGGCCGTCAAAATTGGCGCCCGCGATGCAGAGGAAAAGACACCCCGCCGTTACCTTTCGGGAATCGTGCACCACGGCGCTCACCTGTCGATCCAGACTTCCTCTTTCGCATACAAACTCCAGATGTGCAAGCAACGTCTTTAACGGTTTCATCCCTAAACGCTCCTTTCGCTCCGTCATGACCGGCTGCGCCTTTTTGGGCGCAACCTTTCCGATTTATGATACCACAAAGGAAAAAGGTTTTCAATGCCTGACAACCCCGGAAAAAAGAGCGGCGCAAGGATCGTCCGTCTCAGGAAAGATTTTTGATTTTAAACTCCTTTTCCATTTCTCTGCGCTGATCCCGTTTGGCGATGTCCTGCCGCTTGTCGTACAGCTTTTTGCCGCGGCACAGCCCGATCTCCATCTTCGCCCGGCCGTCCCGGAAATAGACCTGAAGGGGCATGATGGTATAGCCCTTTTCCTTACATTTGCCCGCCAGCTTATGGATCTGTTCCTTATGCATCAGAAGCTTCCTCGTCCGCAGCGGATCCTTATTGAATAAGTTTCCCTTTTCATACGGGCTGATGTGCATGCCATAGACATACAGCTCCCCTTTGTCGATCTGGACAAACGCTTCCTTAATACTGCATTTGCCCATGCGCAGGCTCTTGACCTCCGTGCCGTGCAAAACCAGCCCGGCTTCGTATTGTTCTTCCACAAAAAAATCGTGAAAGACCTTTTTATTGTTTGCAATCAGTTTCTGCGAATCCTTTGCCATAACAACCTCCCGCGCCTTCTACTCCCCCAAAACCGGCACAAAATCCACCGTCCGCGCAATACGGTCCGCGGCCGCCACCCTTACCCGAAGCTTCTGCCCCAGCCGGTAGCGGTTATGGGTCCGTTCGCCCACCAGCTCGCAGCGCTCCCGGTCATACACATAATAATCCCCCGTCAGGCTGCTGACGTGTATCAGCCCTTCCACGGTATTTTGCAGTTCCACATACAATCCCCAGCCTGTTACGGAGCAGATCACGCCCTCATATTCTTCTCCGATATGCGCTTCCATAAACTGCGCTTTCTTCATCTTCTGGACTTCCCGATCAGCCTCGTCGGCGCGCCGTTCCGTCGCGGAAGCATGCCGGGCCACTTCCGGCAGAAGCTCCCTGTAATGCGCCATTCTCTCCTCCGACAGACGTTTGCGCAAAAACTCCTTGATGATCCGATGAATCTGCAGGTCCGGATACCGCCGGATGGGAGAAGTAAAATGACAGTAATACGGCGCCGCCAGCCCGAAATGTCCGATACATTCCGTCGTATAAGCGGCCCGTTTCATGCTGCGCAGCGTCAGCCGCGAAATCATGCCCTCCTCCGGCGTCCCCTGCACCTGCTCCAGAAGCTTCTGCAGTTTTCCGGGATGCGAACCGCCCCGGAAACGGTACCCAAAATTGCAGAGAAAAAGGGATAGCTGATCCATCTTTTCCGGATCCGGCTTTTCGTGCGTCCGATAGAGGAAGGGAATTTCCATCCAGTAAAAATGCTGCGCCACCGTCTCGTTGGCGGCAAGCATGAAATCCTCGATCAGCCGGGTGGCAACGCTGCGCTCATAAGGGACGATGGCAAGGGGATTGCCCCCGGCGTCCAGTTCGATCTTACACTCCGGAAAATCAAAATCCACGCCGCCCCTCTTTTTTCTTTTCTCCCGCAAAATGCCGGAGAGACGCTCCATCTGCAAAAGCATGGGAACCAACGGCCGGTACCGGCCAATCAGCGCTTCGTCCCGATCCTCCAGAATCCGCTTTACCTGAGAATAACTCATCCGACGATCCACCCGGATCACGGACTCTACAATCTCATCGCTTACCACGTTTCCCGCCGCATCGATCTGCATCAGGCAGGAAAGCGCCAGCCTGTCCTGTCCCTCGTTCAGCGAACAGATCCCGTTGGAAAGGGCGGGCGGAAGCATGGGAATCACCCGGTCTGCCAGATACACGCTGGTCCCCCGTTTTCTGGCCTCCCAATCCAGCGCGGAATTCTCCTGCACATAATTGGCCACGTCCGCAATATGAACGCCCAGATAAAACAGCCCGTCCTTTTCGGTCAGGCTCACCGCGTCGTCCAGATCCCTGGCGTCCTCCCCGTCTATGGTCACCATCAAAACCTCCCGCAGATCCCTGCGGCCGGCACAGTCGGCGCTGCTGACTTCCTTTGCCACACGCTCCGCCTGATTCCGCGTTTTTTCGGGAAACGCCTCCGGCAGTTCAAACGACCGCACGACGGACAAAACGTCCACGCCCGGATCGCCGGAAAACCCCAGGATCTCTGTGATCCTGCCCTGGGGACTTCGTATGCCGTCCCCGTAATCGGTAATCTGCGCCACCACCCTGACGCCGTCCGCAGCGTTTTTTTGTCCCTCTCTCGGAATGAAAATGTCCGGCAAAGGCTGGGAACAATCCGGCGTCACAAAGCCGAAATTCTCATGCTCCTGATAGGTTCCCACCACCTGCGTCACCGCCCGGTTTACGATCGCAACGATCTTGGCCTCCGGACGCTGTCCGCGCCGTACGGGCAGCGCGCTGATTGTGACCGTATCCCCATGCAGCGCGCTTCCCACATACTCCTGGGGAATAAAAAAATCATTCGGCTCGTCTTTGACCGTGACAAAACCGAATCCTCTGGCATTGCCGGAAAAAATCCCCGTCCGGATTTTTTCTTTCGCTCTGACAAAACATCCCCGTCTGGTCCGGACGATCTTTTCTTCCTCCACCAGAGCGTTTAACGCCCGGGTAAGCTCCGGGCGCTCCTTTGGCGAAACCTGCATCAGGACAGCCAGTTCCTTTTCCTTCATGGGAACGTAGCGCGGATCCTCCAGCAGTTCGCATATTTTCTTTTTCCGTTCCAAAAACAGATCCTGCATACAACCTCATTTCATCGTCATGAAAAAAACACTCCGCAGACGGAGTGCTTTTGTAACGATGCCTATTCCTGCGACGACCCTTATCCCCAGATCCGGGATACATTCAAAAGGACTGCGATAAGAAGAAACGCAACGGCAAGGATCTTTGTGATCTTGACCAGACGTCCCTCCATGGAACGGCCCTTATTCTTCCCCCAGTAGCTCTCCGCCGCGCCGCTGATGGCGCCAAGACCGGCCTGTTTGCCTTCCTGCATCAGGACCAGCACCGTCAGGGCGATACTCACCAGTATAAAAACAATCGTCAGAATGATCCGTAAAACTTCCATCTTAGAGTACCTCCTATCAACCTCAGGTAAAGTTGATTTTATCATATCCCCTGCTATATTTCAAGCAATTTTTGAATTTGTCGTGTTCCATCGAAAATCCGCCGGAACATG